>JBAYMO010000019.1:0-32552 GCA_041663485.1 Candidatus Buchananbacteria bacterium | reverse complement strand
TCTCCTTCGGCAAATTGACAAAAGCCACAATTAACTGTATGATTATTGAACATTACTGAAACAGCCATCACACAATTAAATTTATTTTTATTAGACCGACGCGGGGTAGAGCAGTAGCAGCTCGCTAGGCCCATAACCTAGAGGTCGCGGGTGCAACTCCCGCCCCCGCAATGAGAGAATTATTCGATGTTATATTTCGCGTATGAAGCCAAGGCGAGGTAGCTCAGTTGGTTAGAGCGAAGGAATCATAACCCTTAGGTCGTGGGTTCGACTCCCACCCTCGCTACCAAAATATTTATACCACCCATTGTAATCATTTGAAAAAGCTTAGTGGGTTCTGCGCCCGAGGCGCACCCGCCTTAGGCGGGGACTCCCACCCTCGCTATCATAGAACTACTATTTGAAAATGTAAGTCAGCTTTAAGAGCTGATTTTTTGAATAAAAAAAGGCAGGAATTTTTCAGGTTCCTGCTCCCAGCGAACTAACGACTGGTTTCCCTCTTAACTCGTGATTTCATCCAGCATCGTAACAGCCTGATTGACGTGCAGTTTGGCCAAAACGAAATTGCCTTTCTGGATCAGAACCTTAGCCTGATCAACTTCATTGATTATCTGCCGAATGCCAGATCCCCTGGGAAATCCCTGCTCATGCGCCACGTTAATCTGAAATTGAATTCCAACCGTTTGATTGGTTTGATCGAAACCCACCGGATTTGATGCGGTTTGAGGCATAATCAGTTGGCTCAGACATGCCGACACTTCTCCAATTTTATTGGCAGTCTCCTCCGGGTTATCACCCTCAAGCGCTCGCGCCACCCTTTTTAGATCACGCCAGACATCAACCATAACTTCCCGATCCTCGGCTGAGTAAGGGGAAGTGTCGCCACCCGAAATAACGGTTATACTGCCCCCCGCAGTAACCACATTACCAGTAACATTGGTCTGATTCTGGACTCTCTGGCCTCGTTGATCAAACATAATCTCGACTCCTTTTCTGTCTTCAATCCGTTGTTGTGCGCTTCAACTTAATTGGTTCTAGATAATGACAATGATCGTCAGCGCTTAAAACCAATTAAACAAAATAGTGATAAACTAACCACATTAAACAATGACACATATATTTAACGTTGTCAACTATTTCGTATTTTAAATATAAAATAATAAGAATTAATAACTTAAACTATAAGCAACTACCCCCATTGCCTAATTTCCTTGATTAAGGGGTTTAAGATTTTTTGGTCAGGGCAATTTTTCCAAATTTTGATAAGAAAACAAATTTATTTTTTACCTGATTTTATTGATGATTATTATTGAAAGGGTTATAAGTCAGCTTTAAGAGCTGATTTTTTGAATAAAAAAAAGAGAGCTGGTCGGTGCTCTCTTTGCCGTAAGGCTTAGTTGGTTTAACGACCGTTAATGTACTTTGCTTTGATTCCGACGAAAATGGACAATATTGGTGACAGCATTAGCCCACTTCCGCCTAACCCACAGTTGATTCCCTTGTTTGATGTCGTCTATGGCGCAAGCGATGTTAAGGAAACTGACGGCGAGCCTGCCCTCGGTAGCTATGCGGTATTGCAAGGCATCTTTGTGTGCTGCCTTGATGTAAGACAGGTAATAACGCCTATCCCCGTAGAAATGGAATAGCCTGAGTACATCTTCTTGCTCCATACCCACAAACCTAGCCAAATCCGCAAGCCAAACCCACGAACCTTTCTCCCCATCTTCAAAGGCTTGCTGCTGCTCGACACAATAAGGCAATTCTACCTCTGGATATCGCCCCAGTTCGCCCTTATGTACCTGACGTGCAGCTTCGAATGTTGATGGCGGCATTTCACAACCAAATTCCTCGGCGGAATACCCATTGTCCCCATCATCACAAAAATCATCTTCGGATTCAGGGTTACAAAGGTATACCACACCCTTAACGCGAGTGCACAACCCAAAAGGTCGATTGGCACTAAATAGGATAACGCTGTGATATGCATCCACATTCTCCTCATGGCGTGTTACCTTGTCATACGGCAAACCGATGGTTACATTAACAAGCTTACATTGCACATCAAATGTGGAATGTGTTTCCCGCCAAGAAGTCTCTTGCGCTTTCACGACCCATGTACCATCTGGTACTGTTACTGTTTCTTTGTGAAGCTTCAGTTCCATCGTCCAATCCTTTACATGTGGTAACCGTTTCATTGCCAAAACTACCACCATCCTGACAACGCTAATAGAATCCACTCCAGTAGGAATACAATAGATAATAATGAGGTTATCCATAGCATTCTCGCCGGAGTAGAAACTATAATCTGAAAAGAACAACATCAAATAATAGCATATATTTATAGTTCTGTCAATCGTTTTCAAAAAAATACCAAATGAAAAGAATTACTGATTTGGGCTATAAACCAACTGCCCTATTGTTTGATTTCCTTAACTAAAGGGTTTAAGATTTTTTTGTCAGGGCAACTCAAGAATCAGCTGGCAGTCCATATAGTTTATAGCTGTTTAAAAATTTTTGCTTAAATAATTAATATTTGTTAAAATAAATTAACCATACTAAAAACAAATTAATTTTCTATGTTCTCCACAGTTCACGGCACAGTTGGAGCAATTATTGGTAAGGCCACGGGCAATATTTTTTTGGGTTTTGCCGGCGGTTTCTTGGCTCATTTTTTATTTGATGCCATTCCTCACGGTGATGAAAATTTAATTGCTGACGCCGATCATATTACCCCAGCCGAAATTAGATACGCCGGCGCCATTGGCATAATTGATTTGCTGGTTATGATTTTTTTACTGATTGTTTTAAATCAATTTGGCCAACTCCCAACCGAATGGGCCGTTCTTTCTGGCATGGTTGGCGGACTATTTCCTGATTTCTTAAATGGCTGTTATATGATTTTAAAATGGAAAATTTTCAAACCAATATCCGATATTCATTTTGGTTTTCATAAAATTCTAACCAAGCGTGAATTAACTCTTAAACAAGGTTTGATTGTTCAAACCATAACTTTAACCATTATTTTGGGTGTATTGATAACATTCTAGCCCAATAAAAAAATCCGGCCTGGCCGGATTTTTTTATATTAACTGAGATTAAAATTTAAGTAAAGAAATAAACTCGTTTGCCTCAGAAAACGGCCCAATCATCGCTAAATTCAAATTATTGGTTTTAAATAATTCTTTAGCCACGGCCTGAACATCAGATTTTTTAACGGCAAATATTTTTTTAATTTTTTCTTCCGGCCTTAAAATTTTATCTAATAATAACTCTTGTTTGCCAAACCAATCCGCCACGCTCTCGGAATCCTCCAAGTCTAAAACCAATTTTCCTTTTAAATAATTTTTAGCTGATACTAATTCTTTTTCTGTAACACCAAAATCAGAAATTTTCTTCAATTCCGCCAGAATTAAAGTGATGGCCTCTTTGATTCTTTTTTTATCCAATCCGGACTGAACCAAAAATGTGCCAATATCACGATAAGCACTAATATCAGTGCGAATATAATAGGCTAAACCTTTTTCTTCCCGCACCGAGGCAAATAAACGCGATGACATATTACCGCCCAAAATTACCGCCAGCAAATAAAGCGGGTACATTTTTTTGTCAGCCAGCGAGTATCCTAAAACCCCCAAACAAGTTTGCACTTGCTCTGTCTCTTTGGTCATTAAACCGATTTGTGGTTTGGATTGATTAATTTTGATGGGTTTAAACAATGACTCAACCTTGGCGGACGATTTCTGGCCAAAATATTTTTTGGCCAAAGTTATCACCTGTTTTGATTTAAAATTACCCGCGATAGTCAAAACAATATTATCGGGCTGATAAAATTTTTCTTTATATTCCAAAATATCGTCGCGAGAAATTTCTTTTATCACTTCCCTGGGACCAGAAATCTGCCAACCCAAAGGTTGGTTGGGATAAATAGTCTGTTCAAAAATTGATTGAACGTGGATCATCGGATTGTCTTCATACATGTTTATTTCTTCAAGAATTACTCCCCTTTCTTTATCAATTTCTTCAGACCTAAAAACCGAATGAAAAATCATGTCAGATAAAATGTCAAAGGCCAGCTCAATATTTTCTGTCGCCAGTTTAACATAATAACCCGTATGATCTTTGGCCGTGAAAGCGTTATATTCAGCCCCCACCGCGTCAAGTTCTTTGGTCAAATCCAAACTGGTGGGGCGCTTGCTAGTCCCTTTAAACATTAAGTGCTCAATAAAATGAGAAACTCCGTTAATCTTTTGGTGTTCATAGCGCGAACCAACCGGCAATAAAATCAAAACCGTAACCGCTTTAGTCTCTTTCAGCGGCGCTAAAATCAAACTTAAACCATTGGCTAATTTTGTTTTAGAATACATAAAAATTAATCAGCTAACCAAAAAAATAAAAATTAATTTATTTTTTTTAATTTTTTATTCTTTAAATTTGCTTTCGAAGTAATTTTTCAATTCGCTAATCTTAATTCTTTCTTGTTTCATCGTGTTACGATCTCTAACCGTGACGGCTTTATCTTCCAAGGTTTCAAAATCCACGGTTAAACAAAACGGCGTGCCAATCTCGTCTTGACGACGATAGCGCTTGCCGATGGAACCGGTTTCATCATATTGCACTAAGCGTTCACCGCGCAAAATTTCCAAAATTTCCTGGCAAGGCTTTTGCAATTCCGGTTTTTTTGATAAAGGCAAGACGGCGATTTTAATCGGCGCTAAACGCAAATGCAGATTCATAATGGTTTCAATTTCCTTAATACTTTCCGTGGTCGTACTGCGTCCGCCGGCCACTTCCGTATAGGCATTAAGCAAAAACATCAAAGCCGCGCGATCCGCACCGGCCGAAGTTTCGATAATATATGGTATAAATTTTTCATTGGTTTCCAAATCAGTATAACGCAAATCCTGACCGGCATATTCCATGTGCCGAGACAAGTCCCAATCGCCGCGATGATGAATGCCTTCCATCTCCTGCCAACCAAACGGGGTAAGATATTGAATATCAACCGCCTTTTTGGCGTAATGAGCTAATTCATCTTTATCATGTTCACGAAAACGCAAATTTTCCTTTTTCATTCCTAGCGACAAGTACCAATTCATTCTTTTTTCTTTCCACGACTCAAAAACTTTATCGGCATCTTTTGGATTAACGAAATATTGCATTTCCATTTGCTCAAATTCTCGGGTGCGAAAAGTAAAATTACCTGGAGTAATTTCGTTTCTAAAAGCCTTGCCGATTTGCGCGATACCGAAAGGCAATTTCAAACGCATACTATCTTTAACATTCAAAAAATTTACATAAATACCCTGGGCGGTTTCCGGACGCAAATAAACGATATTGGCCTGATCTTCAACCGGACCCATAAAAGTTTTGAACATCAAATTAAACATTCTGACGTCTGTCATCTCGCCACCGCACTCAGGACATTCTCTTAACTCTTTCGGCGGGGTTTTCATCGTGCCTAAGTCCGGCTTAATGCCCTTGGCTTCCAAAATGTGATCAGCCCGAAAACGTTTTTTGCATTTCTTGCAATCAACTAAAGGATCGGTAAAGTTCTGGACATGACCGGAAGCCTCCCAGATTCTAGGATGCATTAAAATCGCCGAATCCAATCCGACCACGTCCGTAGACTGATAAACCATGGATTTCCACCATTCGCGCTTCACATTATTTTTTAATTCAACGCCTAATGGGCCGTAGTCATAAAATGAGTTAAGACCGCCATAAATTTCTGATGATTGAAAAATAAAACCACGTTGCTTGCACAAAGCCACCAATTTACTCATGATTTCATTATCTGCCTGCTTTACTTTTGCCATAATAATTATTCAGTTAGTTAACAAATTTATAAAGTCAGTTTAGCTAATTATTAAGATTTTTTCAAGGTTTAAACTAAAAAAACCGATTACTCAAAATCGGCTAATTAATTTTTCATGGCTAAACAATTTTTAGCAAATACATGACTACGGCGCTGGTTACTGTAACCGTAACATTGTCGTTAATTCTCAGGGGCAAACTTTCCACCAAGGCCGCGATAATAACGGATTTTACGGCTACAACTAGAGCCGCCCAAAAACTTAAATCAGGCAACATCCATTTCAATAAGACCACCGCGCCCAGAGTGCCAAAAATAAAAAATGCCAAACTGCCAGCTATGGTTTTGTGCCGATTCCAAGGCAATTCACGACACTTAAAATGTTTACCAATTAAAGTCGCCGAACCGTCCCCTAAAGCCAGAATGGCCCAACTGGCGGCGACAATGTATAAAGGAAAAATTAAAACCAAAACGAAAAGCACGAGAAAATACAAAACCGCGCCTTCACTGTATTTCTTTTCAAAATGCCGATAAAAATAATTCTTAAAGCGCAGTTTGGGCACAATCGCCAAAGTAAATATTAGAAGCAACAATAATAAAACCGCCGCCTGCCAGCGAACCAAAAATTTTAAAAGAAAGGCCAAAATAAATAAGCCGATGTGAACAATTTGTCTTTTATCTTCACTAAACATAATTTACCAAAAATGTTTTAACCGAAAATACTATTTTCCGGCTTGGAATTATCTTGATTACTAATAGCCACTGGTGGTTTTTCATCAAGATTAGAATTTTTTTCCGGTTCCGAAGCGGCGGGTAAAATCGGCTGAGGCGGCTGTGAGTCGGTAAAAACCGGATTGGTCTGACCACTTTCTTTACTCTTTAATAATTCCGTTAAGACTTCGCGCCCGACGCCACCGGTTTCGACAGGCTCAGTTGGATGAGAAATATTTTCTTCAGATACAATCTGACGAATTGGCTCTTCGGTTCCTGACCCAGCCGAATCGGACGATTTATTCAAGCCAATATCAAAATTTACGAAAGCTTCACGGTTTTGACTGATCAAATCAATATCATTAGTTTTATAAGGCGCGTAACCAAGTTTCTCAGTAGTTACGTAGTAAACGTTATTATTGACCAAGAAAGAGTAGCGGCCACGATTGTCCGTGATTCTGGTTTCAAGAAGTTTATTATATTTTTTATCATAAATTCTCGTGACAGTTCGCGCCAGAGGGATTTTGTTATTTTTATCATAGATAATACCCCAGCTCTTGGGCGGTTTTTGATAACTTAAACGTAAGAAGAAAACAAAAAGTAAAGTGTGCACGACCAACAAAGAGGCGGTCAGCAAGCCGGGACTTAAAACTAAAGAGATAAAAGCCAAGGGAATGGAACTAAAAGCCGCCAAATATTGTAACTTGCGTAAATAATACTGAACAATAATTTTTTTAGCCGGCTTAAATTGTTCTTGAGGATCAATCGGAATATTAATAGTGATATTGGCATGATCTTCGGAGACCCTAAGAGGTTCACCATGATACAAATCCAGATATTTAATGTCTTCTTTCTCGTGGCGCAAATAGACGGTCGGGAAAACAAAATTAGGTTTAGTGACCGTAATATAATATTCACCAGGATCAGCCATAATCAAAAACCTTCCCAACCGATCGGTTACCCGAGACTGAATAATCCGATTATCAGACTGACGATAAAGACGGACGATGGCCAAATCAATCGGCTGTTTGGTTAAAGAATTATAAACCGTCCCCCACTTAGTCCGGCGGCGGCGGAATAAAATTACAAATGGCTGGCTGAAAATATATCTTAAATAGGAAAGAAAATTTATTAATGAAACGCTAGAGGCGGTATTAACCGCTACGGTGGTAACCAAAACTGGTGCGGCTAATTGACGATTGATCGCCTGAACTTGCTTACTGTTTAAAATTTTATCAATATAAATTCGAGAAATTTGCTTGGCCGCATTTTGCATCATCTCGACTAGATTAGTCTCACTTTTGCCGTTAGAGCTAGCGCACCCTTTATCCGCCGGATAATCAATAAAACCGTCTTTATCATTATCCACGCCATCCAAACATTCATTTAGCAAAAAAGAAGCGCCGGGCGGGATACCACAATCAACGCCGCAAGACCAAATAGTTTCCTGACTTTCACAAATTCGATTACCACAACACGGGACGGTATTGAGGCACTGACAATTAGCTAAATCAATTTCCTGGCAAAGGCCGCAAGCCACGCCACAACTTCCCCCACACGCCAAAATTTCCGGCGGACGACCCAAATTCAAATTACAATTATTTGTATCATTACAACTTCTGGTTCTAATCTGATTACTGCATTCACTCCAAGCGGAACAATTCCAGCTGGGCAGGCAGCTAGCAATACAATCAGCCGGACATTGACTGTTACTTTCTCCATTTTCGCAGACACCATTACCGCAGCAAGGAGACAATTGTTCGCAAACGCACTGATTAAGATCTAAATTTTCACAAAGGCCGCAAGCTAAGCCTGGACATTGGCTGCCACAGGTTTGCTGCAAGACTGGCTGATTAATGGGGATTTGACAAGCATTCTTGTCAAAACAATCCCGGGTTTGAATACCGCTGGCCGGACAAGCTTCTGGGCTCCAAGCGGTGCATTCCCAGTCCGACAAGCACTGGACCGGGCAATCAGCCGCGCAGCTAAACGGATCTTCGCTAGGATAATCACAGCTGCCATTGCCGCAGCACGGGGTAATGACGTCGCAGCTGCAGCTATCAACATTCAAATTTTGACAAAGCCCGCATGAGAGTTGGCAACTTACTCCGCAGCTTCGGCTGATTTCCGGCGCTGGCTGGCTTTGCCAACAAACATTAGTTTGGGTACAAATTCTAGTTTGCACTCCACTAACCGGACAAACATCCGGCTCCCAATCCTGACAGGAATAATTCGGTTGACAAGGACAATTAGGATCGGCTTGGTCAACTAAACCATCACTGTCATCATCAAGATTATTATCACAAATTTCTGATGCCCCTAAAGTAATAAAAGAACCCGCGTGAGAAGCGCTCAAAGACGGAGCCGTGGCAATAATGCGAAAATAATAAGTCGTGGCTTTAGTTAAGCCGGTTATTTCATAACTATAATTTTTACCGGACAAGCTGGCCGAACCTTCATTAACATCAATGGTTTTACCCCATTCCAAAATTGAATCAGTATTTTGGCAGGCGGTTTGCCAGCTGACTACGGCCGAATTTTGCGCGGCAATAGCCGCCACCTGAGAAATTACTAATTCAATTTTGCAATCCGACGCGCAACAATCGCCGGAGACAATATTGTTATCATCACATTGCTCGCCAGTTTCGACCACACCATTGCCGCAGCCAACTTCATTCTGGCAAGTGCCGGAACAACCATCACCAGAAATAATATTGTTATCATCACACTCTTCACCGGTTTCCACCAAACCATTACCACAAACCGGCAAACTGCAGGCCTGAGTGGCCGACCAACTACTGCAACCATTACTACACATGCCGCTCTGGCTGCCACCCAAACACGCGCCCCAACTACAAACCGTGGATCCGGCCGTGCAGCTGCCGGAAATTATGCACTGACAATTCGAACAAGTATAACCCGCCGTGCAATCACTGGTGCTCTCACACTGCTCACCAATTTCGATGGTTGTATTGCCGCAAACAGCGGTAACAACTGGCACGGTAGCCGTAATATCAATATCAGCCGCCCAAACCAAAGAACCAAACATAACCAGACCAAAAGTCCAAGCCAAAACAAAACCTAGCAAAAAAATAATTTTATTTTGATTTTTCATCAACGCCAGAAGGTTTTATGCCTTTTTTAATTTTATTAACATGATAATTGATTTTAAATAATACCATCAGCCCAAGCCCAAAACCAAACAAGACTATAAGTAAATGAATCGGGATAATAAACAAATCAATTTGCCGGGTGAGGTGTTGTTTATTATTTTCGCCAAAATCAAAATTCAAAGTCGCCTGGCACGGGCCCAAAGCCAAAAATTTAGATTCTTCAATGGCTTTTTCAAAAAAATTTTGTTGGCTGGAACTTCTCAAACTGGTTTCAAATCGTCGGTTAGTCTGCGGCAAAACAATCATTTCACCGTTGGCGGCAGCTAGACTCTTTTCTTGGCCAAACCAATTTTTTATAATAATTTTGGCTTGAGGTTTAAGATAGATGTTGCCGTTATTTTCAAATTGCACTAAAAATTTATCCGGCCAGCCAAAAAAAATCTTTTTAACCGGTGAGACAAAAAAATCAGTAATTTCTCCACTCTCTTTAAAATCGCCGGCAACTTTAAAAAAAATTAAAGTGCCCACCTGACTGGAAATATTTACTGTCGACTGATTATTGGCTGGATCTTTTTTTTCTGACCAAAAGATTACCGCGTTATATCCGCCGGGAACAGCTGAAGCCGGCACGGAAACAGCAAAAGGAATCATCATGGCCTGCTTGGCTTTTATTAAAATATTATCTTGACTTAATACAAACCAGCGCAAAAAATTATCCTGAGCAGTTAACGGAAAAAATTTAAGCTGGCCGTCATGATCCGCCGAAAAAGTTTGAAGATTCGCGGTTAAAACCAAGTCGCTGCCAGTTTCATTATAAAGTTTCAGCAAACCCTTTTGGGTCTGACCTGGTTTAGCCGACATCTCTAAAACCGGCGAAAAAATCGTGATGGCCTGAGCCGGAGCCAAAATCAAAAAGGATGATAGGATAAGAAAAAAAATTATTTTTTTCATGATAATTTAATAATTCGCGGTCGCCGAATAAGTTAAGGTGGTTGAATAGCTGCCACTGACACTATTGGAAGCCATGTTGGCCAGATACGATACCGTAAAAACCGTTTGATTAATCGCTACCGAAGAAGTGGCGACAGTATTACCGCTTTGAAAAGCAAAATAATTGGACTGATTATAATGATTAGCAGCCGAACCAATGGGTGCGGTTCCGGACGGATTAGCTCCCACGGCCGGACTGCTGTTGGTAACCAAATTAATCCCAAACTGTTCGTATCCCACTATTGATGCCGCGGGTGTAGCGCCAATGGAATTAATATCATTGGCACCGCTGCCTAACGAGTTACCAGTCATAGTAATACTAAAACCATTGGTCGCGTTGGTTTCTATGGTCATAGTATGGGAAGCGGTTTTTGGTTGGCTAATAGATAATGTGCCTAAATCCAGACTAGTATTACCCAAAGAAAAAATTATATAGGCATCCGGATACATCTCCCGAAAACCGGCTTTAATGCCATAAGTATCGGAGGTTGAGGTACTGGAAAGAATTACGCCTTCGCCGACGCTGTCTTGCAATTTATAATTGGAAGAAGATCCATCTTCCGTGCCGCCTGAATTAAAAACATCAGCCCAAATGACATAACTTGAGCTTTCCATTCGGGCAAAAATAAAATCAAGAGGAAAAAAAGAAAAAGCAGCGACCAATAAGATTAAACATAGAATTTTTTTTGATTTCATGAACGAAATTTTATATTCAATTTGCTTATATTATACTAAAAATTCAATCATTACGCAACGAATAACAAAATCAGTCCCGTTGAGCGGGACTGAAGTTGATTGATATTACGGTTTGATTATTTCTTTTTTTGGCTATTGAGATAATCATTAATGGCCTGCACGACGCGCGAATCATCTTTTAAATCTTCAACCATCAATACTTGATCCCGATTAATCATCATATCGTCTTTGGGACCATGAATTTCATTGCCTAATTTAATCAAAGTTAATTGCTGCTCCGACTGAGTCTGCACATCTGAAGGTTGACCGATAGTATCTTGCTTGGTGGTAACTTGCAGGTAATAAATATTTTTCAAATCCATGAAATTCTTATTCATGCCGGATATTTTACCAAAATAAACCTGGCCGTTGCTCAAAAATACCGCTTGCCAAGTCGCCTTGGGACTAATTGATGAAAATAAACCATTGCCTAAGCCGGTGTAACCAACCAATAAATAAATCCCGCCCCCGATAATCGCCAAAACAATGATTAGAGTGACTAAGCCTTTCAACCAGGGGGCTTGAGCCGGTTTCTTCTTGGCGCCGTCAAAAGTACCGGGTGCCGATGGGTTGGTACTTTGCGGACGAATAGGTGTTGGGTATGCCATTTTGTTTCTCCTTTTTTAGGAAATTATCTTTCCTAGTTTAATAAATTATTTTATTTTTGTTGTGTTGTTGGTTCCGAGATTATCTTTGACCTCACGAAAAATTATTTCAATCGCGGTTGAAATCGGTACCGCTAAAATTATTCCAATTATACCAAAAACTCGCGCCCCAATCAACATGGCAATTAAAGTAATAACCGGGCTGATGCCGACTTTCTTTTTCATTACCTGAGGCACAATAATATTATTTTCTAGCTCTTGAATAACAACAAACAAAATTAAAACGGCCAAACCACGCGCCAAGGAAGTGGTTGGGACCATTAAACCCAAAAAGACGGCCGGGATAGCACTAAGGATTGGTCCGAAATAAGGTATCATTTCCATCAGACCCGCGATTAAAGCTAAAGTCAAGGCGTATTTGGGCACCAAAAAAATCAAACCAACAAAAGACAGTAAGCCGATAATTAAACCCAGAATTAATTCTCCGCGCGCCCAATCACCGATTTTTTTTTCAATCTCCTCGTAGGCTTTAATCCAATTGGCCAAATACTTGGCCGGAACTACGACGCGAAAAACCTTGTGCATGGCCTCTCGTTCTAAGATCAGATAAAAGGCCAAGACCAAAACAAAAATTATATTGATCACATCCTGAAAAGCGGTAATGGTAAAAGCATAAACGCTGCTGGCCGCGCTACCCAGACTGGACTGCCAAGTACCCAGAGTCTGTTGCCAGTTGAGATGGATCCCGTATTGATCAATAAATTGTTTCACCTCGGAAAAATTATTACCAAACTGATCCCAGAGACCAGGAAAACTATAAAACAAAAGGGTGAGTTGCTGAATAATCGGGGGAATAATTAGTCTAAGCAGAATAGCCACGACAAAAAGCAAGGAGACATAGATTAAAATCACGCCGATTACGCGAGGAATTTTTTTTGATTCCAAAAAATTAACTGCCGGTTCCAGCAGGGCGGATAAAAATATCGCCACAAAAACTAAGATCAAAATATCAAGAATATAATAAATAAAAGCCAAGGCCAAAACCACGGCTGTTACCTTCAAAACCGAGGCTAAAGAAATATCAATTGATAATTTTTTGTTCATAGAACTTAAAATTGATACTAAAAATATCTTTTATTAATATATTATAACAAAATTGCATTTTTCCAGCAAACGATTATAATATGTTATACTGAAAATATGCCTAATCTTGCCATAAACAAAAAAGGGTTATTTGATTATCAAGTCCTGGAAAAATTTGAAGCCGGGATGGTTTTATCTGGAGCCGAGGTTAAAGCCGTAAAAGCCGGCCAAATCAATTTAACCGGCAGTTATATTACCATCAGTGCCACCGGCCAGGCTAGTTTAATCGGGGCTCACATCTCTGCCTACAAACCCGCCGCCTCGGCTCAAAAGGCATATCAACCGACCCAAAGCCGGCATTTGCTTTTACGCAAGAAAGAAATCAGCTATTTAATCGGGAAAAGTCGCGAAAAAGGCTTGACAATTATGCCTATTTCTGTATATACTAAAGGGAGCTTAATTAAACTTGAGGTAGGTTTAGTCAGAGGCAAAAAGCAGTTTGATAAGCGAGAAATTATTAAGAAACGCGAAATTGACCGAGAGATACGCCGAAACTTAAAAAGATAAGTAGCAAATAGCAAATTGCGAATGACAAATAAAAAGTCGTCGCGGTTAACTATTGGCTATTTGCCAATTATGGGGATGTTTAAAATCGATAGAACCAAGATAAAAAGTACTCAGGTCGAGCGCCGATAGTTAGGCTCGTTAATCCCGGCTATTAAACAAGATAAGTGCCAATTCACTTGTCGCTAGAGTAAAGACAGCTTTTGCTTCTTTATCTTTAGCTCCCGCTTTAGCCTAAAACCTAAAGCCATCAGCCCGGTCATGCTCAATAGCCGGTTAACTGGTGTCATTAATTGAGCTGGGCGAATTATTGTCTCAATAGTTCGCTAAGAAACCTGAGACTTTAGCCGGCCGGATTTTGCCGGTTTTATACCGGTTGGCTGAAACCTTAAAATTGGCTATACCTGTAAACCTGCTTTGAATCTTTTTCTAGACAGGGGTGCGAATCCCCTCATCTCCACCAACTTGGACTAAACCATCGGTTGGTAAACTAAATAAAAATAACCAAAATAACCAATCAACATTAATGAGAATTTCCCACAAAAAAAACAAATTTCAGAGTAATTCCAAGCGACACAAAACCAATCAATTCATTCACTCCGAACAAGTCAGATTAATTGACGAGAACGGCGAAAATATCGGCGTAATCGATACGATTCAAGCCTTGGAAATGGCTCAGGAAAGAGGTTTGGATTTAGTGGAAGTTTCTCCCCTGGCTAATCCGCCGGTGGCCAAAATCGTAGATTATAGCAAACTTAAATACGAAGAAGAAAAAGAACGACGCAAAGAAAAAGCCAAACAAAAAAAAGTTGAAGTTAAAGGCATTCGCTTGTCCTTACGCATCAGCGAACATGACATTGATGTCAGAGTCAATCAAGCTCAAAAATTTATTGAAGAAGGCGACAAAGTAAAAATTGATATGCAGCTTCGCGGCCGGGAAATGCAACGCAAAGACTTAGCTAAAGAAATCATGAATAAATTCGTCGCTTCAATCAATGCCTTGGTGCCGGTGGCGACTGAAGCGCCTCTTTCAATTATGGGCGGCCGATTGAGCACGATTATTACGAAAAAATAAATTAAGTCAGCATCAGAGTTCGTTTGGTGTTTAATGTTTTAAACCGAAAACAAAACAAGACTGGCAAAACATCTTGTTTTTCTGTTTTATAGCCAATTAATTACTATTCAATAATATTATGACTATCAAGACTCCAAAATCAATTTCCAAACGCGTCAAATTTACCAATGGTAAAAAGAAAAGAAAAGTTATGACCAAACACGGCGGTCAGGATCATTTTAACGCGCGCGAATCCGGCAACACCACCCGCCATAAAAGAAAAGATTTAAACATGACTAAGACCGATCTGAAAAACGTTAAACGCTTATTACCATATTCTTAAACCTAATCACTAATTTTCAATCAATATGCCAAGAGTAAAAAGAGGTACAACTCACGTTCAGAAAAGAAAGAAATTGCTTTCTCAGGCCAAGGGTTTCATGTGGCGCCGAAAGTCAACGATTAAATTGGGACGACCCGCGGTACTAAAAGCCGGGGTTAACGCCTATGTCGGCCGCAAAAATAAAAAACGAGTTAATCGTGGCTTATGGCAGGTGCAAATCAACGCTGCTTGCCGCGAAAACGGTTTGTCTTATTCCAAATTTATTGATTTACTGAAAAAGAATAAGATTGAGTTGGATCGCAAAGTTTTAGCCGAAATCGCCGGCCAGTACCCGAAAGTCTTTGCCGCTATTGTCAGCAGCGTAAAAAAATAATATCATTATATCTATCGCCGCCAGCCTAGGCTGACGGCTTAATGGATCCGTCCACATCGCTTGCAGCAAAGTGTGGCGGGAAAAATAAAAGGTTATTTCATCTTGAAAGTTCGATATGGACCGGTAGCTCCCGCCCACATCGCCTTCGGCGAAGTTTGGCGGGCAGGCAATCGGTACCAAGTTTAAGAAAAAAATTGATAATGGACCGGTAGCTCCCGCCCACATCGCCTTCGGCGAAGTTTGGCGGGCAGGCAATCGGTACCAAGTTTAAGAAAAAAATTGATAATGGACCGGTAGCTCAATCGGTTAGAGCGCTGCCCTGTCACGGCAGAGGTCGCGGGTTCGAGTCCCGTCCGGTCCGCCATCCAAATTACCCAATCGCCCCAAGGGCGATTTTTTGGTACAGATATATTATAATGATTGACCCGGTTACGAGTTGATTAAGTAATAATTTTAGCCTATACTTTAGTGGTATGAATTCCCCAGTTAATAATACAATATGCGTCTAAACAAAACTTTAAAAACTTGGTCCGGCTTTAACCAAATTTTAATTTCCTGCTAACCAGGGCAAGCTTTTTTTAGTTAAGCACCCTGGGGGTGTTTTTTTATTAAATAATCTTAATTTCATGCAAGATGAAAAAATTAATTTTAAATTAATTATTGCTCTCACAATTTACTTAGTTTCCCTCTTGGCGGCCAATACTTTAGGCTTAAAAATCATGCCGTTTCTTTTCGGCACTCATCTGTCAGTCGCGATCTTCTTTTTTCCTTTTGTTTTCTTGACCACGGATGTAATCGGTCAAGTCTTTGGTAAAGCTATGGCCAAAAATTTTGTCTGGGCGGGATTTTTATCAATTCTGTTATTTTTGGCCTACTCGATAATTTCCGTAATCGTGCCCTGGTCAGCCGACGGTCTTTGGGCCAAGGATGCCTACAATACTATCTTTGGCATATCATTTAGAATGTCAATTGCTTCAATTTTGGCCTACATCATCGCCGAATACCAAGACGTAATCGCGTTTTTCTTTTTTAAGAAAAAATTAAACAACCAGGCGTTCTGGCTGCAATCAAACTTGTCCAATCTTTGGTCGCAATTATTTGATACCTACGTCTTTATGTTTGTCGCCTTCGCCGGAATTTATTCTATCAAAACCATAATTTTGATGGGCATACCATGGTACTTATTCAAAGTTATCATGGGAGTATTTTATACTCCCCTGTCTTATCTAGGAATTAAATTGTTAAAACATGAAAATTCAAACCATCAAAACTAGAATATTTCAACCGCGAGAAAATATTTTGGATTTTATTGAAAGCTACCAACTCAAGCTGACAGAAAAAAGTATTATCGTTATTACCTCCAAAATCGTGGCGTTGGCTGAAGGCCGGCTGGTTGATAAAATTAATTCGCAAACAAAAGATGAATTAATAATTAAGGAAAGCGATTTGGTTTTGCCAACCAAATATGTCTGTCTGACCATTAAAGATGGCCTGGTTATGGCCAACGCCGGCATTGACGAAAGTAACGCTAATAATAAGCTGATTCTTTTACCTCAGGACAGCTTTAAAACCGCGAGTAAAATTCGTCATTATTTTAAGAAGAAATACAAACTAAAAAAATTTGGGGTGATCATTACGGATAGCCGCTGCCTGCCGCTTAGGGCGGGTATAACCGGAGTGGCTTTGGGGTACGCAGGATTTAAGGGACTGAAAGATTACCGAAAAGAAAAAGATATTTTTGGCCGACCATTTATCTACTCCAAAGTAGACGTGGCCGATAGTTTAGCGACCGCCGCGGTTTTAGGCATGGGTGAAGGCAACCAGCAGCGACCCTTGGCTATGATTTACGACGCCGCGGTTGAATTTTGCGACCGCGTCAATCGCCACGAGCTAAACATTGATATCAAAGACGATCTTTACCGGCCTTTGTTTGAAAAAATACTTTAGTTTGGCCAAATAAACTTGGCCTCATTAGATCGCCTCTTCGGCGATTTTTTGATATACTTAGAATATTGAATGACTAGTTAAATCTACCATGCCCAAGATACCTTTCATAAAAATTAAAGCTAAAAATCATTTTGATATTACTTTTAAATTAAATAAACCTATGAAAAAATCTTTTTGGTTTATTAGGCTGACTCTAATTATAGCCACGGCCGCCTTGATACCGCTTGGCCTGAAAGCCGCCGTGCCGGACACCAACCGAATGCAACTTGGTGAAATCTCTTCAATTCTGCCGGTTGAAGCGATAAAAAATCACTTCGCCAAAATGGAACCGCTGATGCGAAAATACTTTGGTCCGCCGTTTTCTAATGTTACGATAAAAATTGAGGCTGATCCAACCGGCACGGTTCATAATACCGGTTATCTGCAAAATGAAGCCACGTTAGTTCTAGCCGGTCAGGCCAAAAGATACGTAGAAGATAAACAACGAGACCCTAACGGCGCCATTAAACAAATCGAATCAAACTTGCGCCACGAACTCGCCCATGGCATGTATTACTTAGGCAATAATAGAGTTGAACTTTCTCCCCAGTGGATTAGCGAAGGGTGGGTTAAGGTTTTGGAAGAACTGCAAAATAGTGACTTGGGCGAACAAACTATGGGTTATTGGCCATACTTTAGCTTGTATCGTGATCAAAAAATTGTGGCCGGCACGCCCAACTGGGGATCATCAAAGCAAAACACCAACCACGGCGTTGTCTACGAAATTACGTCTGCTGTTCATTTTACTTTGCTCAGCGCCGCTTCCTCCAGCCTGACTGATCTTGATTTTTTGAAAAAATTGAATGCTAAAATTTATGATTTAGCCAAGATCCAAGGTCAAACTCGAATCACTTTTGCCCAATACCAAAAAATTATGAAAGAACTGCTGGCTAATACAAAAATCGATGGCCAACCGGCTTATGATTGGTATTTTAATAACCCTGACGCCTATATTAAAGGCCAAACCGGTAACTTTTTAGGCGTTACGGTAGACCGCAATGAAATCATCGCTTATGCTTTTAAGCGTCAAAATGACGGCCGCGATATTACCGAAAGCGGTCTAAAAGATATTAGCGTAACCATTAGCATAATTGATGCCGGCGGCAAAACGGTGGCAGAACAAAAAATAACCACCGACCAAGATGGCAATGCGATAATGACTCTGCCCGAATTAAATAGATACGAAGTTTATTCCATTGCCGCTCAGGCCATAATTAATAATCAGGAAAAAACTGATAAAACTTTTTATTTCAACGCCGCCTCCAGCTACGATTTATACATAGTGTTAATGGATGAAACCGGCCACTTGCTGCCGGCGTCATACATCACTTTGCTGAATCCGGATGCCGGCACTATTGCCGCGCGCGATAAAGGCCTGTTAGTTTTAAAGACTTCACCCGAAGCCCGTCAAGTAAATTTTGACTTTTTAGGATTTAAGCAAGAAGTAACTAAGGGCTATTTTGCCAGGTTGGTAGCTATAAAAATTCCTCAGAAATATTTGGACGCGGCCGCCCAAAAAACTAAAACTGAATTAACGGCGGGTCTAGTTACTCCTCCCAAAAATTTTAACCATGGCCTGTCGGACTTGTTTGGCTTTCCAATCAAAGCCTCGGCCGGACAAAATTTTTCTCAATTTTTAAACCAAAAACCCTGGGCCTGGATAAGTTTAATCATCGGTCTAGTCATCGCCGCAGTTTACGGTTATTGGTTTGCCAAAAATAAGAAATAAGCTTGACACTAAATTTAATTATTAATAGTCAAAAGTATGAAAAACAAAGTCCAAAATTTGGTTTTAGCTTTTGCTCTCCCAATTTTACTGGCTCTACCGGTTATGGTTTTTGCCGCCAACCAGCCAGGTAAAATCATGAGCGAAACACGCTATCAAAAAATTTCCGAGGTGGTCCAGCAACTAAAAGAAATGGCCAACCAAGACAAAGGTATTGGCCAAGAAATACGACAGATCGCTTTAGAACAAGAAAATAATCAGGCTACAACCACGGCCCTAATGCAAAGGATTGAGGCTCGTAACCGGTTTAAAACATTTCTTTTAGGTAATGATTATAAAAATCTTGGGCAACTTCGAAAAACTATTGAAACAACCGCTAATCAAATCAACCGCTTAGAGAATGTTCTAGACAAAACTCAAACCGAAGAAATCAGAACTAGACTAAACGACCAAATTACCGCATTAAAATCCACTCAAAGTAGCACCCAGGAATTTATTAGAACCAATGAAGACAAATTTAGTTTATTCGGCTGGCTGGGCAAGTTCTTTAATCGATAATAAAATTTTAATTAGATCTATAACCCCGCTTAAATTAAGCGGGGTTAAATTAAAAAAAATCGGGGTCTCTCTGCCAGCAAGACCCCGTTTGCATTTATCGTCGCGGATGTTACTCCGTCGTCTCTTCTTCCGTCGCCTCTTCCTTGGCGTAACTGATGGAGCGGAAAGCATACACCAGTTGACTCAACGCCGCGATGATCGGTTCGACAATCAGCCGAACCTCCCACAGAGTGGTGGCCGGTTTCGGCGGCCGAGAAATCAAAACCAGGTGCCTCATCGCCGTTACTCCTCGCTGTTGTTTTTGCTGGCCATGCCGGCAACGCTGTTGATTAGCGTAATCACCAGCTGGGCCACGTACTGAATCATCCAGACGATCGCTTCGCCGTCGGAAATTTCATCCAGTGTCTGATAGGCCAGCACCGGACGACAAGAAATTAAATGAACGTGCTTCATGATACGCCCTCCGTGGTCAGGCTTCCTGACCCTTGAAAAGCAAGCCGAGGAATTCGATAACGCTGGTAACAATGCTAATCGCATTTTGTATCTCCAGCAGCTCAAATGTCGAGCCCTTGGAAACACTTCGCAGATGCCTCTGACTTCGCATAATGACGACTCCTTATCGCGTGTTGGCGATGTGGTATTACACCGCGTTAATATCATCTTATGCCCGATTATTCCGGCCTGTCAAGATTAAAAAAATACCCCCGACTCAATCAAGGCTTGACAAAAATGTTAGAATAATATAACATTAAATTATGTTAACTAATTCTAACAATAATCTATGACTTTAAAACAGTACCAAGGGCTTAAAATTGCCATTACCATCATCTTGGCGATTATTTTTAGCCAAGCGTTCGTTTTAGAAAGCTTTGTAATTCCTATGGTGGCGGCCACAATCGCGTTTTTGATTTTAATTTTGGCCAGGAAAAAAGTAAAAGGCGTGGTGGCTGATGAGCGCGATTACGCCATTGGCGGCAAAGCCGCTCTACTGGCCATGCAAGTCTATGCTTGGCTAGCGGTTATGGCCATGTTCTTTTTCTTTATTAAAAAAGATATAAATCCAGCCTATGAAGCGATAGCTATGACCCTTGCCTATTCCACTTGTTTGTTGATGATTGCTTATGGTCTAATTTTTCGCTATTATGAAAAAATTACTTTCTTTGATAAAAAAATAATTTATACCGTGATTATGTTTTTAATCTTTGCGGCCGTAATTATTTTTGGTCTCAGGTTATTGTCGGGTGAAGACGATTGGATCTGCCAAAACGGACAATGGATTAAGCACGGCCAACCGGATTTCCCCGCCCCGACTACTGAATGCAAATAAATTTATGACCAATAAAATTAAAGAGTATCGCAATAAATTTAATTTTACTCAAGAAGAATTAGCCAATAAAGTCGGGGTGCGGCGAGAAACCATTATTTTTTTGGAACAAGGCAAGTATAATCCGTCGCTGAATTTAGCCCATAGCATTGCCAAAATTTTTAAAGTCAGTCTGGAGGAATTGTTTAACTTAAAATAAACTCCATAAAAAATCGTCCCGTTTGGGCGGGACGATTTTTTATTTTATTCGGCTGGTTCATTATGCACCACTACTCGTTTAATAACCGGCTGAGCTTGCCGAATTAAATACTCCAGCCGACTGGAAACTTCGTGAGCTTGAGCCAAAGAAATTTGATTATCAAAAGTGATATGAATTGTCACAAAATAATTCTCCCCGAATTTTTTCACGGATAATTTATGAAAATTTTTAACCAAAGGCAAATTGGCAATAACTTTTTTAAATATTTCTTCAATCGCGATTACTTCTTGGCCGGAGGCAACCTCGGCATTAACAACTTCTAAATCCACGGGCTCAATGTGCGTATTAATAACAATATTTTCGCCAAGCTCTTTGACAATCTCGGACTCCAAAAGGCTGGCCACCTGGTGAGCTTGACCGACCGTATAAACATCGCTAATTTCCAAATCAAAACTGACGTCAATTTTTTCATTAACCGAGTGAGCGGAAATATCATGAACCGCGACATCAAAGTTATCCGCCACTAATTTAATTTTTTCGGCAATCGTTTCACTATCAAGAGCCAGCGATTTCGTTAACACTGAGATATCAGCATCACTAAAATCATTTTTAATTTCCGATTCGATTTTAGATTTTAATTGCTCAACTTTAATTTGCGGTAGCCGGCGATTAACCCCGACGGTCAAATCAATAAATATAGCAGCGCCGGCGGGTCGAACGCGCAAACGCTCAACAGCTAAAACTCCCGCCTGTTGATTGGCGATTTCAAAAATTCTTTCGGTTACGCCCGCCGGCGCGGCGTCAATTAAAACATCAATGGTTCTTTTACCTAAACGATAGCCGGCCAAAATAACAAAAATAGCTACCACTAATGCCGCCAAAGCATCGGCTTGATTATAGCCCAATGAAACAAAAACCAAACCTAATAAAATTACGGCCGAACTCCAAATATCGGAACTGAAATGCAAGGCATCAGCCTCTAAAGCTTGGCTCTTGGTTGCCTTGGCCACTTTAGCCAAAGCTCGGGAACGAGAAAAATCTATAATAATAGAAATTATGACAATGGCAAACGCGTACCAAGTTACTTCAATTTCAGTGCTATGAGAAATCAAACGTTTAATGCTCTCGTATATAATCCAAGCGCTGGTTAAAAATAATAAGCCAGTCTCAATTAGGGCGGAAACACTTTCAGTTTTGCCATGGCCAAAATGATGCTGGGTATCGGCCGGTTTATCCGAAACACGCACGGCAAAATAAGTCAAAATAGCCGCGCCTAAATCAAGCGCGGAATGAGCGGCTTCGGAAATTATGCCCAAGCTGCCGGTTAATAAACCAACAATTAATTTACCCAGAGTTAAAACTAAGCCCGCGCCAACCGAACTTAAGGCAACCGACTCTTTGTTATGATTAAAACCTGGTAAATGATTATGATTATGGCTCATAAAATTATTCTTTAAATTATAGACAATTTTGCGTAACTAATCAAGACCAGACTTAATTAATAAATTGCCTTTATGGTATAATATCAATATGTTTAAATATTTAGCCAACAAACTAAACAAAATCCTCACCCATGCTTTTAATATTGTTGTAGCCATTAAAGGCATTGACGGTTTGCTGGAATTAATTATTGGTCTTACTTTGCTTTTAATTAAAACCACAACTTTGGATTATCTGGTTATTACCTTAACTCAGCCTGAACTGCTGCACGATCCTAACGATATTTTTTCCAATTACTTACTAAATTCAGCTAATAGCTTATCGGTCAGTACTCAGCATTTTATCGGTATTTATCTGTTACTCAACGGCTTGATTAAAATTATTTTGGTTTATTCATTGCTGAAAAATAAGCGCTGGGCTTATCCTTTCGCTATCGTTTTTCTAGGATTTTTTATTATTTTTCAAATCCTTAAACTGGCCAGCAGTTTTTCTATAATTTTATTGGCCTTAACCCTTTTGGATATTATCATTATCGCATTAGCCATTCACGAATATAAAAGATTAATAAAAAAATCATTATGAAAAAAAATGACTTTTGGCGCTGGCTCCCGAGAATTTTAGCCATAGCCTACATTCTCTTTTTGGCATTATTCGCGCTTGATGTTTTCGCGCCCAATCAAAGTTTGCTAAAATCTTTGATGGCTTTGGCCATTCATTTAGCACCCAACTACCTGCTGATAGCCGCGCTAGTGGTGGCCTGGAAAAGAGAAGATATCGGCGGAATTTTATTCTTGTTAATTGGCCTAGGCTTTTATTTCTTTTTCAACGCCAACATTTATACCGCGCTAATATTAATTGCTCCCCTGCTAATTATTGGCGGGCTGTTTTTAATAAATTTTTATTGGCAAAAAAATAGTAAAATCTAACCAACAGAATATTTATTAAAAATAATGAAAAGAGCCCGGGGTTTGTCTTGCGACGCACCACGGGCTCGTTTGATTTTTGGTCTGCACCCGACCCGAAGGTCAAGGGCAAACACTACTGCTCGCTCATATCCCTGGCGTAATCATCCCTGATTGCCGTGGGATTGGGGGCGATAATAAGTTTTTTTTCCTTTTGCCTGAGTTCCTCCATTTTCAGGCTTTGGATTTGTGTTTCGAGCTTGAGTCCCTCAAGCTCGTCCTGCTGCTGTTCCAGTTGCTGTTGGATCCGTCCAACAGCTTTTCCCGATTCAGACTTGGTCTGGTCTTGATAATACCAGCCCAGGCCCAAAAGAATGAACCCCGCGATAGCCAAAGCTATCGCGATCCACGAGCCGAGAGCGGTTGGCGCATTCGGCTGAGGCGTAGCCAAAGCTGCGGGAACAGGCCCTGGCGGAGCCGGTGCGGGAGGCGTAGCTTTCCGCCTCGGCCTTGCCGGTCGCGATGCGGGAGCTGCGGGAGCAGGTGGCGGTGGCGGTGGCGGAGCGAGAACCGGATGAGCTATGATCCAGGCTTCCACCGTCGTCTCATCGGCCGCGGAAATCGGATTCGCCGTCATAATCGCCTTGGACGCAATAGCATCCAGAGTTGAATCCAACGGCGAAACGACCTCATCCCTTAGCAGCCAGTCAATGTTCAAATCAACCAGCTTGCCAATGAATTCGGCTTCGTCCGCCATACCCGAACGGGGATCCAACGCGTTGTTGGCGTCCCAATACGTCTCGATGTCACGTATATTCATGACCGATCCCCCATTTCGCCCGAGACGACCAGTCCCAACCCAAACGTCCGGCCATTGTTTGTGCGAACAAACAAATGACAGTTGTTCGAGTTGGAATCTGTAACATTGCAGGTTCCGCAGTACCCGCCGGCGACTTCGTTGATCGCCGGACGCCAGGAGCTCTTTGGTATCGTCATCTCCGAAATGGCAATGACGAATTCCAGACTTTCGAGCGCGCTTTGTTCAAGCGGCTCAAAATCCGTGCTAAACCAGTTGCAGTACTGGCCGGGTTTCAACACGACTCCAGTGTCATACCACTTTGACGTGGCCGTAAACTGGACGCGTTTTTTGCCCTCCTGCACCGCGACTTTGGCTGGCACTGCGGTCGGGGTCGGCGTGGAAGCGCTGCTGGGCGTGGGTGGCGTGTTGTGCGTAGACGGTGCCGCTGGCTTGGTAGCCATGGCAGCAGTGTTGTCTTCGCTTGTCTTTGCCGCCGACTCTGCCACGTTGATCACATCATTCAGGTAATCCTGACGGATGTACCTGATGATGCTCTCATCCCGCCGGCTGACCAGCTCGATGTACTCGAGGTCAGAGATAGTGCTGGAAAAGCGCCGCTCCAACATCACGAGCCATTGCTGGCCAATCTTTTCTTTGGTTTTCTCGTCGAGCTTCGATTCGACGAATCGGAAACCGGGTTTGGCTTGGCCACTTTTTTCACAGAGTGGGACGTCGTCCGTGATGGTAACCACTAGATAGTCGGCTGAGCCGACCATCATCTTGATGTCAGCCGACTTTTTCACTTTAGAGTTGGCTTCGAACAACTTCGACTGAAGCCAACTCACGGCCGTGCTACGAGCCATAGCCGTCGTACTACGAAGACGGCTGCTGACTCGCACGTCAACCGGCGCGTAGGCATCAAACTCTTGGTAGCCTAGGTAACAAATCGTGAAAACGATGGCTACTTTGTACAACCAGAGTTTGGGCGCCGTGGATTTGAACCACAGTAACCCGACGCAATACACGACAATCAGAACAAAAACTTCCTTGGCCACGGCCAGACTAAGAGCCGCCGGATTCATGATGATCCCGGCCAGGCCGTCTACCGAAACCACGTCCTTGAGGCTGGCTCCGAAAAACCAGCTCAAGACGATCTGGGTGATAGCGGCCACGAACAGCGATGAGAACAGGGCTGAGCCAAACTGCCAGCCCTTGTCGTTTTCCTTCAGCTCTTTCGAGCGAAAGAGAAAAAACAACACCAAACCGACAACCAGCGTAATGGTGGGCAACCATGCCACACCAATTACCAAAGCTACCGCCAGGATCGCGACGTTCGTCACGTTCCATTCAATATTCCAGTTCATCTTCATTGCCAAAACTCCTTATTTCTTGCGAAGCCAATCGATGATGGCTCCACCCCAGTTTATGCCCAAAGTCGTTGCTGTGTCACTCAGCATTAACTTTGCCAGGGAAGGTTCACCTCCACCTGACTTGGCAGCGGCTGCGGTTCCAACCGCACCGCTGATTGCTGCACCGGCCGCACCCGCGGCCGCACCCGCAGCCTGAATCACCTCACCAGCCGTCACCTTCGTCTCTTCCTTCTTCTTCTTCAACCAATCCACAAAACTTTCTAGGTGCACGGCCGCTTCATCGCGACGGGACAAGCAGTATCCAGCCGCGGCGAGAAGCGAGAACGGTATTGATAAAACTATCCAATGCCATCCCCGATAATACCGCGGTTTCGGTTCTTCCATTAATTCCACGCCCGAAAGCACTTCACCAATGGAAGCAACCCCACTTTGGCCAATCAGCGCTTCGGCCAGAAACTGACCGAAACCCATTTCTGCTGTGTCCGCTGTCGTCTCAACCTTGGCCTTTTCCTGCAATTTCCAGCCCTCCATCTCCCAATCAATTTTGGATGAAGGAAGACCGTAAAGGATCGCAGACACCAAGATGATTAGCGACAACCACATGAGGCTGTTGGCCGGACTATTGTCCTTCCGCCAGATCGCAACGCATGCACCAAGGCGAATCCAGTTTCCCAGATACACCACCAACGCGTTCCGAAATTGTCGGCTAACAATAGCCGCGCCGATGACCATCACCACTACCCAGAGGATTGTAATCCAATAGTAGTAGAACAGCCAAGGCGTGCCGCGTCCGCCGAGATTGAAAAACCAAGTGAAGCAATGCCCCTTCCAGCTGGATGCCAGAAGCAGGCCGGTGCTGACAGTGGAAAGTAACAAGGCTGGCGCCCAAATTGGCACTCCTACCCGAATTGCCCTTTTGATCTCGGCTTTCGCCGGGTCGTCCTGCAGCAAATAGTATGCTGCGCCAATCAAAACCGACAGTGGTACTATGGCCATCATCAGCCAAGCCACCACTTCGACCGTAATCAGCAAGACGAACAGGGCTACCGCCAGAAGCGATAGAAACCAATGCTCAAACAAAAAATGCTTCATGCTACTCACCTTTCAGTGCGCGGAGGAAATTCTGCCACGCGCTCTTGGTTGGGTCAACCTTCGTCCGATGTGCCTGCTCCGGTTTACGCTTCTCAGCCGGAATGTGCAGCTCCTTCGTATCGCCACCTTGACGATCGTGAAAGACTGCAACCCGAGGCGAAAAACTGGGGGCAAGATCGATATACATCACCCCGTCTTTAAACCTCGGATCATTACCCAGAACCTCCTGACGCGCGGCGCTAGTAAGTTCATACTGAAACGGCTCATTGTGTAACACGCCGTTTCGGTAGGTTTCAACGCGCATCCAGCGCATATTGTTGGCGTCGGGTTCCGTTAGCTGGACCTCGAGGCCAAAGGTTGGCGTTGCTGCAGGTTGTTGACCGAAGGAATCCGTTCCCCCGGCCGGTATGGTCAGAGTTTTGGACACGTCGTGATCCTCACCGACGGTGAAGATCAACTGGCGCTCTTCAGCGCTCGTGTCAAACTCCCTGACATACATCCCCGGCTGGGTGAACCCAGGGTCGTTGCTGTGAACAATGATCTGTTCACCGGTGGTGGGAATGTCAATACTGAAACCGACATTTTCCGCCTGGTGATTTGTCATCGTTCGGACAACGACCTGCCACTTGGCCGGGTTTATTGACCGCAAAAGGCTCGCGGTCAACTGAAACTCGGGCAAGCAGACCAAGCATCCTTTCCGCCCGGGCGGCACGGATTTCGCGTGCGCCTGGTCAGGGCAAAGCTGGCACCGTGGCCAACTCTGTCCCTTATTCTTCTTATTCTGCTGTTGCTGTTGCTGTGGAGGCATCTTTCTCTTTCCTTTCTTGTTTCGCGCTCAAAAAGCGCGGTTGCCATTCAAGTCAACTATTTAAACCCTGCAAAGCAGGGAGAAATCAGGTTTATATATAAGAAAGGAAGGCAATGCCATCCTGAATTTTCGCTAATTTTCAAGGTTCCTGACTCTGGTAAATTGCTAAATTTAGCCAGAATCATAACTTAATATAATAGCATATTTTGCAATTTCTGTCAACAAAAAAGACTGCCCAAGGCAGTCTTTAAAAAATAGGCGTTTATAACAATTATTGGGAACTGGCGCCGGTACTACTTTGCGACGGAGCGCCAGTACTCTGTTGTGAAGGAGCACCGGTACTATTCATTGTCTTGGAACCCGTACCAGTGCTGGTAGTAATAGCGTTTAATATGAAGTTTAACAACGCGTAACTGGCAAAAATTAGAGCTAAACCCAGCGCTGACCACATAATAATATCTCTTCCTTTCTTAATTTTTTCATCATTACCGGCTGAAGTAACCCACAAGAACCCGCCATAAATAAACATTAATAAAGCCAAAGAACCCACCAAACCCAAAGCAGCGTTAATTATATTGCCAACAATATCACGCGGATCAACCAACGTACCCAAAGGATTTTTTAATTCAGTGGTATTGGCACTACTATCTGAATCATTGCTCGAACTTGAAGTTGAACCACATTGTTTGGCACAAGTGGCTTGATCAAATTCCATCAAGCATGAGTCCATACAAGACAATGATTCCTCTTTTTTACTACAATCAGTATACTGGGAACCACAATTACTACAGTTATTCGAACATGTTATTGAGACCTTACCGGTTCCCGTAACCGGAGTACAGGTGCATTCAATAGCGAAAACAACCGGCGCAAAAGAAATTAAAAATAAAATCGATAATAAACAAATTGAATAAATTTTTAGTCTCCCTTGTTTCATATTTTTCTTGCCCTAATTATAAAATAATACAATTATCGTGTCAACTAAATTTAATATTATTTAATTTTTTCTACTGGTCAAAAATTTTAGTCCAATGGCAGCCAGAGATATACTAAATAAAACCAAGCTAAAAACTATTGGCCATCTAACACCAAAGATCAAGAGCGTCTCATCAACTCGTAAAAATTCCATACCAAAGCGAATTAAGGAATAGTTGATTAAATAAACCAAGAACACTACGCCCGGCTGGCTGATTTCTAATTTCTGTTTTTTACCGTAAATTTTATTGAACAGAAAAACTAACAAAATAAAATTTATAACATTCAAAATTGATTCATACAAAAAAGTTGGATGAAAATATTGACTGCCTAAATACTGCATCGGCCGGTTGATAAATTCAATCGGTATGCCCCAGGGCAAATCAGTCGGCCGACCAAAAACTTCCTGATTGAAATAATTACCCCAGCGACCGATCGACTGGCCCAAGGCCAAGCCCGGCGCGGCCAAGTCCGCCCAGAACCAAAATAAAGTTTGACGTCGCCAACTATAAATGACCGCCGCGGCCACACCGCCTAAGATTGCCCCATGTATGGCCAAGCCACCGTGCCAGACAGCGATTATCTCGCCCGGGTTAGCTAAATAATATGGCCAATCTAAAAATATGGCATATAATCGCGCGCCAATTAAACCAAAAACAATGACATAAAACGCCAGATCAAAAACTTCATCAGAACTTACACCACGCCTTTTTGCCAACTTTATAGTAATACTCAAAGCGGCAATAATCGCAGCCACAATAAAAACTCCATACCAGTGTAAAGAAATAAAATACCACTGAAAAATAATGGGCTGGGGCAAAAAATTATGCAAAAAATTTATCATAAACTTATTATCATTCTACCATATTGGCCCAAAAAATTAAAAAATAAAAAAGGTTCGCCGGCATATAGCCTTTGAACCCGATGAGCAAAGTGATTGTTACCGGCAAGAAACCGGCCGACGATAGCACGAGGCCCTGGGCGATTTGGCTGAACCGCCGGAAAGCACCTGCGCCTGGCGACCTAACCTGATCCGAGGGCGGGCACCTTCTTGCTGAGCCCGTTCGCGCGCCGTTTGGAAATCTTCCTGGTTCCAGCACTCCTTACGGTGCTTGACCCCATCGTCGGAAGTCCAGTAGACAATCTTGCTTTGCTTGAACTGTACCATGAATTCATCCTCCTGTTACCACCTGTTACCATCCAAGATATAAGAAAAGGCAACTGAGCCTAGTCTCGCAAAAAAGAGCCGAAAAATATAACATAACATTTGGCTCAAATATTGTCAACCAAACTAATCATTTCTTATTTTTTTAACTTTTTTTCTTGGGCTAAAATTTCCAAGGTAGTCTTTACCACCGTATCCGGATTCAAAGAAATGCTGTCAATTCCCTGTTTGACCAAAAACTTGGCAAATTCGGGAAAATCCGAAGGAGCCTGACCGCAGATACCAACTTTGCGTTTTTTGTTTTTGGCCGTTTTAATCAGTTGGGTAATTAGTTTTTTAACCGCTTCATTATTTTCATCATAAATATGCGATACCAAAGTCGAATCGCGATCAACGCCCAAGGTTAATTGGGTTAAATCATTGCTGCCAATGGAAAATCCATCAAAGACCTCAGCAAACTGTTCAGCCAAAATTATATCGGAAGGAATTTCGGCCATAACATAAACTTCCAAACCGTCCTTACCCTGTTTCAAGCCGGATTCTTTTAAAACCTCAATGACTTTTTTCCCTTCTTCTACTGTTCGACAAAACGGTATCATAACTTTGATATTTTTCAAGCCGATCTTTTCTCTAGCTTTCTTCAAAGCTTTACATTCAAGCTTAAAAGCTTCTTTGTAGGCTGGGGAATAATATCGTGAAGCGCCGCGCCAGCCAATCATCGGATTTTCCTCTTTGGGCTCGAATTGCTTGCCGCCGATTAAACTGGCGTATTCATTGGTTTTGAAATCCGAGAATCTAAAAATGACGTCTTTAGGAAAAAAAGCCGCCGCAATTTGAGCAATACCTTCGGCCAGCTTATCAACAAAGTACTGGCTTTTATCTTTATAGCCGGCCGTCAGTTTGGCGATTTTTTCCTTGGCTTTTTTGTCTTTTAGCCGGTGATAGTTAAGCAACGCCAGGGGGTGAATCTTAATATGATCGGCAATAATAAATTCTTCCCGAGCCAAACCTACGCCGTCGTTGGGAATAAATGACGAGGCAAAAGCAATGTCCGGCGAACCGATATTGAGCATGACTTTGGTTTTGGGGCGCTTAATATTTCTAATGTTGGTTTTTTTAATTTTGAAAGGTAAAATGCCTTCATAAATTTTCCCTACTTCGCCTTCGGCGCAAGAAATGGTAATGGCCTGATTATTTTTTATCAGCTTGGTGCCATTTTCGGTGCCAACGATACAAGGGATGCCGAGTTCGCGCGAAACAATCGCCGCATGACAGGTGCGGCCGCCACGGTTAGTAACAATCCCCGAGGCCATTTTCATAATCGGCTCCCAATCCGGATCCGTCATGTCCGTGACTAAAATTTCTCCGGGTTTGAATTTTTTAATTTCTTCGGGATTAGAAATTAACCGAGCCTGACCAGCGCCGATTTTTGCGCCAATGGGTGAACCGGTAACAATCACTTTGCCCTTTTTATTTAGAATATAATCTTTTAAAACCAAATACTTCTTGGTCGCTTCGACGGTTTCCGGCCGGGCTTGAACAATATACAAACGTTTGGTTTTGCCGTCCTTGGCCCATTCAATGTCCATGGGCTGGCCGTAATGTTTTTCAATCAAAACCGCCCATTCGGATAATTTAATAATTTCTTTATCCGACAAAACATATTTTTCACGTTCGGATTTTTTAGTTTTGATATTCTTGGTTTGTTCCCGACCGGTCGCGTAAACCATTTTAACTTCTTTTTGCCCGAGCTTTTTGTAAATAATCGGCTGGTGTTTGGTAAACAAAGTGCCTTTGAAGATACAAAATTCATCCGGTGTCACGCGTCCCTTAACTACGTTTTCACCCAGCCCCCAAGCCCCATTAATTAAAACTACATTACGAAAACCGGTTTCAGTATCCAAGGTAAACATCACGCCGGCCGCCCCAACATCCGAACGCACCATTTTCTGCACGCCAATTGATAGTCCAATTTTGAAGTGATCAAAACCTTTATCCACTCTGTAAGAAATCGCCCGGCTGGAAAAAAGCGAAGCCAGACAAAGCCGGCAAGCCGTTAATAAATCCTGTTCGCCTCGGACATTTAGATAAGTCTCTTGCTGACCGGCAAAAGAAGCGCCCGCTAGATCTTCCGCTGTAGCCGATGAGCGCACTGCTACGCTCACATTTTTATAGTATTGCTGCTGTAAATGACGGTAAGCGCCAATAATTTGATTTTTTAAATCATAGGGCAATTCAGCGCCTAAAATAAGCTCCCGAGCTTGGCGCGCTTTCAAATCCAAACCGGTCAAATCTTTGGTATTCAAATCTTTAAGCACTTTTCGCAGTTGACGAGTCAAACCGGTTTTTTTTAAAAAATAAAAATACGCCGGGGCGGAAACCGCGAAACCGTTTGGTACGTGAATACCTTGAGGTGTTAATTTCTGATACATCTCCCCCAGTGAAGCATTCTTGCCGCCCACTTTCGGCACATCCTTAATGGTAATTTCATCAAAACGGTAAGTAAATTTTTTCTTAAAAAAAATCATAAATTTAAAAAGCAGCCTCAGGCCAGCGAAAATTCCTGAAGCTGCCTGAAAGACAACTCTGTTATTTTTATTTAAATAGTTTCAACTTTGATTAAGTTTGTCTGACCGATAAAACCAAAAGGATGGCTGGCGGCAATAATTACGACATCACCACGTTTGACCAACTTCTTTTCTATCACCAAAATTTTAATTCGCTTGATTAAGTCGTTCACGTTTTCCCCCAGCAATAAGTTATATGGCAAAACACCCCAAGAAAGACACATTTGGTTTCTCGCCTCATTGCTGGCGGTTAAAGCC
>JBAYMO010000018.1:0-38257 GCA_041663485.1 Candidatus Buchananbacteria bacterium | reverse complement strand
TTTCTTTCACGCTGAATGACTGATTGATAAACCCGGCCGGTGGTCATGTAGTTTTCTCGGAAAATATCAATGTTTAAAAATCTTTCATAATTACCGATGTCTTGGTCGGTTTCATCGCCATCATTAGTCACAAAAACTTCACCATGCTCAGTCGGATTCATGGTTCCGGCGTCGACGTTGACATAAGGATCGATTTTCATCGCGGTTACTTTATAACCTCGCGCTTGAAGAATTTTTCCAATTGAGGCTGAGGTAACGCCTTTACCCACTCCCGACATCACTCCGCCCATTACGAAGATAAATTTACTCATACACTTATAAATTATTATTAATTAATATTTTTAAAGCGAAAGACCCACCTTTGGTCGGTGGGTCCAGTATTTTTTAAAGATTTAATTTTTGGATAATAAATTTTTTTTTCATAGCTAAATTACCAGCTCGGCATCGGTTGTAAAGTTAATCATTAGTTTCATTAAAACCGCTTCGTTAGCCGGGCTGGGTAAACAAGTTAGATGCATTTCACAACCAGCCAAACGATCAATCATTTTTAAAGCCTTCTCCGCCATTGGATTGGTTGCCGCCGAGATGGTCAAAGCAATCAAAGCCTCCTCCAGATTCAACGAACCAGTTTGGCTATTAAGATATTGCTGCTTGAAATCAGTGATTTTTTCAATAACGTTGGAACTTAATAAATGTATTTCATCGGGAATTCCGGCTAAAAATTTTAAGGCGTTCAAAATACACGCCGACTCAGCGTGAACCAGATTGGAATTTTTGCCATCTAGAATTTTCCCGTCAGCCAGTTCCAGGGCGGCTCCGCAATAATAATTATTAGTATTGTTATTTTTCTTTTTGGCTAAAACCTTAGCCTGACGAGCCACAGCCACCACGCGCCGATCAGTCACTTTAACTTTTGAATTTTTTAATATTTTCTCAATTTGATCAACGGTGGCTTGAGTTTCCACCCCCTCGATTCTCTCCCTTAGATAACGAAAATAACGACGAACAATTTCCTGCCTGGCGGCCGCTCGACAAACCGCATCATTGACAATTCCGGCTTTGGCAGTATTGACACCCATATCAGTTGGCGAACGATAAGAATTGACATAATTGTTATCACCAGCCACTTTAGCAAACATTTGTTTCATGATCCGGAAATTCTCAATATCGCGATTATAATTTATAGCGATTTTGCCATAAGCTTTTTTATGGAAAGGATCAACCAAATTCACATCCAAAAGATCGGCGGTAGCGGCCTCATAGGCCACATTAACCGGATGGTTCAAAGGTAAATTCCAAATTGGAAAAGTTTCAAATTTAGCAAAACCGGATTTAATATTATGTTTATGATCATGGTAAATCTGCGAAAGACAAAATGACATTTTTCCTGAATTACCGCCGGCACCAGTAACAATAACAATCGGCTTTCTGGTTTTGACATATGGTTGTCGACCATAACCGTCTTTGCTAACCACTTTATTTAAATCGTTTGGATATCCCGCCAATTCAAACAAAAGATAAGTCTCAATGCCTTGTGATTCCAATTTAACTTTCAATTTTTTTGCCAACAATTCACCGGAAAAACGATTAATAACCACTGCTCTGACTTTCAGACCAAGTTTTTTTAAATCACTCACGTCTTTAATTGTCTGATTGTCGTAAGTCAGACCAAAATCTCTTCTTACTCGACCACGCTGAATGTCTTTGGCGCTAACACAATAAATAATTTCAATGTCTTTAAGCTTTTTTAGAAGTTGAGCTTTGGCGGTCGGTTCATAACCAGGCAAAACCCTTGAGGCGTGAAAATCATATCCCAACTTACCGCCAAACTCCAAATAAAGCTTACCATCAAACTTTTTTACCCGATCTAAAATGGCTTTGGTTTGGGCTTGAAGATATTTATTGGTATCAAAGCCTTTTTTTCTATAAATTGGAATCATATATTTTTAAAGCGACAAGCCCACCGGTGCGCGGTGGGCCTTATGTCAAAAATTTTTATTGTATAAAAAAATTAGATTCACTTCTTTTCTTGGTTGATAATTAAATTAATTCTGGCTTGCAAGCCATGTTCTAAGTCAATAGCTACATCATGCTCACCCAATTCCTTAATATGGCTGGCTTTAATACTATCTTTGTCAATGTCAAAACCTTTGGCCTTGAGGGCAGCCGCGATTTTAGCCGTCGGTAGGGCGCCATATAAAGTGCCTTCGTCGCTGGCTCTGGCCGAAATCTCAATCGCCTGACCTTCTAATTTATTAACTAACTCCTGGGCTTTAACTAGATCAGCCTCAGCCGCTTGAGCCTTTTTAGCCCTTTTGGCTTCAACTTCCTTAATCTTATCGGCTGTAGCTTCTACGGCCATCTTTTGTGGAAATAAAAAATTACGGGCATAACCAATCGCGACTTCTTTAATATCCCCTTCTTGGCCGATATTTTTTATGGTTTTTAGTAATATTACTTTCATAATAGATAACCCTAATATTTTATAATAAAAACAGAAAATGCGCCAGCCGGTTTTAACCAACTTGCTTGCCGATAATAATACTTGAATTATTATAGCACTAGATGCCAAAATCTTTCAAGACCTGACAGAGTTAACGCTACTGGGCAGCACTGATTAACCATTAAAAAAAGTGACCAACACAAGCCACTTTCATCTGCTGAGATATATTAAAGTTTATACCTGCCACAGAGTCAACAAAAAGATCACAAACATGGTGCCAGCCGAGAACACGCAAAAAGGGCAAGATATCCGAATGTCGCGAAACATTATCTGCATCAGCTTAGCCGAAACCAAAGTACCAACCCCGGCGAAAAAAAGAACCCATGAAGCTGGCGCGCTCGCAATCAACAGGGTGGTAATAATTAGATAACCAACCAAACCTATCACCGCGATCGGAATTTCCAAGACGACATCTCTTAACAATTTTCGGTCAAGCCAGCCGCAGGGAATCCAGATGACTGTCAGTCCTGTAGAAACAATGGCCTTGTGCCGACGCTTAAGACTGTTGGGGATCAATTCGTGCCGGTAACTGGTTAAAGCCAGAAAAGCAGCGTTGACGGTTCCGAGCAAATCCAGAGTCTTGGCCATCATCGCCTCTTGTCTACTCCAGATAGCAACAGAAATAATCGCGACAAACAACAGTACGAGGCCAAAAACTTCTATTTTTTGCGCCCTGGTAATTCCTTGGCCTATCGGCTCAACGGCGTTTTCTCGGACCACAAAAAGTCGCCAGACGGTAACATCATTAACATGCTTCATCTATCTATTCCTCCTTTTTTGATAGATTTCACCACTGAGCAAACAAGTAAGCTTGACTACGACGTCAAGAAATAAATCTAGCGCAAGTTCGCCTTTATGTCAATCGGCTAATTTATATAATCTCAATATTCTTCTAATCTATATCTTTTTAACCACGCCTTTAATCGCATCGACTTCGATAACATCACCATCTTTAAAAATTTTAGTGGCGACTTTAGTGCCAATCACGCACGGAATTTTTAATTCCCTGGCCACAATGGCCGCATGGCAAGTCATACCGCCCTCGTCAGTCACAATCGCTTTAGCCTTTTTCATAATCGGCATCATCTCCGGTCGGGTCATACCGGTTACTAAAATATCACCTAATTTCATTTTTTCAAATCCGCGAGTACCATAAATCACTTTAACTTTTCCCGAAGCCTTTCCGGACGAAGCGACTGAACCAAAAACTTCATGAGACTGACTAATCTTTTCCTCAAATTCTTCGGTAACCAATTTTTTATATGCTTTACCACTAAAAATTTTTAGTTTGTTCTTCTTAAAGTCTACATCCAAAAAAATAAATTCTTGGCGCCTTTTTATTTCCCCCGAATCGAGCTTTTTGTTCATGGCCAAAACTGATAATTCATCCACCGTAAAAAGTTGCAACTGCTTGAGACTGTAGCCAAACCGGCAACCAATTTCTTCTCGCAATTCATCGGCATAAAAAATAGTTTTGACAAAAAGTTCTTTTCTTAAATCATGCCAAGGTCCAACCTGATTTATTAAATCAATTAAGTCTAAGGCTTTCTGGTTAAATTTATATTTGACGACAATAATTTTCTTTTTATTTTTTATCTTTGACTGCAAATCTTTTAAATGTTTTAGCTCCGAATTTAAGTCTTTGTGCTCACTAATCAACTGCTTAATTCGTTTCATAAAATATTCTTTTCCAATATTTTGCTTACCACAATGGCCCGTAGCCAACCATTCATATTTTTTTATATGGCGACTAAGTAAAGATTTGATATCTTTTCCTTGTTTAAACTTCTCGGCTAAAATAATTAGATCCTGCCATTCCAAATTTATATAACTAGGCTGATAAATGGCCAACAAATCAGATGATTCTTCTTGAGTTAGATGGTATTTTTTAAAAATGTCATTGAATACTTTTGGAAAAATTAAATCAAATGGTTCGGCAAAAAATCCTACGCTGAAATTCAGACGATAATAGTTTGTAAAAAGTTCAAGTTGGTCAAAAAGTTGAGAGTTAGAGAAGCTAGCCAAAGACTTTTTTTGATACAAAATAATAGCTTGGTCAATCTTTTTTTTGAGTTCTGAATAATATTTATCAATCTTTTGACGAAATAGCTTATTTTTAAACTTTAAATAGCATTGATTGCCCAAATATTCCAACTCAATCGTCAAGGTGCACCACTTAAAAGGCTTATTCCCTTCAAAAATCACCACGTTGCGATTAAAGCCAAAGCCATATATCTTTCTCATTCCAACCGTCATTGCCTTGGCCGCTTCCGGGCAAATCCAATAGACCGCTTCGACTTCATCAATATCCCATTTTAATTTATGCTGCTTCATTTTATAAAGTAGTTATCGGTCGCGATTGTGTAATAAAAAATTTACCTTTAGACCAAGCCCATTCAATATCTTGAGGTTTATGGTAATGTTTTTCTATTTGCAGACAAATTTTTGCCAACTCAACCATTTGTTTATTAACCAAAACTTGTTTTGATTTTAAATTTTTAGGTACAGTTTTCCAAACATTGCCGCCTTGATTATTTTTTTTCACCAGCATTTTGGTTTGCTCGGAAATATTTATGTCTTCTATTTCAAAATTCTTTTTATTTAAAACGTAGCTATCCGGCGTCACCTGACCGGAGACTATAGCTTCGCCTAAACCCCAGCCGGCTTCGATAATCATCTGGTTTTTATCTTTAGTCACCGGATGGACAGTAAAAGCAATGCCGGAAACTTCTGAGTCTACCATTTGCTGGATAACTACGGCGACTGAAACTTTAGAATTTCTCATGCCCTTTTCAAACCGATAAAAAATCGCCCGGGGCGTAAACAAAGACGACCAGCATTTTTTAACCTGGCCTAATAAATTTTTTTCCGTGGTATTTAAATAAGTTTCCAATTCACCCGCCCAACTAGCTTGCGAAGAATCTTCAGCCGTGGCCGATGAGCGTACCGCGACAAATTTTGTTTTTAATTTTTTGAATTCACTCAGTATTTCTAATTGCAAATCCCGGGGCACGCGGGCGTCATGAATCAAGTCGCGAATCGTTTCTGATGCCCGCTCAACGGAATTGATATTTTTATAATTTATTTTATTTAACTTGCTTTCAACTTCCACGGCCAAATCAGTTTCTTTTAAAAAGCGATCAAACGCTTTGGCCAAAATTACAAAGCCTGGCGGTACAGAAATTTTGACTTGTGTCATTTCTCCCAGCGAAGCGCCCTTGCCGCCGGCAATCTTTACATCCTTTTTGGAAATATCACTGAAGGGCAAAATAAAATTTGGCATATTTTATGTTTAATAAAATATTAATTAAATATCTATATAAATCATAGCAGAATTGGCCATTTTTACAATTAAGATTCCGGTAAATATCGACAAGACACAGACATTACCTACGTGGGCTTGACAAATAGACAAAAATATATTATTATATTGTATTGATCATTAAAACTATTACCATCATTATTGGTTAACTCAAGTTAGAAAAAAACGCCATCTTTCGCCGTTTGACATTAACTTGAGTTAACCAGATGTCTGGTCAAACCCAAAGGGAAAAACCCGCGTTCAAGCGGCAAGCAAAGGAGAATTGAATGGTAACATCGCGCGTGTTCGCCCTACGACATAGTGAATGGGACAAAACCGCCAAAACCCGACAACCCCTGACAAAGGTTGGAGAAGTCATGGGATTTTTGATGGGGATATTTTTGCGGAGATTCAATCCGCAATTCATCACCCTGACCGGTTCTCCGCAACCGCGGAACGTCGGAACCATCATTGTGATGATGCTTGGCATCCACGGACATCGCTCTGTGTCGGAGGCTGAAATCTTTCGGTGTGAAGACATCAATGATTTCAGCTCCGATCCAAAACCCGAGGTCAGAACTGCCATGCCTATCATCAAGGAGTGGGCCAGAACACATGCCACTACTTTCGATCAGGCAGTGTTTCAAACGCCCGAGGGTCGTAAGGCTTTAGCCACAAAGATGCCTGACTTCCTCAGGCAAATTGATCTTACGGGCGCAAAAGAAGGTGACCACCTCGTGGTTTGCCATGGCAGCACCCTCGACCAAGGTGGTGCCGACTTGTTGCGCCGGCTGGGCAATAACTTGCCGGAAGGCATGGCCGCACTGGGCGGACAGCTCGGCTATTGCGAGGGCTGGATTGCCACCTATGAAAACGGCAATCTGGTCAGTGTGGAAGTATTGCGAACGCCAGACTGGTTCACCATTCTTCCCTTTTTGGGAATTGAATAACATGCGGGGTCGGGGCTTTAACACAATTAAGCTCCGACCCCGCGCCAACCTCTCAATTTTATATAAGAAGCCTGAATGGCTTATTTTTTATTATAATAAAAATTAATTTAAGCCTAATACCCTTGCGGCTTTCCATCTTTAATCAAACTAAAACTACTGCCGTCTTTTTTGTAACCTTCGGCGCTAATTTGCCCCATCAAAATAAAATCACAATGAACCTTGGCAGCATTAAAACTCGGATGGTTTTTCGGCACACCGAGCGAGCCATTGCTACCAACGGCCACATGCATAGTGCCATAGATTTTTTCTCCCTCGCTTGAACCTATATCATAATCCGCTTTGCCCTGACAAGCCTTGGTATTAGTGCCAATGCCCAGCTCAGCTAATCGATAGGCATGATTCTTTTCATTATTTCCGGCATTCAAATATTTTTTGATTGATTCAATAAGCGGATTGCCTGATTCTTGGTCAACAGGCAAATCGTTAATTGCCACCACTTCGCCTGATTGAATTTTTAATTTGACCGGGCCATTTTGTTTAACCTGATCCAACATATGCTCGCCGCCAATTGGTCCATTAACGACCAACACGCCATCACTGCCGTTCCAGTCTGGCGAACAAGCCCATTCGCCAATTGGATAATTACCTAACGCACCTGGCTTGGAAAAATCTTCTTTTTCATGACCCTTGCTCTCATCAATCAAATTTAGCCAAAGATCAGTGCCTTCGGGCGAGGTAATATGTACTTTTTCCACCTCTTTCATTAGCTCATTTATTTTTTCATTTTTTTCCAATATCGCTTCGACCGATTCCTCAACCGCGCCTTTGGTTAAAATCTCATGAGGATTTTTACCCTTAGTGATTGAAATTAGTCGGCAGGCATTTTTTTTGGCGAAGTGTTTTAATTTTTCCCACTGTTGATCAGATAGTTTATCGTCAAGGTTTTCTAAATTGCCTTTGTCTTTTGCTTGAACTAATGTCTCATCCAACTCATTACGGTCAGAAAGACTGCGGATAGCCGCACCAGTTTCACGCGAGTGAGAACGCGACATCGAGGTAAGAATTAGAATCGGCGACTGGCGCTGATTTTCCATCTCGGCCAATAAGTAATCACCCATATCTTCGGCTGAACGTTTGGTTTCCGGCAAAACTCTAATACGAAAATTTCCTTCGGTTCGCGGAGAAATATTAGTTCTTTGTAGCAACTCTCGTTGAATGGCGCCAACTAATTCCGGCTGAGCCTCAATGACGCCAGTATCAGTTACTACCATCATGCTTTCTTTTTTCGGATTAAAACCAAAAGAATTAATTATATTTTTAGCCACAACTGTCATTCTTCTCTGTCTTTCTTTTTGTTCAGCAGATATTGCCTCCGGTTCTTCAATTAAATCTTTGTTTGATAAATCTAAATGGCCATCTCCACGATTTTGCAACTCCAATAGCTTTTGATGCAATTGCCGCGTTTCAGCACTCACCTCTTTGTCAACCTCATAGCCGGCTTCTTGCATCTCTTCCGGAGAATTTTGATGAAAAAAATCTTTTAATCTCATAAAAAAATTATTATTTATTACATAAAGCCACAGCATGAATGATGTGCCAGAAAAAATCTTTTTCATTTCTGGTACCGTCTTCATAGACTACACCCAAATCAAGATAATTGCCCGAAAGAAACGTCCAACCACCAAGATACAATAAAGATTTAATCCATGAGTTACCAACAATGCCGGTTGACGGCACAATTAGATTACAACCTTCCCAGACTGCCGTTTCATATTCCATATAATATTCTTTCGTGGCGTATCCTTTTTGCAATAAATATTCATTAAACTGCCGACATTGTTCGGAAATCTCATCTAGCATGGCATATTTTCCGTGTTTGCTGGAAGGCCTTAAAATTCCCATCACCGCTATTTTGGGCGTAATACCAAAATCTTGCACCATGTGCTTTATAATTCTTTCCACCTCAAATATTTTATCCTCCAAAGTTAGACCCTGATATACCGAACAGGTAGTCACAAAAAAATTAAAATCATCCTTATTCATAATAGCCGAAAACACCTTATGATTACTTGGCACCGGCTCCATGGCAAATTGGCGAAAAAAAACATCAAGGGTGGTCGAATCCTTGGCTTGGCCGCGAACTATGCCGTCGATCTTTTTTTCTTTTAACAAGCTAATTAAAATTTCACTGGCTTTATCTTGGTCCGGCTCAACAATATTTTCAAATCCTTTTAGCTCAGGACCAATCACGACTAAATCGGCAAACTCTGAGGCTTTTTTTAAACTTTCAATAGTTTCCGGGATTGGCCGCATGATTACAATTCCGATTTTTCTTTTTTGCTTTTTGGCTTGATCTAAAAACAATTTTTTGAAATCCATATTTTTAAATTAAAATTAATCATTAAAAATAAATACCGGCTCCTGGTAGCGCCTGATTTTGTTTTGCTCAAAGCGCTGTTTAATTAATATATTTAACTGCTTATTTTTCCAAACCAGCGACTTATTTTGTTTTAATATCTTCATGGGTAAATCAACTCGCAAGGCACGACCAAAAATAAGATGCCGGGTAATTCCCGACGGGACTTTTAAATTCTTTCGGGCGACAGTAATTATATCCTCGGGCTTAAATCTTGGAAAAATAATCAAAGTCTTGTTGCCCTGGGCTGAAAAATCACCTTGATTGTCCAAACGGTAAAATTTACGTTTGGCGTATAAATCGACAACCACATTTAAGGCTTTGATGTAATCTAAAAAAATATTTTTGAAAATTGGCTGACAAATAATTTTGTAGCCGTCCAGTTTAAAATTTTTAATCATTAAGTTATCAACCGCGCCTTTTATTTGACCAAAAAATTCTTTGGCTTTAAGCCCGGGAATAACGTGATTCCAAGTTTTTAATTCCAAATCGTCTCGATTATAATCAACTATTTGCACCACAATATCTTTAAATCCCAAATTTTTAAAAACTGTAGTGCGATTGGCGCCATCTAAAACCACGAATTTATTAGTCTGATCAATTTTGGCCACTAGGGGCGGATTGGTAAAAATATTGTCTTTTTTAATTTGCCGACTCAACCGGGCTATTCGGGCGGGATCAACATATTCATGCAACACTAAACAATCTAAACTAACAATTTTTAAATTCGGTAAAGTCTTTTTCATATAATCAATATATTTGAACCTAAAATGATTTTAACGCTTAACTAAGCATTTGGCAATCAAAAAATTATTTTCTCTTCAGAATTGTAACTACCCCATGATTGCCGTTTACTTCAACTAAATCACCGTCTTTTAAAACCTCCGTCGCGATTTTTGTGGCAATCACACAAGGGATGCCCAATTCGCGCGCCACAATCGCCGCGTGGCAAGTTACTCCGCCTTCGTTAGTAACAATCGCGGCAGCTTTTTTAATACCGACAATATAGTCCGGACGCGTCATAACCGCTACTAAAATATCACCGGACTTAACTTTATTGACTTCATGGACGCTTTTTACTATTCTCACTGTCCCCTTGGCTTTTCCACTGGAGGCGCTTAGTCCGCGAAAATCATTAATATCTTTTTTAACATTACTTGGAAATATAATTTTTTGAAATTTTCTGGCCGCCAAACCAGACAAAGTTTCATAACTGTTTTTATAGTCATAATGAAAACAAAAATCTATTCTTTGTTTAGCTTCAAGCGGTGAAACATAATGACCGCGACAATCAAATAGTGCTAAGACTTCTTCAAAAAGCAAATATTTCATTTCATTCAAAGCATAACCAAATCTTTGACCAATTTCCTTAAGAAAGATTGAATAATAATGCGTTGCCCAAAAAGTATATCTCTTTCTTTCATCCTGCCAATAAGTAAAGGTTTCAGATATTTCAATCAGATTAATCAAATATTTTGGTAACGAAAGCTCCTTTGATAGTTTTTGTTTCGATATTTGATTATGTTTTGGTGTATTGCTAATCCGAACAATTTGCTGATCAATATTGATTTTACTTTTAAGCAGCCCTTTGATTTCTTTAATAAAATGGGCGGTACTTAAAACGTTAGCGTCAACATAATTATTTTTACTCCAAAAATATTGTTGCTGATGATTAATTAAAGCCTGGTACTCTTTGGGATAATCTTTAATTTGTTTAGCAATAATTTTTGAATTATTTTTTTCAAATATTTTTTTAAGTTTAATATTTTTTGAAATTTTTGCTGCCACTTTTAACAACGAAATCTCCGCCTCATTAATAAAAGATTGATTAACGGGCGCCGTCAAAGTGGAAAAAATTATCCCCTGTCCCCTGTCAATTTTTTTGTTATCTAAAATTTTCTTCAATTCATTTTGAATAAATTGATCACTACCCAAAGCAAACCCATCAATCAAAGAACTCATCGTGGTCCAACTCAAATAAGTCTGAACAAAATCCCGATAAGTCGCTTTTAAACTGTCGTCTGATAATTTTGATAAATCTATCTTATCAATTGTCTGACATTTATTAGCCAGGGCTTTTTTGTCTTTGTCCCATTTTTTCATCAACCTCTGGCCAATACCATAAGGCTCACGGGAACTTTTCTTAATAAAAATCCCCGAGATTCTTTTGAGGTCATCTAAATCCATGTACCAATCAACCCTGTTCTGACTATAAATAACTAAATGGCGCACAAATTCTCCTCCTGGTCCCTTTCGTTTTTCCGGTTTCAGTTCCATTTGACCGATTAAAAACATCAACCCTGGACAGCCATCAAATCTTTGATGATACCATTCTTTTTCCTTTAAAATTGCCAGCTGACTTTTAATTAAACCTTTTTTGTAAATCATAAATGTTAATTTTTTTTATTACACCTCTATTGGCATCAACTTCAATTAAATCATTATCTTTAAAAATTTTAGTACCAATTTCCGTACCAACCACGCAAGGAATCTTTAACTCCCGAGCCACAATCGCCGAATGGGAGGTAAATCCACCAATATCAGCGACTATGGCCGAAACTTTGTTTAAGATTGGCATATAATCAGGAGTAGTAATTTCACAAATAATTATATCGCCTTTCTTGATTTTATAAAATTCACGAGTGGACAATACAATTTTAGCGCAACCGGTTATTTTACCGGCACTAACTGGCCGACCATATACCCGATCAGAATTTTTTACCGGCTCATTGAATAACCGGCAAATCTCATCGGCTTTTTGGCCGGTAAATATCATATTTTTAAAGTATACATATGATTTTCTTCTCTGCTTCAAATCAGTTGGAATCTTTTTAGCCATCACTTCTTCTGGCTTAAAAAAAATCAATTGATTGTAGCTTAAATTCATCTTTCTACCAATAGCTTCTAAAACTGGCTTAAAGTAATACACGCCGCGTAAAAACTGCTCAAAACGAAAGTCTCGAATATATAATAATTTTTGCGCCACATTAACTTTTTTCTTGAGGTGCGCCGGCAATTTTGCGTATAAATTATTAAATTTATTTACGGCAATTGTATGATGATCTTTGATTGATTTTAATTCAAATTTGGCATTTTTTATTGTCGTTAACTGACTAGAAATGTAACGGCTATCGACCGGTTTAAAAGCGGCTAATTCAATATTACTCCAAGCCCATTGACCAATAAAATCATTCTTAGAAATCCTACCCAGTTTAAATAATAACAGATCAATTTTTCTTCTTTGATTATAAGTGTTATAAAGTGGGTAAGTTAAAGTATCAAAATCTTTCTGACTAAACCCCGATCTAATTAAAGATTCGATTAAACCTTTTTCAAAATAGTATGAAGTATATACCGGAATATCAATAATTCGTAAGTAATCAGCCCAAATTTTCAATGACTGTTTTAGGGCTAAAACCAAAGATGAAAAGCTATCACCACGATAACCCCGATTGAATTTTTTTAAAGCATCAATGTATTTAAAACTTCTTTTTTCAACCAAATTGATCACATCAATAATTTTTCGATCCGAAAATTTATACTTTTTTAAGTCTTTCTTCTTGAAAAACCACTGACCATCAACATAAATCAATTCAATATTGGCAAAACCATCCAGTTTCATTTTCTGACGTTGAGCAATTTCTGTCTGGGCGAGAAAAACCGACTCTTTTATGCTAAATAATTTTATATAATCTCGGGGGTTCAGCTTCAGACTCATATTTTTGTAATCATACCTTTATCGGCATCAACCTCAACTTGATCACCGGTTTTAAAAACTTGAGTGGCAATTTTAGTCCCCACGACACACGGAATCCCCAACTCGCGCGAAACAATGGACGCGTGGCATGTCACCCCGCCATCATCGGTTACGATGGCCGCGGCCCGCCTCATCGCCGGCAAATAATCAATCGTGGTCATCGAAGTTATTAAAACATCGCCAGTCTTAATCATTTTAATTGCCTCACTAGCACCCTTGGCAACACAAGCTGGGCCAGTCACTTTACCATCACTAGCGACTATGCCTTTAACAGCCGAAGTATTTTTGGCTTTAACGACAAAAAGGACCAGCCGGTCTAAAACTTTTTTTGCTTCAGCTCCTTGCGTTTCTCTAATTTTGCCATCTTTGATTACCCAAGTTAAGCCCGCTTTTCTTTTTTCAATAATATTATTTTTAACTTTAATTTTATTCAAACACAATTTTTTGATTTCAAAATTGCTATAAAATAAAAAATTTTTGTAATCGACTTCAAACCGCCTGGCCATTTCACGCAAAACCGGAAAAATAATTTGGTTAGATTTCATTTGTGTTTCTTTGCGCCAATCGTGAAACTTAGAAAACTCGTCCAATAATTCAAAATAAATTTTAAAATCATCAACCTTTAAACCATGTTTTCCTAAAATTTTAGCTCTTTGGCTCAAAACTGATTTAACAAAACCATTGATTTTTTTTAATTCTACCAAACGCCGAGACCGACTTTGTTTTTTAAGTTTATTTAATTCAGACTTAATATCTCTAACGGTTAATTGACGACTGCCATCCCAGCTCATCATAATCCAACCAAAATCTTCAGCCATCTTTTGCCAAGCAGCCGGCTGATTGATATTTTTTAAGGACTGAATTAATAAATCTTTTTTATATAATAAACTTTGGGAGACATAAGCCGGCTGCATTAATTGACTCAATTCATTTTCGCTAATTTTATTTTTGGCAAATTGATTAATTTTGGCGCCAAAAATTTTACCAAAAAAATCGTCAAAGCCATCTGTTGTGTATTCGGAAAAAATAATACTCTCTAAAAAAACTTTTTTTGCTTGATAATATAAATCGTACAATAAACGGTCGTTTAACTGCTTGGGTTTAAAAGACTTCAGAGGAACTAGAATGTTTTTTATATTAGAATATGAATTTTGATATAATTGATATATTTCATTTTTTTTATTTTTATTTTTCAACCAAGATGTAAGCCAATTGCTAAAAGTCTTTTCCAATAAATATATATCACGCGACCACCAAAAATAATTACGATAATAAGTCATGACTTCGTAGTGATTGGCTAGGTAGGAAAATTTCTTTGGAGAAAGTCTGACTAAATCCAAATAAGCCGAAACTCCTTGGGGGTAAATTCGATCTCGTTCATAAATTCGCCAATTTACTTTATTTGCTGCCATAATTAATTATTTTTATCGCTCCATGGTTGGCTCTTACCTCGACTAACATACCATCTTTAAAAATTTTTGTACCAATCTTGGTGCCAATCACGGCCGGAATATTAAATTCGCGGGCAATAATGGCGGCGTGAGAAGTAATGCCGCCCTCATCAGTAATAATGGCTGACGCTTTTTTAATAGCCGGCAAAAATTCCGGACGGGTCATTGAAGTCACCAAAACATCTCCGAGTTTAAATTTGCTGAGATCAGAAATTTTATTACATATCTTAACCCGACCAATAGCCGTTCCGCCATTGGCGATAAACCCGGTAATCCGATTTTTATTCTGGACAATGGGATTAAAAATTTTCTTATACTTTGCGGAAAAAACTTTTATCTTTTGACCTTGAATAATCTTCTCCTGACCTCTTTCAACTAAAAAATATACTCCAGCCCGTCTAGTCTTTAATATTTTTTCTGACTGCTTAAAGTCGTTCAACGATTTAATGGCTTTGGCCTCATTAGCCGAAAAGCAAACTAAAGATTTTAAATCAATATTTAGTCTTTGACTAATTTCTTGTAAAACGTAGGAAAGATACGAAATAGCCATAAGGATATTTGCTTTTCTTTCGTCCTGCCAAACCATACAAAAGTCAATCAAGCCAATCAAATTTCTAATCTCAGAATTTAATTTCAGCACTTTAATTAATTTTTTCTTATTTGCAGCCTTAACTGATTTCTTAATTTTTAAATCTCTCAAACTCTCCTGAAAATACTCAAGTGAAAGGTCGGCAGAACCGGCGTAACTATTTTGAAACCAAAAATATTTTTTATAATGCTTATTTAACAATTCACCCTGTTTTGATTTTATTTCATTTTTTATTTTTCCTAAATCAATTTCCTGCAAAGCCACAAAGGCAGGCTTAGAAGGCATAATTAAAATAGGAAAATACTTGTTGAATTTTTCCTGGTTATTTAAACTTTTAAAAAGTAACTCACGAAATATTTTTTCACCTTCAATACTAACGGCATCCAAAAGATGGGCTGTACCGCAAGAATCAATTTGAGCCGTAACGCATCGGTTAAAAATTCTAACCAATTCGTCATCGGATAGATTTTTTATTTTTGACCAGTTTAGCTTTAAATAAAAATTTTTATGGGTACTAAAAGTCTTGTTATATTTATTCTTAATTTTTAATAAATATTTTTTATCTTGGCCTAATTTTTTGTTAATAATCTGCCAAATGGATTCTAGGTCTTTAGCCTCATAATTCATTTCACTATAACCACCTTTAAAATACAGCAAAAAACTTCTGTAACCATAGCCAAGCTCCCTTTTCATTTTAAAACCACTATCGGCGGTTAAATTTAGATATATCGGCACGCCGTTAAAACTAAATTTCACCCAATCTCGAATAAAAAAATTATCTTGCTGAATCATCTTATTTTTCATAAATTTTAACAACCCCCTTTTTAGTATCAACTTCCACCCAATCGCCGGTTTTAAAAACCTGAGTAGCAATTTTTGTTCCCACGACGCACGGAATCCCCAGCTCGCGCGAAACAATGGCCGCGTGGCAAGTCATGCCGCCTTCGTCTGTTACAATCGCCGCCGCTTTTTTAATGGCCACAATATATTCCGGTGAAGTCATGGGAGCGACTAAAATTTCATCTTTTTTCATTTGATAAAATTCCTTTGAAGAAGTCAAAATTCTTACACGACCATAAATAGTTTGTCCGCGGCTAACCACTACCCCCTTTAATTCATTAATCTTTTTATTTATTTTAGTGTTTGAGTATAGTGAAATAATCTTTTTGGCGGCCGAACCGGAAATATATTCTAAATCATTATTTTTTTGGCTGTAGTGGACAACCAGGTTTTTAAATCTTCGGGATATTTCTTGCTCAGACAGTTTCTTTTGATCTCTGGCTAAATCTAATAGCTCCCACCCGCCGTAATACTGTAAGGCTTTAAAATCGATACGATAACGTCGGGAAAATTCATGCAAAAAAATATCAACGTAGTGATTGGCTAAAAAAATATAATACTTTCTTGAATCTTGCCAACTAATACAAAAAGACAGCCTTTGAGCCATCTTAATAATCTCTTTACTTAATTTATATTTTTTTTCTAATAACTTTTTTTCATTAGTAATTTTACTAGAATAATTTTTTAATTCTTTAATTTTTTTATTGATATCGCTTGATTTAAATTTAAGTAATTCCTGCCTAAAATATTTATTACTTAAAACTTGAGTGTAATGGTAACTATTAAGTATCCAGAAATATTTCTTTTGATGCTGGCTTAATTTTTTTTCAAACAAAGTCGGATTATTTTTATACCGTGATAACTTTAATAAATCTAAATCAGATTTTTGATAAAAAGAAAGACTTTTTGGCGCTGACAATCTTTCAAAAACTTTAATAAAATCATTGGCGGGCAGGGTTGATTGCAATCCTTCTCTTAAAATTGCTTCCCCTCCTAGACTAGCCACTTCAGGCAATAAACCTAATGTCCAAAAATCTAAATAATTATTTAACCATCGTTTATATGTCAAATACAATTGCCGATTACTCAATTCTGATAATTTACCCGCCGATATCGTCTTCTGATATTTAAGCCATTTTTTTAGAACATCCTGCCAACGCCGAAAACTATTTTTAAATTCCTGATCATTAAGAATAAACTGGATGAAATTTTTCCGGCCATTTTTAATCAAAGACTGACTATCAAATATACAAATCATTCTATCACTATTCATTATCCACAATACATCAGGACAACTGACAAAATTCTTTTGAAATTTTATAAAAGCAATATTGAAAAAATCCGGATAAATTAATTTACCATCAATTGGCCCCCACCTAAATAATTCATGACGCGGATTGATGTCGATTTTCATTTATGAACTCCTTTAAGAAATTATTTCTTTCGCAGATAAAAAATATTTTTTCAACCAAATCGTCATCTAATATCTGCGGCTCCAACTTACGCCATTTTTTATCAATTGCCAGCTGACGAAATGAAATATTGATTAATGTTGTAACATCCATTAATTTTATTATCCATTTTAATCTGGTCGGGGTTTCACTGATATGCCGAACAAACTGCTCGCGAACTAATTTAGCGTAAAGTTCTACAAACTGCATGCAATACTCAATGGCCCCACTTTCCCAAATAATCCGACTGACTTCTAATTTTTCTTTAGGGCTCAGATTTCCTTTGACTAAAAATTTAATCAGGCGATCCTTGTCATTTTTATCAGTTTTTTCATTAAATAAAGCGTAAATAATCGGCAGAGTTAGCTTACCTTCAATTACATCATTGTGCGAAGTATCTTTTAACCCCTTACCCATCTTTGACAACTGTTCAGGAAAGATTAAATCACCCAAATCGTTTCTAATCATTTGAACTTGCCCAAAGAGCTTAGCAATAATAATACAAGCTTGTTCTGCTTCTTCGGCATTATAAAATTGCGCCGCAACATTGGTTGATTTTACCGCCATACGGCCAATTTCCTCATAAAAAGACCCACAAATGCCATAAATGCGCGAGAAATACTTAGTTATAGCTGTTCTCAAATTATGGCTTTTTACAAACGCTTTTAATTTTTTTTCATTATCAAATGTTAAGTCAATATCAATAATCTGCCCCCGATACATCACATACTGGACATCGTTTAGAGCGTAAATTAATTTTTTTCCCACTTCGGGCTTTTGCGCCGTTAATTGGTGTAAAAGCAATAAGGACAAACAATGCCCGATTGAACCAAGTAAAATCGCATTCCTGCGGCTTTGATATTGAACATGCAAAGTATTGTGGCCTTGTCGAGTCGATGAATTATCGAACACATCATCAATGGCATAAGTATTTAACCAATTGTAAACCTCGATTACGGCGCCAATTTTATAAACGAAATCTTCGGGGAAAAAACGCTCAGACATTACGATATGATGACTGACCAAATCGTACAATTCATAAAAAATAGTTGGCCGAGTTTTTTTCTTTCCTTGTTTTCTGCCTTTAATTTCTTGGGCGGGAATTGATAACCAATATTCAACCATTTTGGCCACATCATTTATATTTTTATTACCTTCAAAATTCTTTAAGTACGTGCTAATACAATATTTCAAACAAGGCACGACAGAATTATAATCGCTATTAATGATCTCTTTGATTATTTTTGCTCGCTTAAATTCAACGTCACAAATTTTTACAAAATCATTTCTGCTAAAATTTTTAATCTTTAAGACCTCCTTGAAATCATTATCAAATAAAGATTGATATTTTTTTGACAGGCTGCCATTTTCATTACCAGAATTAAAAATCTCTATAATATTATCCTTTTTGGCATAAGCCCTAATTTCTTCATCAACTCGATAATTAATCACCCCTTCGCGCGCATAAATGGATTTATAATAATTATCCAAATACTCAATAATCTTATCCTCAAATTCTTTCTCGCTTTGGCAATATAAAATGGCCGTATGAGTAAATTTGTCGGAATTTTTGACAAAATCCGCCACTTCTTTGCTGGTGGTTAAAATTGCCCCAATACTAAAAGTAACCATCCACTGAGCTGTATAATAATCGAGATGCTCTAAATCCTCCACCAACATGATAGTTGGTTTTTCATTACCAATCGCATAACCGCATTCCCAGGTGCTATCCGTTCCAGCCGGACCATTATCTTGCGTATCATACATTTTCATGTAAGCCAATACCGCGTCAGACTTATTAATTTCCCCGACGTCTTTAGTCGCAATTCGGATGGGAATCAATCTATGATCACGGGTGTATTGTTTGTCAATTAAAGCCGGCTGAAATAGATCCACTTTTTTATTAAAATGCGGAGCATACTTATCTTTAAAAAATAACGTCCAAAGGCGGATCCCAGACGCGAGATAAAGTTTGTACTTTTTTTCATTGGCCATATTGAGTATTATTATTAATCTAATCCAACTCTCGAGTATGAATTTTCTTTTCTGCCATTTTATCTGCTTCAATCAACTCTTCCGGACTTGCTTGACTTAATACCTCTTCTACCTCCTGACCTTGTCTACCTTTCAAAGCCCAGAGAGCACACAATCTCAATTCATTGCCCCGATTATTTTTTTTAGTTTTTGCTACATTAATCAAAGCCTGGGTAACATCATCACCTTCTCGATCTTTTAATGCTAGAACTGCCGATAATTGGCTCCAGCCATCACGATCAAGAGCTACCCCTTCAATTAATCGTCTTGTAACTTGATCTCCAGGTTTACCTCTTAAAGCATAAAAGGCTACCCCACGAACCTCCAGGCGTTCTGCATAAGTATCTTTAATGAGCTCATCACCAACAAACCCATAATTCTTATTTACCAGTGATCTTATAGCTGAAATAGCATAGAGGAAATATGTTCTGGATTCACCTGACTCTGTTTTATGACGAATATCACTGACAATATCCGAAAGAATTTTAGCCGCCTCTTCATCATCAGTATACCTTAAAGTAATAATTGCTGAACTGTCGGAATCTTTTGCCAATTTATAGACAAATTTTTTTCCGGCTTCCGACCTCATCATTAAAATCCTTAGAGCACCCACATCTTCACTAAATTCATACTGAAATGAATGATTCAAGTAGGCGTTAATCAGCTCTTCGTCGGTCACGGTATCTAAAAAATCATTTTGGGGTAAATCTCCTTTACCCATACGACCAACGGACTGACAAATTTTTTTAATTTCAGCCAATCTTTCGTCACTTATTTCTTTTCCCTCAATCAACTCATGGGGTGTTGTTTCATTTTCCATAGAATTATTTATCTAAATAATTTATTGGGCAAGAATTTCCAAAGCTTTATCGAGTTGTGGGTCTTTGCCGGCATCATAATCTTCTTTGGTTAATTTCACTTCCACGTCCGGCTTAATTCCCTCTTTGTTAATATTTTTACCATTAGGCGTTAACCATTCGGCAATTGTTAATTTAACCGAACTGCCGTCAGAAAATTCTTTCAAATCCTGAACCGAGCCTTTACCAAAACTTTTTTCACCCACTAATTTGGCTACGCCATAATCTTGCAACGCGCCCGCGACAATTTCCGAGCCTGAGGCTGAACCGCCATTAATTAAAACCACAGTGGGAATACCGGCTAAACGTGCTTGGCGATTGGCGTAGTGATCGGTTTTTTCGCCGCTGCGTAATCGTTCAGATACCACCACTTTGCCATCAAGCCATTCACCACTAATTTGAATAGCCGTAGTTAAAAAGCCACCGGGATTGTTTCTCAAATCTAAAATTATACCCTTGGGATTATTAGCTAAAACTTTTAAAACGGTCTGATCCCAATCAGCCAAAGTGTTTTCATTAAAATATAATAATTCAACATGGGCGATATTGCCGGGTAACATTAAATTATCTTGAGTATCATTTTTGTCAGTTTTTTCCTGACCGTCAATTTTCTTGGTTACTCTCACACTATCAATTTCAATTTTTTCACGCGTAATTTCCAAATCCTTGGCTGTCCCGCCGTTGTCCGGTGTGTAGACCGAAAGTTTAACCTTGGTGCCTTTATTACCGCGAATAATGGAAACTGCATAATCCAAAGACATCGTTGAAGTCTCTTTGCCATCAATGGCTAAAATTATATCTCCGGCTTTAAGGCCGGCCTTTTCTGCGGGCGTGCCGGGCAAAGGTGCAATGACGGTAATTTGATCATTTTTTCTGCCAATTTCGGCACCAATACCCTCGAAGCTGCCGGAAAGCTCTTCATCAAATTTTTTAGAAATATCGGGATTGAAAAATACCGTATAGGGATCACCCAAAGAAGCCACCATGCCTTCCAGGGCGCCGTAGAAAAGCTGGGTATCGCTTATGTCCGATTTGACGTAATTACTTTTAACGTACTGCCAAATTTGCCAAAACTGTTTGAAGTCTACGTCTTTACTTAAAAATTCGGGCGGCTTTTCTTCCATATTCTTGACTGTTCCGTCTTTTTGTTTGGCCTCAATTTGCTGACGCAATTGCAGCTGACCCAAAGCCACCCCAAAAATAAAAACTAAAATCAAAAGACCAGCTAATAAATAGCCGCTGATTATTCTTTGGGATAATTTTGATTTAATTTGTTTAAACCAACTGATAAAAATTTCCATACTAAATAAATAATTTAACTAATCAAATTTTTCTATTTTTGCTCCCACCAAAGATAATCTTTTACACAAATCTTCATACCCTCTTTCAATGGAATAAACACTATGCAAAATTGATTTGCCCGGGGCGGCTAGCATACTGACTAAAATGGTAGTTGAGGGGCGCAAGGCCGGCGGGCAAATAACTTCCGTGGCTTTTAACTTGGTCGGGCCGGTAACGTAGACTCGGTGCGGATCAGCTAACTCAACTTTGGCACCCAGACGATTTAATTCGGTATAATAAATCGCCCGATTCTCATACACCCAATCAAAAATCAAAGTCCGGCCCTTGGCCTGAGTCGCAATCGGTACAAAAAATGGAAGGTTGTCGATATTCAAACCCGGAAATGGCCGGGCATAAATCTTTTCGTCCAAAGCGACCAAGCGACTGGGAAACGTTTTTAAATCAACTAACCAGGTTCGGCCGTTTTTGGCTTTGTATTTTTTTAAAATTTTATATTTCCAGCCCATCTTTTCCAATTTCAATAATTCCAGTTCCAAAAACTCAATCGGACAACGTTTAATCGTAATGGAAGAATTGGTCGTGGCGGCAATGGCAATAAACAACATTGATTCAATCGGGTCTTCACTAATTTCATAAACTAATTTTTTATTAAAACTCTTTTTACCAATTACTTCCAACGTGGTTGAACCGATGCCTTTAATTTTCACGCCCAACTTTTCCAAGAAAAAACAAAGATCTTGAACTTGATAATTGGCGGACGCAAATTTAATCACGGTTCTGCCCGGCACTTGAGCGGCCGCGATTAATGCATTTTCCGTTACCGTATCGCCGGATTCATATAAAACTATTTCTTTACCGGCGTGCAATTTTGACGCGTCGACTTCATAATACTTGGAAAGAGTTTTGATTTTAACGCCAAAATTTTGCAAGGCAAAAAGATGAGGCGTAACCGTACGCTTGCCCAAACGACAACCACCCGGCTGCGGCACTAAAAACTTCTTTTGCCAGCCCAACATAATTGATAAAAAAAATAAAATACTGCGAGTTCTAACCGCTGATTCATAATTTAATTTTTTCAAATCAATCTTTTTTGGCGGCTGAATCACCACATCACTGCCACCTTGCCATTTGACACTAACACCAATGCTTTGTAATACTTCAAGAATACGATTAACCTCTTCGATTTTGGCTACGTTTTTTAAAATAGTCTGACCACGATTTAATAAAGCGACATTTAACAAAACCACCGCCGCATTCTTGGAGGTGTTAGTCGTCAGTGTTCCGTGTAATTTTCTACCGCCATTAATTACGTATTTACTCATAGAGTGGAAAAATAAATTAAAATTTGGTAAAATTTAGTTAATTTAGACCTAATTATTTTACAATAAATTTAGCACTTTAGCAAGTAATATATGAACCTAAAATATCGACGATTTATCTATCTCAGCTTCATTGTATTTTTTTTGATTATTACACCCATTATTTTACTTTACGCCGCTGGGTACAGTTTTAATTTTAAAAAAGGTCAACTGGTTAAAACCGGCATTCTATATGTTGATTCAAAACCTAAAAATGCCGACATCGATATCAATGGTCAAAATAAAGGTAAAACCCCCAACCGTTTCACCAAACTTTTGCCGGATATCTACAACGTTAAAGTCAGTAAAGACGGTTATTATCCCTGGCAGAAAGATATTGAAATAAAAAGTAACTTATCCGAGTTCGCTGAAGATATTGTTTTATTTAAAGATACTTTACCGATAAATATTGTTTCGGGAAAAATTAATGTTTTATCGGCTTCGCCAAATCATCGATATCTAGCCTATTCCATTATTAAAGACAATGATGAAGAATTAAGATTTCTGAATTTAAAGACTTCCGGAGATAATTTGATTAAAAAATTTACTAACCCAAAAAATAACTCATTTGAAATAATTGGCTGGTCTGAAACGCAAAATCAAGCGATTTTTAAAGAAAAAGTCCAGGATTTCAACAATTATACGATTGTTTTTGCCGATTCCTTGACGGCCAGAGAATTAACCACCTTAACCCGAGTTAATTTCAGTAAACTTGATTGGGGTTTGGAAAATGATGTTTTTCTTTTTGGCTTAGCCTCAGATGGTTTGTATCAAATAGACTTGGAAAAAAGTTTGACCCAGAAAATAATTTCCGGAAAAATTCTAGACTTTACTTTCAATGACAACAATATTTATTATCTCACCCAAGAGAATTCAACGACCTTTTTAAACAAAAAAGTTCTCGGCGTTTCCCCCAGTCAAGATCCGACCGCCATTGAAAAAATCAAACTATCCGCGGGTTCTAAGTTCAGCTTACAAAAATCAAGCAAAGGTTACATCACCATGCTTGATAAAAAAAATCATGACTTATTTATTATCAGCGAGAATTCATTTAGCGATCAAAATATAGAAAATAACATTATTTTGCAAGAGAAGGCCAATCAAATTGTTTGGTCGGCTGATAAAAATAAAATAATATTTAATAACGACTTCGAAGTTTGGACTTACGATTTCAGTAACCAACAAAAAATGTTAGTTACTCGCTTTAGCGAACCGATTATTCAAGCTCTTTGGTATCCTCAGGACAAATACATAATTTATCTACTCACTAATAAAATTCAAGCCATTGAAGCGACCGACGTCAAACAACGCAACGACACAAAACTAGTAGAAATGCCGGAAGTGGCTGATGCTTCATGCGATACTTTAGGCAAATTCCTTTATTTTAAGGGCAAAGCCGGCAATCAACAAGGCATTTACCAGCTTCAGCTGCAATAATAAACCTCACCAAAAAGTCCTGCCGCGGCAGGACTTTTTTGATTATCAAAAATCGAATTTTATTCTTTTATTCTTCGGGTTAATTCCTTACTTCCCATGCTTCAAAATTTCAATGAGATATTCACCATAGGTCGACTTGCGCAAAGATTCAGCCAGATGTTCAAATTGTTTGTCATCAATAAAGCCCATACGCCAGGCAATTTCCTCGGGACACGCGATTTTAAGACTTTGTCGGGCTTCGATAACTTGCACGAAGTTAGAAGCCTGAAGCAGTGATTCGTGCGTCCCGGTATCTAGCCAGGCCGTACCGCGCCCCAGCACTTCCACTGAAAGGGCTCCGCGTTGCATGTAAACCCGATTGACGTCGGTAATTTCAAGTTCTCCGCGTGGCGAAGGCTTAAGATTTTTTGCGATATTAATAACTTCATTGTCGTAGTAGTAAAGGCCAACCACCGCGTAGTTTGACTTTGGTGCTTTCGGCTTTTCTTCAATGTCAATGGCCGTGCCATGTTCATCAAAGGTTACCACGCCATATCGTTCTGGATCCTTTACATAATAGCCGAAGACCTTAGCTCCCTGCTTTAGTCTGGCAGCTTCCTGCAAGGTCTTAGATAATTGATGAGCAAAGAAAATGTTGTCACCCAGCATAAGACAAACGGAATCGCGGCCGATAAACGATTCACCGATAATAAACGCCTGGGCCAAGCCGCCCGGTTGGGGCTGTTCGGCATACTGCAAATTAATACCCCACTGCTTGCCAGAACCCAAAAGCGCTTGATATTGCGGCAAATCGCGTGGCGTGGAAATAAGCAAAATATCACGAATGCCGGAAAGCATGAGCGTGGTCAGCGGATAGTAAATCATCGGCTTATCATAAACCGGCAAAAGTTGTTTGCTCGTTATATTGGTTAGCGGATATAGACGCGTGCCTAAACCGCCAGCTAGAATTATTCCTTTCATATATTTAGCTTGTAGGTTGGTAGCTTGTAGTTATAAAATAAGCTAAAGCCCAATTTAATTATTAAAATTCTTTAGAGGCACTAAATATTTTTTATATTTTTTAAACACATACTTAATATCTTCAGTAAAATTTTCAGGATTTTCTTTTATTTCTTGCTCTAATTCTTTGACAGAAAATGTTTCCAAACCGATTGCTTCACCGTCCTTAAAACGCAAATTACCGTCGTAATAACCTAAATACCAAGTGGTAATATAAGGTTGAATGAAATCACCTAATTTATCCTTACGAAAAGATAAAAAATTATTATTCTTCTCTGTTACTTTTAGCAAACCTACGACTGATAAATCAGTTGATCTAATTGCCAATAAAAATTCCTTTTCATTAACGATGGCCACGGGTAAGCCCAACTCTTCCGTACATTCTTTGATGACTGCCATTTCCCAGCTATAGCCGGCCGGCACGTGTCCGCCGACGGTTTTATCATATAACCCAGGATTTTGGGCCTTGGTTTTGCTTCGTTTTTGCAAATAAATCCGACCTTGGGAGTTCATAATAATTACTCGGATGCTTTTGATTTTTTTTGAGATCTTGCCGGTTTCTTTATACTCTTTTCTGATTTGATCATAAAACTTGTTGCGCTCAACCACGCCAACAAATTTATTTTTTAAATCATATATTTCTAAGTATTCCGACATATTTTAATCACTATATAATTATTCCTACAAGCTACTTCCTACTTCCTACTCCCTAAATACTCCCTAAGCGCTTCTTCCCAACTTCTCATCGGTTCCAACTTGGTATTAATTAAAATTGAATATTGCGGCCGAGGCGTGGGCAAAGGATAGTCTTTTGACTCAATGGATTTTAAATTTACTTTAATGTCTTTGATTTCAAAAATCTTTTTGGCAAATTCATACCAAGAACAAACGCCGTCGTTGGTAACATGGTAAATACCGCAAGGCTTGGCGGTGTCAATAATTTTTCGGGTCTCTATGGCTAAATCATGGCAATAAGTCGGCTTACCAAACTGATCGTTTACTACCTTAATTTCCTGACCTGCCTGGGCTAACTTTAACATAGTTTGAACAAAATTCAAACCGCGGGGTTTACCGACTTGCGGCGCCTGGCCGTAAAGCCAGCTGGACCTAATAATATAATACATCTCACAGTTTTGCTGTAACAACTCTTCACCCAAAGCTTTAGTTTGACCATAAACGTTTATCGGGCTGGTTTTAGCGTCTTCAGGGTATCCCGCTTGATCTTGACCGGAAAAGACGTATTCGGTGCTGTAATGAACCAAAATTGCGCCAATTTTGGCACAAGCCGCGGCCAAGTAGCCTATCGCCAACGCATTGACCGCTTGGGCTAAATTTTGATTGTTTTCCGCGCCGTCGACGTCAGTATAGGCCGCGGCATTAATCACCAGGGTTGGCTTTAACTCATTAAGCTTTTCTAAAACCAATTTTTCATCAGTAATATCTAAATCGGCTTGATCCCAAAGAATGGGTTTTAAATCAGCAAAAATCTCGGCCAAATCATGACCAAGCATACCGTTAGCCCCGAGAATTAATATTTTCTTATTCATAAAGTTAAATTAAAAAAAATTGAAATTTTTAATTTGGCGCTTCCGGGATACAATCTATCTCCACGCCTTAGCTAAAATTTTGGCGATATATTTTTTTAATTCCAGTTGTTCTTTAATCGGATTGCCAAGTTCTAAATTGATATATTGAGAAAAACATTTTTGCGGAATAGACTTCAAATAATCCAAATCCGATAAATTTTTAACGTAATGAAGATTTTTCCGATCGCCAACCTGATCACTGATATGATTGCAACCAACTAGATACTGATCAACGGCGGTCATAGTATCGGAATAATTTTGAGGCTCAATCGTTTCGCTTAAAACTAAATGCGATAAGTCAACACACAACCCACCCAACTTTTTCAACTCATTGATATCTTCAATGCCATGGCCATAATTATTATTCTCAACAAAAATTTGATTCTTATGCTTTGAATTTACAAAATCATTAATAAAAGCGTAATGCAAAGTAAAAACATGGCTTTTGAAATTTTTGACCAAAAAATCTATTTCTTCTTCTTTCGTGTCATTACGCAGATGAACATGGGGAATTTTTTTAACAGAAGTTTTTTTAAGGGCAGCATAAATTTCTTGACGTTCAGCATATTCTACACCAGTAACAAACAAGGAAATTTCTTTTAACCCAAGTTCTTTGACTTCGGCCACCATTTTACGCCAATCACCGGCTACCGTTACCACAGAAGGATAAATTCGATTAAATATTTCTTTTTCCGTCATTACTTCTGACCTCCGTATTGCTTTTGGTAATATTGTTGGTACTCACCTGATTTAACTTTTTGCCACCAGTCTTTATTATTTTTATACCATTCAACTGTTTGTTTTAAATAAGTATCAAAATCATGCTGAGGTTGGTAGCCTAATTCCTGATTGGCCTTAGTCCAATCAACCGCATAACGCCTGTCATGACCAGGACGATCTTTAACATACTCAATCATTGATTCATCTTGGCCTAAAAATTCTAATAATTTTCGCACGATTGTAATATTGTTTATATCTTCGGACATGCCGCCCAAACAATAAGTTTGACCGATTTTGCCTTTATTTAAAATCAAATCTATTGCCTGGCAATGATCATCAACATAAAGCCAGTCGCGCACATACAAACCATCGCCATAAACCGGCACCTTTTTGCCTTCCAATAAATTGGTAATGGCCAGTGGTAAAAGTTTTTCGGGAAACTGATATGGTCCAAAATTGTTGGAACAATTACTGATAGTAATTTCCAGGTCATGAGTATCATAAAACGACCGCACCAAATGATCCGAACCGGCTTTGGACGCCGCGTATGGACTATGAGGATTATAGGGTGTTGATTCGTTAAATTTATTATTTGATTCTAAACTCAAAGCCCCAAACACTTCATCCGTGGAAACATGGTGAAAACGCTTTTTGTATTCTTTGGCCGCATCAAGCAAAATCTGCGTACCTAAAACATTGGTTTTAACAAATTCACCCGCGTCAATAATTGAACGATCGACGTGAGATTCCGCAGCAAAGTGAACAATTACATCACAAGTTTTAACCAAATCCGAAACTATTTTATGGTCGCAAATATCACCTTTGACAAAACTATAGTTGGCGTTAAGCTCAACGTCTTTTAAATTTTCCAAATTTCCGGCGTAAGTTAATTTATCAAAATTAACAATTTTATCCTCGGGATGATTTTTCAACCAATAGTGAATAAAATTGGAACCGATAAAACCAGCACCGCCGGTAACAAGTACGTTCATATTATTTTTTTAAATACTGTTTTAAATAATAAAAAGAAACAATGGTTGGTGAGTCAGTGATTGCACCCTGGGCGATCATTTGCTCTACTTTTTTTAAACTAATTTTTTTCACAATCATATCCAGCTCAGTCCCCTCTAATTTCTGTCGACCAGCCTTTAAATCACCGGCTAAATAAATATGAAAAGCTTGATTGCAAAATCCATTCGCCAGGTAACTGAAACCAATTTTGCGCCACTTTTTAGCCGTCAATCCAGTCTCTTCGTTTAACTCTCTTTTAGCCGCAGATAATGGTTTTTCTTTGGGGTTAATTGAACCTTGGGAAGTTTCCCATGAGTTTTGATCAATGGGATAGCGCCACTGTCTGATTAAATAAATAGATTGACAATTATCATCTATAGCCACAATAGAAACGAAGTCGGGCAAATCGGCCACATAGTAAATGCCAGGTTGGCGGTTAGGACAAATCACTTTATCAGCTTTGACTTGCCACCAGGGATTTTTATGGACAATCTGAGAACTGATTTTTTGCCAGGGCTTTTTCATAAGGCTTGCTTTATTACTTCGGCCATATCGTTAATTTCACCATCTCGATATTTGCCTTGCGGCCAAACTTTCAAACCGTCGTTTACAGCTCGGGGAATAATATGAAAATGCAAATGATTTATCACTTGCCCAGCCACGGGATCATTATTCTCGACGATATTATAGCCGGCAACGTTTAAGCCGATTTTTAAAGCCTGGCCAATTTTTTTAACCGCCTTGATTGCTTCGATCAGCTCGGCTTCAGGCACGGTTTCCAGATTGGCGTAATGTTCTTTGGTAATAACCAAAACATGACCCAGACTAACTGGCGCAATATCTAAAAAAGCTAAAACTTTATCATTTTCCAAAACCTTGGCGCAAGGAATTTCCCCGGCCGCGATTTTACAAAAAATACAATCTTTTTCCATAATTATTAAATTTATTTTATGTCTTGCAAATTCAAATTACCTCTTTGATACTTCTCAACCGTCTCGATTATTTTCTTGGCCACAAAAACCGAATAGCCGGGAGTTAAACTGATGCCGGTCTCTTTAGTCAGCATAATACCATCGGCCCCGTCCAAAACAATCTGCGTCAGATCAACTACTTCCGCCCGAGCCGGTACGTAGTAATTAAGTAAACTACCCAGAACGTGAGTCGCCACGATAACCGGCTTACCGGCCAGCCCGCTTAATTTAATAATTTCTTTTTGCATCAGACCCAAATTTTCTATGGGTACAGTCAAACCCAAATCGCCGCGCGCGACCATAACTATATCGGTTTCTTCAATTATTTCATTAATATTGCTAATGGCCAAAGGCGATTCAATCTTGGAAACAATTTTTGGCTGCCAATCAGGTAAATTCACGGCGGCTAGTAAAGCTTTAGCTTTTTTTAAATACTCGGCGCTATTAACAAAAGAAAAAGCCACCCACTCAGGTTTAATCAATGGCAAATTTTTAATGTGAGCAATGGTTTTTTCGTTTAAATGATCCAGCTGATCAATGCCAGCACCAATGTTAATACCTTTTAAGTTTAAAATTAAACCATCGTTTAAGGCTTTAGCCCTGAAACTTTCTTGATCCAAAACTTGAGTAACCATAAAAGCAATTTCCCCATCACCCAAAGTAAAAACCTGCCCCAAGCTAACCAGTAAACCAATTTGAGTAAAATCAACCGGCACAAAATTTAACGGATCTTCAGAAAAAATTGCTGATTTAAAAATAATCTCCTGATCCTTTTTGGCCGGTTGCTCTTTTTTAACAAAATTCCCTAAGCGTATTTTGCTTCCGGGCAGATCCGCTAAAATTTTTACCTGCCCCGCTAAACCCAATTGATTAATAACTGTCTGAGCAATTTTAACTCTTTCAATCATCTCTTCGGGACTGCCGTGAGAAAAATTATATCGCAACACCGTCGCGCCAGCCAAAATAATTTCTTTGACCTTCTCGGCCGAATAGGAATTTTTGGAAATGGTTGCGACAATAAACATAAATTAACTATTGAATTTTAAACGGCGAATCAGGCATAGCTTCCCAGCGAATCTCGTCTACTGCTTCTTTCTTATTTTCTCCGCGGTAAAGCTGGTCCGGCAAATTCACCACCAAACCCGGAGTTTCGGAAATGCATTGATAAGCATGAACCACGCCCGGCGGCACCAACACGCCACAGGGGTTATCATCACCGACTTCATAGGTTTGCAAAACCCGATAATCTTTTGCCCCCAACCGATTATCCCAAAGGAATAATTTAAACTTACCGACAATAAAAACAAAATAATCGGCTTGATTTTTGTGCTCGTGGGGACCGCGCGTGATTTTGGGCTGAGTCAAGGACAAATAACCCATGGCAAAATTTAAATCCATTTCATCAGTTCTAAAAAATTCCGCTAACCAGCCGCGATCATCCAAATTTTTTTGAATTGGTTTGATAATTAGACCGTCAATCATAGAAAAATAATTAATTATGGCTTGGGCTTATTATACTGGTAATTATGACGATAATCAAGATCCAGATTGGGTTAAAATAGTTGGTGGCAAAGCCGGGGAAAAAAGTCTCAAGTAAAAAAATGAAAATCATGGTTATTAAGGAAATGCGAAAAATCGTGCGGCTAAGACGTGCCCCTAATTCATTTTTAGCGGTCAATAAATTCCTTATCCTCATCGGTTTAGAATTATCACAATTGATTTAACTTTTAACTCATTGTCGGCACTATGAGCCAAAGGCGAAGAAGCGATTAAAAATCTTCTGACGTTTTTTTGATCATATACCTTATCCAAATCAAAAACAAAATTCGCTTCCAAATAACCTTCGCCAACATCTTTTGTCATTAAAGGCTTAATTAAATCATACTGCCAGCCGGCACCGACTTGCCCCGCCATGCCGTCGAGCTGCCGGCCATTAGGCAAATAAGTGATTTTAATTTGAGCTCGGTTAAACCAAGGCATTGAGCGCAAATCAAAATAAACCGGATGATCATAGATAATCGCCTGATTATCAACTACCTTGACTCTGCCTTCGGGTCCCAGTTTGGAAACCATGGGCTCAGACTGATTGAAATTCAACTTTACTGTCATCTGTCCGTTTCTGGGAAAATTAGTATTTATAGCCCAAAGAGCCAAAAAAATTAGTGGCAGCACTAGAAGAATTTGAATAATGCGATACTTCTTATTCATTGCCTTGCCGGTTAATTTTGTATAAAACCTCGCCGTTGATATTTAAAACCTCTTCTAAGCTCAAAATTTCGTTACCCAACCAAACCGGCTCATTAGCCAAAGCATAATAGTAAGCCGGCGCATAAGCCAATAATGGCAAAATTTTATTTTGCAACTCTTGATTCTGGCTTAAAGCGTCAAAAGTTTGGATCACTTGGCGTTCGGGAAAAAAAACTTTATCTTTTCTGGAGGTAATAATTATCGCCGAAGCTTCTGTCTTTTCATTGACCTGGCGGGCAATTTGATAATAAGTGCCAATTCTGGCCTTAACCGGTTGCAGACTATCAGGCTTGAGCCAAATCACCAAATCAGCTGAAATGACAAAAATTATTAATAGAAATATGATAATTAAAAAGTTTTTAAACTTTTGACTGGCCGCTTCGGCCAACCAAACCAGGCCTAAAGCCACCAAGGGCAAAGAAAATATATATATTGGCAGCCAATAACGTAAATATGAAATCGCCAAAAAATTCAAATTGACTGTCATCAAATCGCTAAATTGCCAGCTGCCATAATAAATTACCAACCATAGACTGATTACTCCACCCAAAACTAGATAACCCACCTTCTCGCGTTGAATTTGATTTTTTTGAACCATCAGCTGACGCCACCCTAAAAGCGCCAAAATGTTTAACCACCAAAAATTAAAAACTAAATAGTGCCAAACATTTTTTAAAATATTTTTTAAATCAAAGCCAAAAGGCAATAAAATCGCCTGGATAATCTGACAAGTCAGACAATTGCTATTGGCCTGACTTTGAAGCTGGCTATAGCCGGAAGTAAAGATACTGCCGAAAATTTTAAATTGAAAATAGAGTGAGGGCAGAATAACACTGCCGCTCAAAATTACAAAAACTAAGATTTTTTGCCAACTCAATTTCTTAAAAATATAAACCAGTACGGCCAGATACAAAATGCTTAGCCAAACAATTTCTGTCGGTCGAAAAGAAAGCGCCAGGCCTAAAAATGATCCGGATAAAATTATAGCCGGCCAGCTGATTTTTTCTTTTGCCAACAAAAAATACAAACTAAAAATTATAAACGCCACAAAAATAATATTGGGCAGCCAGGCAATCGAAGAATAATACCACCAGACGGGATGCATAAACATCAGGCAAGCCGAAATTAAAGCAACGCGTTCATCAAAAATCTTTTTGACAATGCCAAAAAAAGCCAAAACAGCCAAAACACTGAATAGCGGGGGTAGTAAAAAAATCAACTTCAAACCAATAATTTTAGCCAGCACGCCATAAAATAAAATCAAACCTAAAAAACTGCCAGGCACTAAGCTGCCATTATCTAATACGTTAGAACTTCTGGGATGAATTTGATTTTGAGCAATCAAATTAAGGGGTTGGCTGAGGGTTAATTGATTAGTTTGAACCAAGTGGTTTATCCAAAAATAATTTGCCGTTTCGTCCGGCCAGTCAAAACGGGGTTGCAGGCCCAAACCGGCATTTTGCGGCCAAATAAACCAAACATAAGCGACAAAAAAAATTATCGCCATAAATAAGAGGATATAATGGGATTTTCTGAGTTTAAACATAGTTACATTATAGCAAAAATCTTTGAATATTGGTAAAATACTATTATGATAGAAAAAATCAGTAAATTTCAATATGTCTTTTTGGCCAGCCTGTTCGGTTTATCCGTGGTTTTTAATGTTTTTGTCTATCAAAATTTGGCGCTTGGACTTACGGCCGGAACATGTTATCTACTTTTCTGCAGCTTCATTTTAGGCTCAATCTTTATTAAAAAAAACAACTGGCAGATTTTTTTTGGCCTAACTTTTTTGTTGGCTATTATCGCCGCTTTGGGCGCGGTCAGCATTTACTTTTTTGAGTTTAACAATTTTGTCTTTGCTTTAATAATATTCTTTTTGCCCGCGGCTTTAATTATTCCCTACTATCAAATCAAAAACGAAATCCAATATTCTCTTTTTGACCTTCTGCGCAAATACTTGGATAATTTTTCTCAGCGCCAAGAATTAAAAACCAATTGGCTGATTATTTTATTTTATTTATTAAGTTCAGTGTCGGCATTTTACTTACTTTGGCACGGCCGCACCGATTTGTCCATTCAATCTCCCTGGCAAACTGTTTCCCTTAAGTTTTTCGGCTGTTACTTTATCGCCTCGGCTTTATTAATTTTATATCTCTTGCGTTCCAAAAGAGTTAAATTACCTTTGATCTTGATCTGTTGGCATGCGTTCTTGAGTACCGGCGTGGCTTTAATTGTGTATAAAATCGGTTACGGTTATGACCCGTTTATTCATCAGGCAACAGAAAAAATAATTGCTTTGACCGGCACCATTAACCCCAAGCCGCTTTATTATCTTGGTCAATACGCCTTAGTGATATTTTTGAACAAACTAACTTTTATTGATTTAACCTTAATTGATCAAGCTCTCGTGCCCGGACTCTTTTCACTTTTAATTCCTCCGACCATTTATTATGTTTTTGTCCACTGGCGGCAAAAAAAATACGCCTTAGTTTCAACTTTAGCGATTTTACTGGTGCCTTATTATTTTTTCATCATGACTGCGCCGCAGAACTTGGCCAATCTATTTTTTATCATGGCCATTTTGTTGTCAATTCTTTACTACAACGGTGAAATTAGCGCCATACCCCTATACCTAATTGCCGCCGGAGCCTTGGCCATTCATCCCATTGCCGGCATTCCCCTACTAATTGCCATAATCCTAATTAATCTTTTTAAAATTTTTTACAAAAATTATATTCAATCTATTAGTTTGTATTTTTTTGCCGCCTTAGTTTTTATTATTATTTTACCTCTGGCCTTTTTAATAACCGGAGCCACGCTCAACTTAACTTGGCCAGATTTACACCGCGCCGACTTAATAATTTTTGGCTGGCAAGATAAATTTGATTTATTTTTGAATTTAGCTTATTTGCTAAAAATTAATCAGATTGTCTTGGGCTTAACTTTGATTGTTATCGGGTTGGTTTATTTGCATAAGCATAAATTAATAAAAAATAATGCCGGCTATTTAGCCGCCGCGGTTATTATTTTTATTGATTATTTAATTATTCGTTACTTTTTGGCTTTTCCCAATTTACGTGACAACGACCAAGCGGAATTTATCAGCCGGCTGCTGAATTTGACTTTCTACATTTTATTGCCTTTTTTTATTTTAGGCTTTGATCAAATTATTAAAAAGTATTGGGAACGCGACGGCTACTATCGAGAATTTATCATTTTATCTTTAGCCGGTCTAATGACGGCAACACTGTATATTTCCTATCCCCGTTATGACCAATATGAGCCGTCAAAATTTTTTAGCATTTCACAAGCCGATATTTTAGCCGTTAATTTAATCGAACAGCGAGCCAATCCCGACCATATCGTTTTAGCCAATCAGATGGTGGGCGCGGCCGCGATCAAAGAATTTGGTTTTAAAAAATATTACCACGGCCAATTTTACTACTCCATGCCTATGGGAGCCAATCAAAAAATCTATGATGGCTATTTGGAAATGATTTATCAAGGCGCTAAGAACGAAACAATGCAAAAGGCCATGAACGCAGCTGGCGTGTCAGAAAGTTATTTTGTCCTGGATCAATATTGGAAAAACTCGGAAAAAATTAAAAAACAGGCTACGGCTTCGGCTGATGAGTATTACTCAATCAACAACGGCCAAGTTTTTGTTTTTAAATATACTAAAAAATAGCCAGCGGCTATTTGAGTAAATTTTTATAAATCTCCAAACAAGGGATTTTTATTTTTGACTAATATGGCTAATTACTATAATATTACAATGATTTGGTTTTCAACCGTTACCCGACAACACACCCTAAGGAGGATCTACACACATGAACGGTCAATTAGCCAGCGTCATGATCAACGGTCTACCCGGCAACATGGCCAGTGCGGTTTTGGCGCTCTTGAAATCGGATCCACGATTTACAATTGTGCCCTACGCCCTGACCGGGCCGGAGATTACAAAGACGCCCGATGATTTGCAGGCCAACAACATCCAACTCATCCATTACCCGAATACCGATTTGCGTTGGTGGGCCGACCTCAAATCCGAGTTTGCCAACTTGGTGGCAGTGGATTTTACGCATCCAAGCGTGGCCAATGAAAATGCAGACCTCTACCGCTTGCACGGCGTCAATTTTGTCATGGGTACGACCGGCGGCGATCGGAACGCTCTCACCGCTTCAGTGGTTACGGCTTTGACGTCCGGGCACTGCGCGGTTATCGCGCCCAACATGGCCAAACAAATTGTCATGCTTCAAGCCATGTTGGAATATGCCGCCAAAAACTTTCCCAAGGCTTTTGCCGGCTACCGCTTAAAGGTATGCGAATCGCATCAGGCCGGCAAAGCCGACACCAGTGGTACGGCCAAAGCCATGGTGGGTTATTTCAATAGCCTGGGTATTCCTTTCAATGTCAATCAAATTGTCATGATTCGGGATAAAACCATCCAGCGGGCCATGGGCGTACCTGAAGAGTATCTTGACGGCCATGGCTGGCATACCTACACCCTGGAATCGGCCGATGGCAACGTGCTATTGCAAATCACCCACAACGTCTGCGGGCGATCAATCTATGCCGCCGGAACGCGGGATGCCATTCTTTTCCTGCAGAATAAAGTCAACAATGGTGCGCGAAACCAAGTCTTTTCCATGATTGACGTGCTCAACGGATAATAACATGTGTTGATACCATTCAATCAGCTCTCTGGTAAACCAGCCGGAGAGTCTTTTTTTATACAAAAAAATAGCCAGCGGCTATTTGAGTAAATTTTTATAAAATTTCGAAACAAAAAATCCTCAAATCAATTCTACCAATTTCTTTACATAATTACTGACGGAAAAATTTCTTACGGAAACAAAACAATTCTTTTTTAGTTCCGATATAACCTGCGGTCTGTTCAAAAAATGTTCTAAAACTTCCGTCAAATTTTTTTGATTGCCCGGAGCAAAAGTAAAACCGTTATAATCATCTTTGACGATTTCGCCGATTCCGCCGATGTCCGAGGCAATAACCGGCACATTGGCTACCAAACTTTCATAAATTACCGTGGGTGAATTTTCATAACAAAGCGACGGCACAACTGTTAAATCCGCCTGACGATAAAATTCAATCATCCGCGACTGGTCAACCCGGCCAACAAATTGAAAGCGCTCATCGTCTGCCACCAATTCCTTGACCTTGGTTTCATCCGGTCCGGCTCCGGCAATAATCAAACGCCAATTCTTCGCGGGTAAATCTTTGCAAGTTTTAATTAAAAATTCAATACCTTTATGCCAAATCAACTGACCGGCATAAAGCATAATTATTTTATCTTTATTTTCCAAACGTTCGGCCGCTTCCACTTTCCTAAAAATCACCGGGTTGGGTAAAACCAGCTTCTTAGAGTGATAAAAAAATCCCCGCTGCTTATAATAATTTAAAAGCCAGGCTGACGGTGAGATAACATATTGCGGCGCGCCAAAAAGTTTTCGGCAAATTTTTTCGTAGACTTTATCAATAATCAAAAATGGTTTTTCTTGGCCGAACAGAATTAAACCTGATGGCCGAGAAAGCTGGACGTCGTGAACCACGTGCCAATGACGGATTTTGCAGCGCTTAATCGCTAATGGAATCAGATAACCTATTCCTTTGAGATTATGAGTAATTACAACCGCCGGCTTTTGCGCGCGTAAAATGTTTTTTACTTCCCGATAGCTGGATAAATTTAAAACATCAAACGGATGCCAAAACAGTCTTAACCAAATTGGACGTTCGTTAATATCCAAAAACGAAAAAACATTGAACGGTTTAATTCGATATATACTTAACCTGCCATTCACTTCCAATCCCCGCTTGCGGCCAATGGTAATAACCACCACTTCGTGGCCTAAATTCAAAAGCTCGGTCACGGTGTTTTCCACGACCACCTCGGCGCCACCGCGATAATAAGGCGAATATAAGCTATTAATTAGACAAAATTTCATGGCCAAGCTAGAATACTAATAACTAAATTTTAGCCGATTTAAGGCAAAAAAGCAATAATTTTTAATAAATTTGCCCTGAAAATATCAAAATTTATGATAAAACCCGACCTGAGTAACGAATCATTTTCCCCAAATGAACAACCCAAAAACGATAGATTATCCCGAGAACAAATTACCGCCAAACTTGAAGTCAATGAATCACTTGAGGGTTTGAATTTAATTGGCCTTGATTTGGCCGGGTTAAAACTAGAAGGAAAAAATTTTTCTGGCTGTGACGCGCGCGGCCTATTATTATATGCCGAGACAGAACAGGCAGGGAAAATCAATGAAATTACCACCGACATTAGTAACAGTAATTGGACAGATGCGACTTTCGCTGACTTAGGCAATGGCGCATGTTTTTTCAAAGTCAAAGCCGCGGGTGCTGCTTTTGGTTATAGCGAGGGCTTAATCGCGCGCCGTCAGCGCCTAGCGCTCAATCATGAAAAAATTAAGCCTCAAGATACCGGCG
>JBAYMO010000017.1:0-39436 GCA_041663485.1 Candidatus Buchananbacteria bacterium | reverse complement strand
GTAAAGCTCACCGTCGCGGTATTACCAGCGGCATCAGTTACCACTAAGGTATGAGCACCATTGGTATTAACGCTATCACCGGAGGCAAAGGCCGCGCCATCTAAAGTAGCAGTAACCGGGCCTTCGTTTTCCGCGTCAGTATAAGTAATGGTAACGGCTGAAGTATAAGTATTGCCGTCTATGACACCGGAAATAACCGGAGGATTTTGATCAATAATATTTTTGTCAGTGGCTAAATAGATATCGCCTGATTTGACATAATAGACATATTTGTTGGTTGAATTCAATACTACCACCGGATTGTTGCTTGAAGTATCAACGTCAACTTGAGCGCCAAAACCAGAACCATTATCTTCATCATAAACTACGTTACCGCTGAATTCATAAGTTACAGACGGATCAACGCCGTTTAAGGCTAAGGTTGGTTTAGAGCCACCACCCGCGACAACCGTGGAAACATCCCAGGAAGCGCTGGCCGTAATTTTAGCTAAATAAACCGCGGAGACGTCGGCCACATAAATTACTTCAGCGGTAGTACCATTGAGCACTAAGCTATTGGCACTTAAAATACCGGTGGAAGTGTAACCTAAGTTGTCGGAAACGGAATTACCATCAGCGGCATTGGTTTTAACCTGAACGTATTTAGCGGAACTGGTCGGATCACCAGTATAGGTAGTGTTTAAGTAAGCAATATGATATTTACCCGCGCCATCAATTTTGATGGTCGGATCAGTATAGTTGGTAGTTAAAGCACCGTCTAATTTACCGTCTTCAACGATTTCCGGAGTAGCTGAGTTAAAATCACCGGAAGTATTGTTGATGTAAAGTAAATCACTGTAACCGTCTGATTCGGTTCTGATTAAGGCTAAATAAACCTTACCGGAAGCATCAACGGTAATATCGGCTTGGGAACCGGAACCGATGTCAACGGCCGGCTGCCAACCAGCGGCAGTCTTTTCAATGTATTTAACAAAAGTGCCGGAAGAGATAAAGACTACGTGAACATTACCGGCATTGTCTAAAGCCATGGCCGGGTTAGTACCCGCGATCACCGCTTCTTCAGTCTGACGGTTTTGTTTGTAGTAAATCATGCCGCTTCTTTCGTAGACAGCAGAAACATTACCGGCTGAATCAATCGCGGCATCAGGATTTTGATTGTTTGAACCCGAAAAGGTTAGGCGGTAAGTATTTAATGATGGAGCAGCTAAAGCCTGCTCAACGGCGGTAAAACCACCAGCAATAAAGACAATGGCCACAACCAATGTCGAAGAAATGGCTTTCTTGAGCCAATTTTCCTGCTTTACTGAAATTCTCATTTTTCTTGTTTTAGTCATATTTTTTAGTGATTAAATGCTTGTTTCATTAAAAATATAATAAATTAAGTATCAATCATATTAGCTCAAAATGAATATTTTGTCAAGGGTGACCTAAATCAACAATAAAAAAATAAAAAATCAATTAAAAAAAATTTTATAAAACAAAAGTCTATTTATGTCAAAAAGCCACAAAACATCAAAACCTTGACTTTTTTTAGTAAATATGTTAACGTGTCCTATTAAGCAGAATCATTATTTCTGTTTAATTTCCGAAAAATAGGTATCAAAAGAACTTTGATAATTTGAGTATTAGTTTAGAGAAAAAACTCGCTCTCACTGGTGTGGGATGTGAGTACGAATAGAAAAATCGAAAACGAGCCAAGGGCTCAGACGAAAAGGAGACGTGCAATGCGAAATAGGGTTCTGATGGTTTTTGGGTTGACCATGGTGGTCATGCTGATTGGGGGCTGCGAAGCGCCCAATCAAATTGACCTTCAAGTTGATTTTTACTCGAATAATGGGTACCTCTACAGCGTACCCATAGTCGAAACGAATCAGCTTGTGATCATCCCTCTTGAAGCGACGGTGCTGGTGGAGCAATTCTCCAGTGTAGTCGCCGAAGACAGTAGTCGAAGGGAATTCGACTACACGGTAACCGCCACCGATAATGCCGACGGGTTCGCTTATGTGCTCGACGAAGGGCACGCGGACGCAGGCGACGTTATTTATGTTTCGAAACTGGTTCGCGACACGTTGGGGCAACCCCTTGTTAGCGAATTCCAGTCCGAGGTTTCGGCGGTATTTATACTGCCGGGGCCGTATCATGACGAGACGCTGTGGACGGCTCATGCGAGCTTCACGGCAATCCCCGAAATCCCCGAAGAGAAATGAGGATGCGCGAGCATCCAAAACATAAGGAGGCACACCACCATGTGCAGACTACTGCTGATTCCCCTGCTTTTGGTTATGGTGTTGGCTGGCTGTCAAAAGCCGGAAAGCACCAACCTCAGCCTCAAGTTCCTCGATTCCACCGGCAACGAAATGAAACGCGTTGACGTCATATGGGATAATCAAATGATCCCCAATGATGGCACGTCGGCCTCGGTCGTGGCCGAAACTACCGTAGCCATGGCCGACGGCAAACTTGTCGAAGGCGCGGTTACGGTGGCAACCACATCGGGAACCACCGAAATCGTTGCCGAGGGCAAAACCTCGGCCGAAAGTCCGTTCCAGTACGAAATCCCGCAATTCACCGACATCGGCGAATTGGCTAACGAGAGTTACCAATTTGTCGGTCAGGTGGAGGGCTGGAGCCAGGCGCGGTCCTTTCAGTGGGTTGCGAATGGCGCTACGGTTTCTCTGACCATCAATGTTGAAGGGCAAGGCACAACCGTGCCTGAAGCCGGCAAAACTATAAACGTTTTGGCCGGATCGCTCATTAACATTGAGGCCATACCGGCCGATGACTGGACTTTTGTTTCTTGGGAAGGTGAAGGGGTGCAATCCCCCAACCAATCCCAGACAAAAGTCCTGGTCAACGCCGACATGGCCATCACGGCCAAGTTTTCGGAGAATGGCGGCGACGGTGAGGAAATCTGCGACGGCAATGATATCCCCTGGATCCTCCAGGTGGTGCCCGAACAGGACATTCTCACCATTGCTTTGACGCCCGGCACGGCACTCTGCCAAGCGGCCCCCGGCATTCCAGTCGGTGTGACCATTGATGAGTGCACGCGACTCGGACTGCGCCTGCAGAACGCGGCGGACGATTCGGACTACGTCTATTTGGTGAAAGCCATAACGACGGACCCGACACGACCGGACGCGATCTATGTCAATCCGGCTTACCCCGGAGCGACAATTCAGGCAGAAATCTCCCTGACAGGGCTTGGTCCTTTTGGCGAAGAAAAAACCTACGCGCTGCAAGGTGCGGATGGTACCGCCAAGAGTACGATCGTGTCCCCGCTTCTAACCACTGAAGTGGAAATAAACGCGATTTACTACGACAACGCGTTTATTACACTTCAGACCGCCACCGAAGACTTTCAGGTAATTCAGGAAACCAACGGCAGTTGGTTGCTGAACTATCTGGGTAACGGCGGTGGAGAAGCGCCTCAGTTTACCTCGCAGCCGATTTCCCAGACCGTGGCGGTTGGCAGCGATGTCAACTTCTCGGTTGAAGTTTCCGGCGAGCCGACTCCGACGTTGCAATGGTTTTACGGTGGCGACCCCGTTACCAACGGGAATGCGTCAACGTTGACCATTTCAAACGTCCAACTGTCTGATTCCGGCAAGGCCATCCAGTGCATTGCCACGAATCAGATGGGACAGCAACCGTCGAATTTGGCTTACCTATACGTAGTCAACGGCATTGAAGCGTACAACCTGTATGCTAGTGTCGAAGGCGGCGGAACGGTAAAGGCCATGCCCGGTGGCTGGCTATACCAAACAGGCACGCAAGTCCAGCTCATGGCCGGAGGCCTTACTGGCTGGACCTTCGAGAAGTGGCAGGGTGACGTCACCGCGGCCAACATCCATCGTAATCCCCTGTGGGTAACGATGGATAAAGACGTAGCGATCCAAGCCGTATTCAAGCTTACCGGTACACCCGGGACGCAATACAGCCTGACGCTCGACTCGTCCCCAAGCGGCACTGGCGTGGCCATTCCCAACCCCGAAGGCGGTATATACAACCCCGCCACCGAGGTTGAAATTGTGGCCCTGCCAATGGCAGGTTATCGTTTCGACCATTGGTCGGGTACGGATGTGCCGGAAGGTGCTACCCAAAACCCGATCAAGGTAACGATGACTGCCAGCAAGTCGTTGGTGGCGAATTTCGCCACGCTCAGCGGGAACGAACTCTTTATTGCCGTCCAGCCGATGTCAACCGGTGCCAGACCTGGCGATCCGGTTTATGTCACGCTGGAAGCGGCAGGAGGTGTCCCGCCGTACTCATACCAGTGGTATAAGTACGTGACCTCGGATGTCTGGGTGGTTGGTGGTCAGAACACAGCCACACTCAGCTTCCCCAGCGCCACAGAGGCGGAACAAGGTAATTATTTCTGTATAGTCACGGATGACAGCGGAAGTAAGCGCTTGGCACAGCCCTGTCAAAAAGGCGTGATCAACATGTCCGAAATCCTTCGGACAGTCATCGGCCAATAATCACCCCCGAGGTTCGAGGTTGCGGTTCACTGTTGAGCCGCAACTCTGTTGATACAGGACAAGAGCAAGAAGAGGCCTTGCAAGGTGCAGGTCTCAAAAGAAGAAGGATCAGAAACCATGAAGAAAATGAACCTGAGTCTCACCATCGCTTTCGCCGCCATTATTGCGGTCATGCCCACCATCGCTTTCGCCGCCCCGCACCACGCTGCGCCCACCGTTGCCATTTACGTTGACATCTGGGACGCGGTCGTCATCGAAACCGGGCCGGTCGGCGGCAACGTTGACCTGAACGGCACGCTGACGATGAGCGTCACGCTCAGCGGCACGGCACCGTATGACATCGTATGGGTACACGACGGCACGGTGATCTCCGGGGAAACGGACGAAAGCTACACCATCACAGCCGCCAGCGCGAATGACGCTGGGGAGTACTGGGTTGAATGCCGGAACGTGGTTAACCCCGCGATTCCGGCTGGAATGTATTCGTCTGTCACTTCGGCGCATGCCACCGTGACCGTTGGCGGCGCGCTGACGGCAACTCTGTCATCCAACCCCGTTGCCACCGCCGGTATCGTTGCCGTCAATCCCGAGTCGTCGATCAATTTCGCTGTCTCCGTCTCCGGTGGGACAGCCCCGTACACCGTCATTTGGCAAAAGGGCGGCGTGGAAATTGGCGGCGCCGGCGATCAGACGACCTTCACCTTGGCCAACATTGCCGAGGCCATGGAAGGTACGTACACGGCCAGCGTAACGGACAGTGCTAGCCCGGCCGCAACCATTTCGACGAATGCAGTCGTGGTCTCGGTAAACGACCCCGTCGTTTTCACCGATGACCCCGACAATATTTGCGTCGATCTCGGCCAAGCCGCAAGCTTTACCGTCGCGACCACGGGCACACCCGAAATCAGTTACCAGTGGTACCAAAACGGTATAGCGGTCGGCAGCGACAGTAATACCTTCAGTATCGCGTCCGTCGCCGAAGCGGACGCCGGTACGATTTACTGCGTCGCTACCAACATTGTCGGCAGCGTAACGTCGGCGACGGCGACGCTGACAATCAATGGCCTGTTGTCAGTCACCTTCACCTCCGAACCTGTTGCCGTGGACGAGAACGGCGGCAAGTGGGTTCACATCGCGCCGGCCGGTGGTCCCGAGCCCAATTTGGTGACCATCACCGCGGTAGTGACGGGCGGCGTCGAGCCCTACCACTACGAGTGGACGCTTGATGGGACGCCCATTGGCGCGCCCGACGAGGCTTCCATTACCGTGGAGGAAGCCACCAACGACGACGAAGGGCTCTACTCGGTGAACGTTACGGATTCCAATCCGTAACGATTGTTCATTTCATGGTCCGAAATCGGCTAGAGACAATCTAAGCTGAAATTGGCCAAATGCCTTTGGGCGGGAGTTTCATGTACCCCCGCCCAGTTTTTTTTACCTTTAAAACTTGACAAAAATCAATAAATGTAGTAGTATTATATATTGCAAAAATTGTGCCTATTATGCCTTTTTTGCACGATCTTTTGATTTTTAAGTCAACTTCTAACGCCAAGGTGCGCGAGAAGTTTAACCCAAGGTTGAAACGAAAGGACAGGCCAGCCATGTTCGCAAGAAGAAGAGTATTTACAGGAAGAAGGGTTCCGCCCATGCGCGTACCCGGCCCAAAAAACACGCTTTTTTTTCTCACGTTCTGGGTCGCGGTGGTTACTGTGGTCCTGATGATCAAACATCCGTGGTACGCTAACGAGCCACTGACGGTTCATCTGGAAGCCATTCCAGTAACCGTCAGCTTTGACGGCGACCTGGTGGTGCCTTCTACTGATGATGGCAATGCCATCAAACTTGAAGCGATAGTCGAAGGTGGCGTGCCGCCTTATGGCTATGTCTGGCTACGAGACGGCGTGCCGATTGACGCCGCCAGCAAGAGCACTTTGTTGGTTAAGGGCGGCACTACCGCCGATAAGGGAGCCTACTCGGTCCAAGTGACCGATTCCTCGTGGTAACGTAACTCCTAGACACCCTGTAGGTGCAAAGGAGTGGAGTGTTGAGGAAAATCGCTGCAAAGCGAAAACAGGAGGAATTGAAGATGAAACCCATGTGTTACCTGACCCTGTTGATTGCGCTGTTGGCCCCGTTGGCCTTCGGTGCGCCGAATCACGCGACTGTCAAACCCGAGGACCAGATCGGAATCCGGGTAGACGAATACCCGATCATATCCGAACCGGCTCAAGCGGCGTCGTTCACGGTTTACACCACCACCAGCAAAACGTTTGCTGTCGTGGTGGCGACTCCGACCGATCCCACAGACCTACCGTTGTTGTATCAGTGGTATCGAGACGGCGTAGCCATCACCGACGATGGCCGCGTTACTGGTGCGACGACGTCGGAGCTTTCGCTGACCAACATCTTATTGGCCGACGCCGGCAGCTACACGTGTCGGGTGAAAACCCAGCACAATCTTGAGACGGAATCGCCGACGTTCACCCTGACGGTGAGAAAGTCTTTGGCTTTCACCAAGGAACCGTGGACGCAGACGTTTTATGAAGCGTCCAGCATCGTGCTCTTTGGCGAGGCCGACGGCGAAGGTCCAATCACTTACCACTGGGAGTTGGACGGCGCCGACATTTCCGGCGCAACCAGTAAACAATACGTCAAGTCCAATGCCGTCGTGGCCGACGGTGGCCAGTATGAGTTGGTGGCGCAAGACGCTTACGGCAACGTGCTGTACAGCGACCCCGCCACCATCACGGTTCGTCCTGTCGGAGCCCCGTATCCGGAGTGGAAATTCACTCACGTTTCAGGCGCATCGACCGCGGATCTCGTCATCAATGCCCACAACCTCGCGCTTCAATGCCAGGTCATTGGCACGTTTCCGAATATTCTAACCATCGGAAATGTGATCAAGGTCGGTGTTATCTTCCGAGTTGGCACCACCGACCACATCGTGCGGGCGGATGTCGCTTTGCCGTCCGACGGCGACAGCGCCACATTGATCATCGACGGCTCGACCGCCGTTGACTGGACCAATAAAGCGTCGCCAATCGACCTGGCGACGTTTGTCGGTCAGGTCCTGGGCTTCTATACCCTGGACACGCTACCCGTTTTGGAAAAGCGCACGAACAACACATTCGTGCAGTTCCTGAAAAACGGGATCGTTCTTTCGAACAATGGCCAATATTACGACTGGTAAAACAAAAACAGTCGTTGAGTCCTGAAACCCACGAAGCCGGCAACGCATTACGCGCCGCCGGCTTCTTTCTTTTTTATTGAATTTATTTTTTAAAACCCAAGTCCCATGCCCTGAATTTTTTGCGCTAAACCAAACTGCGCTTTTTTCAAGGCTTCATTAGTACAATCTTTAATCGCTCTAACTAATGTTTCTGATTCCATTTCGTTTAAAACTATAATTTCTTCAATTTGCAGACTACCGCTGACCACAACTTTAATCCCCTGCTTTTCTACTTCAAATTTTTCTTTTTTAATCTGATCCTGCATGGCTTTGAGCTGACCGATTTGTTTGAGTTTATCCAACATAATTTATTTAATTTTTAGATTCTTTAATTTACCCGCGCTGCCCAAAACTTCATTCTTTTTAGCCACATAATCGGCAAATTCCTGCATAAATAATTTACCGGGTTTTCTTAAATCAAATACTTCCGGACTATTCTTAAAAAATTCCCGATGCACCCGGCACCAAACTAGGCGACCGTCAGTATCAATGTTAATTTTACAAACACCCAATTTGGCGGCTTTTTGATAATCGTTTTCATCCACCCCCTTAGCCTGGCCTAATTTACCACCAGCCGCGTTAATCCGACTCACTTCATCGGCCGGAACCGAAGAGGAACCATGCAAAACCAAAGGAAACCCCGGGGCTAATTTTTGTATTTTTTCCATGACTTCAAAATGCAAACTTTGCGTACCGGAAAATTTATACGCGCCATGACTGGTACCAACCGCGCAAGCCAAACTGTCAATGCCGGTTAATTTGATAAATTCCAAGGCTTGGTTGGGATCCGTTAATTTCGCCTGACTTTCCGCTACCGAAATATGGTCTTCCACACCACCCAATTGACCTAATTCCGCTTCCACGGCAATTTTTTTGGCATGAGCGGCTTTAACTACGCGTTTGGTGGCAGCGACATTATTTCTAAAATCCATGGCACTGGCATCAATCATAACCGAAGAATATAAACCGGTTTTAATCGCTTGCAGGCAGGATTTTTCGTCACCATGATCTAGATGCACCCCAAAAACTAATTTAGGAAAAATTTTGTCCGCCGCTCTGATAATATTTTCAACCATCAAAGCATTGGTATAATCCCAAGCTCCTTTAGTAATTTGAACAATAAACGGCGCTTGACTCTGCTGGTTACCCAAGAACAATCCCATGACCTGCTCGGCATTGTTAATATTATATGCGCCGATGGCATATTTGCCATAGGCTTGTTTAAATAACACTTTTGATGAGACAATCATATTAATTTTTAAATAATTACACGGTAATTATAGCAAAAAAAATAAATCCTGAACATTGCTCGGGGACAGGGAGTCGAACCCCGATTACCAGAGCCAGAATCTGGTGTCCTGCCATTAGACGATCCCCGAGCAATACCCAGGATTATTTTAAATTTTTAATTCTTCGCTTTAAATAGGCTCTGCCAAATCCAGTTTTTAATTCTTTTTCTCTTTTTAAGGCATCAGACTCATCAAGACAGGCCTCATAGTAGATTAATTTAAACGGGATACGTTTTTTAGTGGCTGATACTAAACCTTTATTGTGTTGTTTAATTCTTTTCTTTAAATCTATACTAAAACCAACGTATAATTTTGAATCCTTTTCGCTTTTTAATACATAAGTATAATACATACTCTCGTGTCCTGCCCCGCCCGCAACGCTTCGCAAGCGAGCTTGCTCGCGTAGCGATGCGGGCGGGCATTAGACGATCCCCGAACCATACAATGAAAAGATACAAATTTTTTACTTAGGGTTTTCGAACAATACCCGGGATTATTTTTTACCTGAATTTTGATGTTTTATATTTTAGCCAAAAAATCTCAAAAAGTCAATCTATTCAATCAATTGGCCGCCGAAGGCTTGCAAGACACTGCCTAAATCGCCCTCACTGGCCGGAGATTCAGTTGGCGAAGAAATAATTGGCTTAAAATCATTGACCATGTTCTCATCAACCGTGGCTTTAACTAGAATTCCCGCACCAAAAATCTCCGCCAAAGCTCGTTCAACAATCTGACGATTCTTAGTATCATTCAATCTCTGCTGATGAAATTTACAATTAAAACAAACCTCCAAGGCACCATTGTCATCAATTTTTACCGGCAAGCAAATTTTCATAGCCGCGGCCAGGCTGGCGTTGTATTTTTTTAAACAAACCAAAAAATCCCCCCATTTTTCTTTGATTTGCTCGAAGTCAATTTTTTTACCTAACCCGCTTCTTGGCCCCAAGGCCGCTTCGTCTGATTTTACCGCCACTGGCGGCATTATTGCTTCTTCCGACTTCATGGTCGGCATGGGAGCTGATTTGACTTCCTTGGGCTTAATTTCATCGCCAACAGACGCCCCGGATCCCGATCCGGATAAATTTGGCGGCTTGGGCGGATCAATTTTGGAATTATTATTTTCAACGGTAATTTCAATAATCGCCAATTCTAAAGGCAACTGAATAATATCACTATATTTCATTTCCTGCTTTTTCTTCATTAAAATATCCAAAGAGTTAATTAAAAATTCCAAAGATGTCTTTTCGGAAATTTCGATTAATCTCTTTTCCAAATCCTTACTTAAAGCGCCGGCAAAACCTGACAAATCTTTATTAATTTTTACCAGCATTATCTTACGCACGATCTCAATCAAATCACCGGTAAATTTTTCCAGCTCTACGCCATCCTCGATTAAATTATTAACCAACAGAATCGCGGCGGCGGTATCTTTACGGTTTAAAAAATTAACCAGCTCCAAAGCCAAATCAAATCGCGAACGCGGCAAAACCAATTCCGCCTGTTCCAGGGTGATTCTTTTGTCGTCCAAAGACAAAATTTGACCCAGCAAACTTTCGGCATCACGCAAGCAGCCGCCGCAAATATAAGCGATATTTTCCACCACCTCTTTGTCAACTTTTTTGTTCTCCAAGGTAATTAAATGATTTAATCGGCCGATAATTTCCGATTCTGAAACTTTATGAAATTCAAAATGCTGGCAACGAGAAATTATCGTCTCCGGCACTTTATGAATTTCCGTGGTGGCTAAAATAAAAATCGCGTGAGCCGGCGGCTCTTCCAGAGTTTTTAGCAAAGCATTAAAGGCCGAAATAGACAGCATGTGGACTTCGTCGATAATAAACACCTTAAATTTTCGGCTAGTCGGCGTAAACCGAGAATTACTGATAATATTTTCTCTGACGTTATCTACGCCGGTATTGGAAGCGGCATCAATTTCAATTACATCAATTGACCGGCCTTCATTTATTTCCAAACAAGCATCGCAGACATTGCAAGGTTCGGATTCCCCTTCTTTTCTTTTCAGGCAATTCACGGCCTTAGCTAAAAGCCGCGCGGTTGTAGTTTTACCCAGGCCGCGCGGTCCGGAAAACAAAAAGGCATGGGCAATTTTATTGCTCTGCAATTCGCTTTCCAGCGTGGTTTTAATATGATTCTGGCCAATAACCTCGCCAAAGGTTTTGGGCCGGTATTTTCTATATAAAGCTAAACTCATAGCATAAAAATTTTAGCTTATTTTTATCTTTTAATCAAGGGAATAAAAAAACCAAAAAATATAAAATAATCAGATTAATAATACTTAATTTGAGCCTGAACAAATATAAAAACTCCTCATTTGACTGAGGAGTTTTTATTAAAACTAAGCAATTATTTTTCTTCTTCAGCTCCAGCTTCGGGCTTAACTTCAGCGGCCGCTTCCGGAATCTTTTCTTCCGGCTTAGATTCTAAATCAGCCATTTCTTTTTCCGTTCTGGGCGGCTGAATAGAGACTACCACGTCGTTTATGTCATGATGAGTAATCACATTTTCCGGTAATTTTATATCTTTAACGTGAACAACATCATCTAAAGTTTTTAAGCCTGACAAATCGATTTTAATTTCATGAACCAAGTACTGAGGCAAACATTCGACTTTTAATGAATGAATGCTGGTAACCAATATTCCGCCCAATTCTTTAACAGCCGGGGCTTCACCAGTGAATTCCAAGGCAATTTCCGCGGTAATTTTTTCGGTCATATTCACCGCGTATAAATCTATATGAATAATTCGGTTAGTAATGTGATCCAATTGAACATCATGCAACAAAACCTTAATGACTTTATCACCCTCAATTGACAGATCAACCAAAGTACTCTCACCAGCTTGTTTTAGCACTTTTTCTAAAGCTAATCTTTCGACCACTAAATTTAAATTTTTTACACCGTGGCCATATAAAACAGCCGGCACTTTTCCTTGCTCTCTTAAATCTTGAACTTTGCCGCTTGCTTCTTCTCGTTTTTGCGCGGTTAGATTAATAATATCCATGTCATTTTCTCCTTTCGAAATTAATTAGTTTAATTATCAAATTGATCAACTGTTATATTTTCTTTTTTTAAAAATTCATGCGCCAAAATTACCTCATCCCAAGAAATTGGTTTTAATTTTCTAAATTTAATTACGTCTTCACCAATTAAATCAGTAATAATACCAACGGAACTGGCGCCCATTTCACCCAAACTAACTACGGCCAGCATCAAAGACTGGCAATGATGGCATTTAACATGAACCAAATAGCTTGAATCACGTTCGGCCAGCACCTTGGCTTCCAGCGGATTAAACTTGAGATTGCACACCGGACAACTATTAATCAGGGTTTGATTTTCACTAAAAAGATTAAATAGTCGATTAGCCATAGAGATAAAGTATCAAAAATAAGCCATTTTGTCAAGACCGCTAATTAGGCGCTAACGCTCTTATGCTTGGTTGCGGATTATCATATTTTCGACAATCCCTACCAAAGCCAACATCACCACTAAAAAACTGCCGCCGTAGCTAAGAAATGGCAGAGAAATTCCGGTTACCGGCACCACTCCGATATTCATGCCAATATTAATCATCATTTGGCAAAAAATTAAAATTGATAGCCCAAAAACAAATAGCAAAGAAAAATTATCTTTCATCAATTTTGCCGCCCGAATTAAGCGAGTAAAAACCAGCCCAAAAAGAAAAAGCACTAAGGAAACGCCCAAAAATCCCAACTCCTCGGCAATAACCGCAAAAATAAAATCTGTTTCCGCTTCCGGAATGAATTTTAGCTGACTTTGAGAGCCAAAACCCAAACCGCGGCCCAAAACCCCGCCGGCTCCAACCGCCGTAATCGCCTGGCGGACGTGATAGCCAGTGCTGTAAGGATTAGCCTGCGGATTCAAAAATGTTTTTATTCTTTCTTTTTGATAGGGCGCGAAAAAGAAAAACCAAGCCATTAAACCGCTTAAAATCAAGGCCAAGGCCAGCAGCGCCAAATGCTTTTTATTGGCTCCGGAAAAAATCATTAAAAATAGCCAAATTAAAAATAAAATCATGGCCGAACCAAAATCTGGCTGCAAAATAACCAAACCAACATAAACCAAAGTAATCACCCCGGCCACAAAAAAATTTCTAAATTCTTTAATACTGTCAGATTTTCGGCTTAAAAACCAAGCTAAAAAAACAATCAAAGAGGCCTTAGCTAATTCCACCGGCTGTAAATTAAAAAATCCGAATATTGAAAACCAACCGGTTGTTCCCTTGATTGTTCGCCCTAAAAATAAAACCAACACCAATAAAATAAAACTGCCTAGATAGATTAAATAACTGAAATCATGAATGAAATGATAATTAATTGAAGCTAAAAAGAAAAGTATCGCCAAACCGATGATGGCAAAAATTATTTGTTTTTTAAAAATTACCATATCAGGCTGCTCGGCGCTGATGGCAATACTGTAAATGGCGGCCAAGCCGAAAGAAATCAATAAAAACACCGAACCAAACAAGATCCAGTCAAATCTCTTCAGAGAATTGAAATATCGCAAGAACGCGGGCATATCAAACGAAAAACACAAGAACCTAAAATTCAATGCTCTTGTGTTTTACAATTATTTTCAGATGGTTTAATTATTTAGTCCTAACAAAAGTAATGACTTTTTGACCCTGAGTCAGACCGCTTTTGACCTCGACTTGACCGTCATCACCTCTTAAGCCCAAAATCACTTCTACTTTAACCGGCTGATTGTTCTCTAAAATTTCAACATATTCTTTATTGCCTTCATCTTTAACGGCTCTAAGCGGAGCGATTAAAACATTTTCTACCTTGGCCGTATTAACGGTTACATTGGCCGTCATGCCGGGCTTAATTTTATCCACCAAATCCTTAACCGCATCTGGTTGCTGCAAATCCAAAGAAACTGTCAGTTGATAATAAATTACATCCTGAATACTGGTCTCGGCCGGATCAATGGTGGTAATGGTGCCACTAAAAGCGTCCTCTGAGCTAAAAGCGTCTAACGTAATTTCCGCTTTGTCGCCAACATTAATCTTGGCAATATCAGACTCGGGAATATTTACTTCCACTTCATAGACTTGATTGGCCAGCATTTTAATCACCGGCTGAGTTAAACTAGTCTGTTCACCCGCCAAAACATTGACTTCCGTAATCACGCCATCAATTGGCGCTTTTATTACCGTATCATCAAGTCTATCCAAGGCCAGCTGCAAATCCGCCTGAGCACTGGCTACTTGCGCCTGGTAAAGTCTAATATCCTCGGTTCGAGCCGGTGCCTTTCTTAAATTCAAATCAGCCTGCGCTTTGGCATAATTTCGCTCATAAGTTGAGACATTATTTTGCGCGGCTTCAACTTTTGTCTGATAATTCAGCTCCGCATCGGCCACACCTTGCTTGTCATCTTGAATGGTATTAATACTGCTATTGGTTGTTAACCATTCGGCATTGATTGAAGTTTTCAAAGTGTCTAAATTAGCCCGAGTTAGAGTGGAATTGACCACTACCTTGTCCAGTAATTTTGATAAATCGTCCAAAGTGGTAGCGAGATAATTTAAAGATAACAACGTCGAATCAATCAAGCTCTTGATCTGAGCCAAATCCTGACTCGAGCTGGCTGAAACATAGGCCGAATCCGCCAAGCCAACCTGATGCTTGGCCTGTTCATAGCCAGTAGATACCTTTTGCTGCAAGACTGGATCGCTAGTAGTAAAGTTATAGCTATAACCTTGATAATTCAAAGTATCATAAATTTTTTGCAGAGAAATGTAGGCTTTAGCGATTGCATTTTTAGAATCATTTAGCCCGGCACTTTTATTATTATCAATCGCCTGACTATAGGTTGATTTAGTGCTGGCCAGATCCGATTTTGCGTTATCCCAATCAGATTTGGCTTTCTGCAGAGCCACTTCATAAACCGCGATGTCTTGACTAGTAGCGCCAGCTTTTAACTTAGCCAAATTGGCGGCTGCTTGCTCCACATTTGATCTGGCCTTATTAACATTAGCCATCAAATCAGAGGAACTTTGGCGGGCTAAAACCTGATCCACTACGACTTTATCCCCTTTTTTAACGCTCTGAACACTAAGTTTTCCGGGATTTTTAAAATTAAGTTCAATTTCCGTGGCTGACTTAATCTTGCCGGTGGCGGTTACGGTTTGAATCACCGTACCAGATATAACATCCTGGGTAACATATTCTGTTACCGGAGCCTTAAAAATGTAAATTTTAGCCAAAATTCCACCCCCAATAATCAGGGCTAGAATTATCCAAAAAACTTTTGATTTAATAATTTTTTTCATAATTTAATTAATTTTTATAGGCTAATTATACAGTTTTTTGCCTTAAAATGCAACTAAGCAGGCCGCAAAACCCATGGCTATGTTTTCTCTGATTATTTATTTTTTTAACTTTTCCATATCAGCAATTAATCTTTGTAAATCAGTTTTAATCGCATCTAAAAGAATTTTATCTTTATCATCTTCCTCAACCTCTTCAGAAATATCATCAACGTCTTCCTGAATCTCGTCAACGTCCTTTTGAATTTCATCGACATCCTTTTGAATTTCATCAACGTCTTCCTGAATCTCGTCAACATCCTTTTGAATCTCGCCCACATCTTCTTCAACTTCTTGCAAACTTTCAACGCTATGGTTAACGGCAATTTGAATGAATATGGCTAAATAAATCGCTTCCAAAGACACCACGGTAGTCAAGATTAGTAAAACTTCTTCTAGGCCAATACCGAAAAACATTGAGCCAAAAGCGCCAATAAAAAAAATGGTGTGAATTATCAATGACATAGGCGAACCAATCCACCGAGTCATGGTTAAAGAAATTTTTTCCAATTTGTTTAATTCCATATTTTATTTTCTTAATTTTTGGATAAACATATTATACCAAAAAAACGCCCTCTTGGCGATTGGTTATGGTAGCCCCAAGCGGAATCGAACCGCTGTTACATGGATGAGAACCATGCGTCCTAGCCGCTAGACGATGGGGCCATAAAAAACCTAATTGTAAATCTAAATAATGTGGCGTCCCTGCCTCGCCTTGACGAGCGCCGCGAGTCTAGGCGGGCTAGCCGCTAGACCTGCCCGCCACACTGCGAAGCTGTGGGCGTGGCCTGCCCGCAATGCTACGCATAGCGTTGCAGACGGACGATGGGGTCATAATTATTTTAATATAATTCCGATTTTTATTAAAACTATCAGTCTATTTTCAATAACTAATTATAGTTTAGATATGACATTAAGTCAAGCAAAATTTATGGTTTATGCTTGACTTTGATGTAAGCAAATGCCATAATCATTAAGGATTATATATATGACTAGCATTGAGAAAGCAAACAAAATTAATAAGAAAAAATTAAAGGTTTCTTTAAGTCTTTTAATTTTTACCAAAGATATTGACGGCCAAACTAAAGCTTTAATTCAGCAGCGCGGCCCGTGGGATTACGAAAAAGACCAGCCTCAAACATACGTGGGAGCCTGGCAAACTTCCGTGCACGGTAAATTAGAAAACATCTGGGAAGGTTTGGCTCGTGAAACCCGCGAGGAACTGGGTGATGATTTTGCTTCACAACTCAATGAAAGTGAAGTGATTGCCATGGAGCACGAAGAACCAACGGAAGATTCCAGACGGGTTTTTCATCACCTCACCTTTGTTCCCCTGGAAAAAATTAAATCCATTAAACTTCATTCCTCTTCCAGCGGCTTTAAAATGGTAACCGAAGAAGAAGTTAAAAAATTCCGGCCAATTGATATAATACTCCACCGCGACTCGGGCGTTCCCAAAGACGGTATTTGGATGTTTGATGATGAGATTAGTTCGCTGTTAGACGGATTCGAGTTTATCCAAAAAAATATTTCTTAATACTTAAAAAACTATCCCGACAAACGGGATAGTTTTTTTATTGCTTATTTTAAATAAAATCAAACTTGGAACGGTGGCCTCGGAAGAAAACCAAAGCCACAATAGGCAAAACAATCCAACAAAATTTTCCCAAATCACTGATAAAAACTACCTGGGTAAAATCCGAAAGACGACTAATCGCATTATTGGGTAAAAATGACAAAATTATACTGACTAATAAACCGACTTGAAGCAAAGAAAACATAATTGTTTGCCACCAAGTGCCGGCCAAACTGCTTAAATTCTGCAAAAGGCTGCTGCGGGAAAGAAAAATAAATAAAATCGCGAAGACAATCAGAAAAGCTGAAATTTGATAACTAAAATGAACAGAATTATTTATCCACGCGGTTAATTCGTCCATGTACGGCAAATTAGTGGCAATGGCCAAGGAAAGATAAGTGCTAATTAGTAGCGCCACAATTCTGTCTCGACCTAAAGTAAAACTGTAAATTAACACGCTAATTATCACAAAACAAAGAATGATAATGTCCCAAGTCGGCACCGACCAGTCAATGCCTAAAAAACTAAACCATAAATCTTTGCCGTTAAACGCCGCTTGTTGAGCGCCGCTATTGGCCTGCACTTTTACCACGTTTACCACATCCATTAAGGTAGTAGTGGCGGTTTGAATTGTCATATTTTTTATTCTTTATCGAACTCTTTTAAGAGTTCTTTTTGTTTTCGATTGAGCTTGGTCGGGGTTTTAACAATTACTTCCACCAGCTGATCACCACGACCGCGGCCGTTTAAAATTGGGACGCCGCGATTTTTTAAACGAAAAACTTTTCCGCTTTGAGTGCCATCAGGAATTTTTAACCAAAGTTTACCAGCCAAAGTCTCTATTTCAATTTTACCACCCAAAGCCGCGATCGTAAATGAAATTTCAGTTTGAGTGTGAATATCAAAACCCTGACGCTTAAAACGCGGATCGGATGAAACTTTTATTTTCAAATACAAATCCCCGGCCTGGCCATTTTTGGCCGCGCCATGGCCTTTGCCGGAGACGCGAATGGTCTGGCCATTATCAATTCCTTCGGGAATTTTAATATTAATTATTTCTGTCTTTTTTTCTACGCCTTGGCCGCGGCAAACCGTGCATTCTTTCTCAGCTTTGCTACCTTGACCTTGGCAGTCAGGGCAAACGCTCGGCAAACCAATACCAAAACCGATATTTCGAACAATTTGGCCGCTACCACCGCAGGTTTTGCAGGTAATATTTTTCGAACCAGGCTCAGCTTTGCTGCCTTGGCAATGTTGACACACTGCATCCTTATTTAAAGTAACTGATTTTTCCGCGCCAAAAGCCGCTTCGGAAAAACTCAAAGTAATATCGGCGGAAATATCTTTACCTTGCCGTCCAGCCGATTGCCCGCGGCTTCGATTGCTTGAACCCCCGAACAAATCACCAAACATTTCGCCCAAATCATTAAATTCAAAATTAAAACCTTGGCCCCCGCGCTGACCACCAAAAAAATCTGAAAAATCACCGTAACCGCCCTGACCACCGGCTTGATTAAAAGTCTGGCCAAATTGATCGTATTGTTTGCGTTTTTCCTCATTACCTAAAACGCCGTAAGCTTCATTAATCTCTTTCATTTTGGCTTCATCACCGCCCTTGTGCGGATGATGTTGGTGAGCCAATTTATAATAAGCCTTGCGGATTTCGTCCTGCGAGGCGGTTTTGGCAACTCCTAAAATTTCGTAAAAATCTTTGGCCATAAGTTAGCTTAGTAGCTGGTAGGTTAGTAGCTTGTAGGAATAGAATAATTTAAACCTCTAACTTCCTACAAGCTACTTCCTACTATCTAGTTTATTTATTTTCTTCCACCTCGCCCTCAACCACGTCTTCAGCTTTTTTTTCAGATTCAGTTTTGGTCTCAGCCGAAGCTTGGTCAGCCGGCGGTTGCTGCTGATACATCGCCTGACCGATTTTTTGGGCGGTTTGACTTAATTCTTCCGTATTCTTTTTAATGCTTTCCAAATTATCAGTATCTTTGACTTTCTTTAATTCATCCAGTTTGCCTTCAATTTCCTTTTTCAAATCAGCACTAATCTTGTCACCCGCGTCACGCATCGCTTTCTCGGTTGAATAAACTAAAGTGTCCGCTAAATTTCTCGCTTCAATCAATTCTTTTTTCTTCTTGTCTTCATCGGCGTGCAAATCCGCTTCTTTCTTCATTTTTTCAATTTCTTCTTTAGATAAACCCGAAGAAGCCGTAATGGTAATTTTTTGTTCTTTGCCGGTTCCTTTGTCTTTGGCTGAAACGTTTAATATCCCATTGGCGTCAATATCAAAAGTTACTTCAATCTGCGGTAAACCTCTGGGCGCCGGTGGAATACCATCCAAAATAAAACGGCCTAAAGTTTTATTGTCCCCTGCCATTGGTCTTTCACCTTGCAAAACATGGATTTCCACTGAGGGCTGGCTATCAGCCGCCGTAGAAAATGTTTGCGATTTGGTAGTAGGAATAGTGGTATTTCTTTCAATTAACGGCGTCATGACACTGCCCATGGTTTCAATCCCTAAAGTCAACGGCGTTACATCAAGCAACAATACGTCTTTAACATCGCCTTGCAAAACTCCGGCTTGCACCGCCGCGCCTAAAGCCACGACCTCATCCGGATTAACGGAAATATTCGGTTTTTTGCCAAAAAACTCTTCAACCACTTTCAAAACCAAAGGCATGCGCGTCATACCGCCCACCATAATCACCTCTTCAATTTCTGAAGTAGTCATTTTGGCATCTTTTAAAGCCTGACGGCATGGTTCCAAGGTTTTTTTCACCAACTCTCCCACCAATTCTTCCATTTTAGCTCGACTTAATTTTAAAACCAAATGCTTTGGTCCAGCGGCGTCAGTGGTAATAAATGGCTGATTAATTTCAGTTTCCTGGGCAGTAGAAAGCTCAATCTTGGCTTTTTCCGCAGCCTCTTTGATGCGTTGCAAGGCTAAATTATCTTTTGACAAATCAATGCCCTGATCTTTTTTAAATTCACTGATAATCCAATTGATCAATACCTGATCAAAATCATCACCGCCCAAATGGGTATCACCGTTGGTTGATTTGACTTCAATGGTATCTTCGGAAATATTAAGAATGGAAATATCAAAAGTGCCGCCACCCAAATCGTAAACCGCGATTTGCTGACCTTTTTTCTTTTCAAAGCCGTAAGCTAAGGCGGCCGCGGTTGGTTCGTTAATAATTTGTTTGACCGTCAAACCGGCAATTTCACCGGCGTCCTTAGTCGCGCGGCGTTGAGCATCATTAAAATAAGCTGGCACGGTAATAATAGCTTCGGTAATTTTTTCACCCAAACGCGCTTCCGCGTCCGCCTTTAACTTCTGCAAAATCATGGCGGAAATTTCCTGCGGCGTGTATTCTTTGCCTGACATCAAAATTTTAACGCCCTCGCCGCCACTGACAATTTTATATGGCATTAGCTTCAAATCGCGCTTAACCTCATCTTCATCCCAGCGTCTGCCAATTAAACGCTTAATAGAATACAAAGTGTTTTCCGGATTGGTCACGGCCTGGCGTTTTGCCAATAAACCAACCAGTCTTTCACCCGATTTATTAATCGCCACGATTGAAGGCGTGGTTCTAACCCCCTCGGCGTTTTCCAAAATCTTTGGTTCGCCACCCTCAATAATGGCCATGGCTGAATTAGTTGTTCCTAAATCAATTCCTAGAATTTTTGACATAATTTTGATTATTTATTATTACAATTTAATTGCTTAATATTTATTGCTAATTTGACAAAATATATGTATATGGTAACTTCTTATCAGTTCTTTGTGCAAACTCAACCTTGGAGAAAAACCCCATGGAAGTATCAATTGGCGGCTGGCAGCACCACCATCATGTCCAAATTAACATGAGAGCGAGTCTTGGATCCCCAGTTGACCTTGAAACAATCCGGCGCCTAAAAGAAACTCTTGGCGATGAATCAGGCGACTGCGATCGCATTTCGATCTGGGTCATCCCATCGTCCGGGAACAAAATTACGAACGAGTAAGTCAATATCCTCTTTTGTAAAATCTTAAAGGGGATTTTTTTATTATTTCTTCTCAATATTAATTTTAATACTCTGGGGCTGGCTAGCTTCAATCTTGGGCACCGTAATTTTTAACATCCCTTCCTTAAATTCCGCTTGAGCTTTTTCGGCCACCACGTTCGCTGGTAAAGGTATGGCGCGATGAAAACTGCCGGAACGAATTTCTTTGCGATAATAATTTTTATCATCAACTTCTGATTCCTTTTGAGTTTGGCCGCGAATAATTAAGGTATCATTTTCCACGCTAATATCCACGTCTTTGGGATCAATTCCGGCCAAAGGCGCCTGAATAATTACATTATTTCCGTCCTGATAGATATCTACGGCCGGAATAAAACCTTTATTGGTCGGCATTTTAAAATCATCAAAAAAACGTTCCATCTCATCAAAAGGTTCAACTAACGGTGTCCATTTGATTATTGACATATTTTTTCTCCTTAGGCTAAAGCCTTTAAAATTATTTTAATTATTTTGTTACTTTTACTTTGGCCGGATAAATCACCTTTTCGTGCAACGAATATCCGGATTTCACTTCTTCAAAAACCACATCGGCATCATAACCGTCTTTTTCTTCAGAGGCGACGGCTTCATGAATTTCTGGGTTGAATTTTTCCCCAACGGTTTTAATCTCTTGAATGCCTAAATTTTTTAAAAAGTCCGAAAACTGATTCTTAATATGGCCAAAACCCGTAACCCAATCGGATTTTTGCTGCTCAGCCGGCACATGCTGCCAAGCCAACTTAAAATTGTCATAAATCGGCAAAAGTTGGGCAATTAAGGCGGCGTTGGCATATTGAATCATTTCCGCCTGATATTTTTCCGTGTCTTTTTTGTAATTTAAATAATCAGCTTTGGCGCGCTTCCAGCCGTCTAAATGTTCCTCTACCTTTTTTTGAGCCAAGACTAACTCGGCTTTTAACTCTTCAATTTCATTACTATTTTCTTCTAGGTTTAGCTCACTCATAAAACCGCAACGATTTAATAATTATATATTTACCTAACTAACTTGATTAATTAATTCTTGACTGCATTTGATTAAACTAAAATTATTTTGATAATCCATACGGGTTGGGCCGATAATGCCCAGCAAGCCGGTATTATTTTTATTCTGATACCTGGCAATCACCGAGCTGCAGTCGCGGGCAAAAGGATTCTCACTGCCGATGGATATTTTTACTTCTTGATCAATCTCTTGATAAATTTGACCCATCACTTCATCCAAATGGTCAATGACTTTGGTAATATGATGAATCAATTGATGCTCAAAAAACTCCGGCTGAGAAAACAAATTTGACAAGCCGGTGTAATAAAAATCACGATCGGAAAAAGCGATAAAAACCGCGTTATGGCAAAGCTCGGAAATTTGTCGCGCCAAATCTTTAAGAACTTGAATCTCTGTGCCGGAAAAATATTTAAGGGTTTTTTCGATAACTTCCTGATCCTTTTTAGCCAATTTACTTTCCAATAAAAAGTTCTCAATATAAAATTTGTAACCCTTCTCGGTCGGCATCCGGCCGGCCGAGGTATGAGGATGAAAAATATAACCCTGATCTTCTAACTCCGCCATTTCATTTCTAATCGTCGCAGAACTCAAATCAAACCGTCCAGCCTCAGCAATTAATTTTGAGCTAATCGGCTCAGCGGTTTTAATATATTGGGAAACTATGGTTTTAAGCAGGCTTTTCTGACGCTCATTCATATGATTTAATTATTAGCACTCCTCTTCCAAGAGTGCTAATTTCATTGTAATCATATATTCAAACCCTGTCAAGAGTAATAAAAAAGTGAGACACCCTCCCCTTTGTCTCACCATAGCTTTGCAGCCTACAGGTCGAAAGATCGAACCAACGACCGCCTGGGTAACGTCACGCCCGGCCGACAGATAATGCCTTGACCATTGCCATCCCGAACCACGTTACCATTGCAGTCGACTTGGCAATGCTGACTGACTGCTGTGGCGCCATAGCGCCGCTCAACATAACAGCAAATGCTACAGCGCGGCGCGTCTTCGCTGACAGATGCTCCTGAACCCACGAAAAAGTGCGGTGGCTGGGTTGGCTCTGAAGTAGTCGGACCCCCTCCACGTTTTTGGGGCTTTATGAACTTGCCCATACAGCGATCCTCCTAGTTTGCTCTTGAAAAATCAGACACTGGCAAAATATTATCCTAAATTTTTTGCCCGGTCAAGGTATTATTATTTTATAAAAATTATGATAAAATACTTATATGAGAAAGAATAACAAAAATAATCATTGGCTCACGGAAAGAATCAGTTTGAAATGGCTTTTGAACACCTGGACAATTATCACCATATTCCTTTTTATGGCTGACTTCTTTTCCGGTAACCAATTTGACAGCACGGCCAGCGTGATTGGTTTAATTTATATGGCACTTTTAGGCATCTATGCCGGCGAGAAAGAATATATTCGCTGGAGAAGCCAATTCAACTCCAAATTTATCGGCGAAGCCTTTGTGGGTATTTGGACAGCAGTAATGATAATTTTTGCCCTTACCGCGCCATTTTCCCAGGGCAATTTCAGAGTGCCGGCTGAATTTGCCGTGGTTTATACCAGCGTCGTCGGCGTTTTTGCCATTACCCAGCATTCAAAAAACCTTCATCAAACAAAACGATAATCTACCCTTGCCAAGTCTAGATTATTGTGCTATTGTATCTGAGTATGAAAAAAGAAATTCACCCTCAATATTATCCCAAAGCCAAAGTCACTTGTGCCTGTGGCAACACTTTTACGGTTGGTTCAACCATGCCGGAATTGCACATCGAAATTTGTTCCATGTGCCATCCTTTCTTTACGGGCAAACAAAAGTTGGTTGATTCGGCTCGCCGAGTAGAAAAATTCAAGGAAAGAGCGGCCAAAAAAGACAGCGTAGCCGCTGAACGTAAAGGAAAAAAAGCCAAGAAAGAGAAAGCCAGAACCAAAAAATCTTCTAAAAAATCCGAGGATTAGCCAATACATAACTAGGCTCCTTCACTTTGAGGGAGTTTTTGTTATGTTAATTATTTAAAAATATGGACCAGAAATTCATCAACTTAAAAAACCAATACGAAAAAACCAAAGCCGACCTGTCCGATCCGGCCGTGATTAATGATAATCAAAAATTCAAGACCACTTCTCAGGAATACACCCGACTAGAACCAATTATTAAAAAAATAAATGAATTAGATAAAGCGGAGAATCAGCTGGCCCAGGCTCAACAAACCCTGGCTGACGATGATGATCAAGAATTAATAGTCATTGCTCAGGACGAAATTAGCAGTTTGAACGAATTAATTACCCGACTGGAAAATGAAATTTCCGAAGATATGCGGCCCGAAGATCCCATGGATAAAAAGAATATTATTGTTGAAATCCGCGCCGGAACCGGCGGCGACGAAGCGGCGCTTTTTGCTGCCAATTTATTCAGAATGTATTCACGCTATGCTGAGCGTCAAGGCTGGAAAACCAAAATCATGGATTCAAACCAAATTGGTATTGGCGGTTTTAAAGAAATTATTTTTGAAATTGGCGGTCAAAACGTTTATAAAAATCTCAAATACGAAAGCGGTGTTCATCGCGTCCAGCGCGTACCCGATACGGAAAAAAGTGGCCGAATTCACACTTCCGCTGCCACGGTCGCGGTTTTGCCCGAAGCCGAAGAATATGATTTGGAAATCAAGCCCGAAGATTTGAGAATTGATGTTTTTCGCGCCGGTGGCCACGGTGGCCAGTCGGTTAATACTACCGATTCAGCCGTGCGCATTACCCACTTACCAACCAATACCGTGGTTTCCTGCCAGGATGAAAAATCCCAGCTGAAAAACAAGGAAAAGGCTTTAAAAATTTTACGCTCCAGAATCTTAGCCAACGAACAAGAAAAACTTGACCGGAAGCGACGCGAAGATCGACGTTCTCAAATCGGTTCCGGCGATCGTTCGGAAAAAATTAGAACGTACAATTACCCGCAAGATCGCGTCACCGATCATCGCATTAAAGAAAACTGGCATAGCTTGCCTTTAATTTTAGACGGCAATATCCAGCCCATTATTGATGCTTTAAGAAAAGCTGATCAATAAAAAAGCTTTAAGCCAGTACTAATACCACCATACATAATGGCACAGGATATAAATAATTTATTATCAACGGCTAATTGGGCTTTAGCTAAAAAACATTTACCTACTCCCCACCTGGACGCCGAGGTTTTATTATCATGGGTAATAAAAAAACCTAAGGAATTTTTGTATACCTATCCCCAAAAAAGATTAAGCCCGCCCCAAATTGAAAAATTTAATCAAATTATAAACAGACGCATTAAAGGAGAGCCGATTGCCTATATTATTGGCAAGAAAGAATTTTATGGTCTAGACTTCAGAGTTAATCGAGATGTTTTAATCCCCCGACCCGAAACAGAGTTATTAGTTGAAGAAACGTTAGCCGAAATGAGAAAACAAAAATCGGAAAACAAAAATTTTAATCTAGTTGATGTTGGCACCGGTTCCGGAGCGATAATCATTTCCTTGACTAAAAATCTTTCGACCAATAAAAATTTTAAATACTACGCTAGCGATATATCTCAAAAGGCACTAACTGTAGCTAAATTTAACGCCAATAAGTTTAACGTTAAAATTAAATTTTTAAAAGGAAATCTGCTAACCCCCTTTAAAAATATCAAAATTGATATTTTAGTGGCTAATTTGCCTTATGTTTGGCCAAAATGGAAGAATAACAAAAGTTTATCTGCCGGTTTAAAATTTGAACCTCAAATGGCAATTTTTACCAAAGAAAAGGGCCTTTACCTGTATCGTCAACTTTTTGAGCAAATTGCCAGCCAAAAATACCAGCCATCATTTATTATTTGCGAATTTGATCCCCGACAAACCTCAGAGGTACAAAGAATAGCTAAAAAAATCCTGCCGCTATTTCGGCAAAAAATAAAAAAAGACTTAGCCGGGCTAAATCGCATAATTATATTATCCAAAATTAAGTAAATTACTTGGACTCTGGACTTCTAAATTTTATCTATCTTTTTTTAATAATATTTTCCACGGCCGCCCATTTACTTGAACCGTCTTTGGGGACTAAAATCACCACGTCATCACCGGCCGAACCATGAAAATAAGTAACTGAGGCGGTCAGTAACTTCCAGCGCTGGCCATCTTCAACTCCATACCAATCGCTGCTGGCTTCGTTTTGCACCAAAGTAACCACTTTTTGCCGGCGCTCAACCGGACCAATTTGTTTGTAAATAAAAGAACCATCCTTTTTGATGGTTAATTTCAAAATATCACCCTCAACTAATTTGGACTTAGAAGCATAATTGGCTGGAATAATAAATTCCGCCCCATCGCCGCTGACCATTTTTTCCCCATTAAAAACGCCCTCGATAATCTTTTCACTACCTGATGATTCATCCATTGAGGCCAAGCCGGCACTAATCTCGCGCGTTTGTTTGAGACTGCTGATTAAAGCTTCGGTATCAATATTCTTTTCCTTGAGCAAATTCAAGGCTTTTTTAATATTTGATTGAGTATTCTCCAAAATTTCTTTGACCAATTCAAGCTGTTGAGCCGGATCCGCCGATGAATCATTCAAGATATCGTCAATGTCACTGTCGTTTTGATTTTTTTTACTAATATTAAACATTTTGTTTTAATTTATTTTTTATTTTTATCTATTTTTGATAAAGATAAATGGGAATTTGATTTTTCTTTGGCTTAAATATGGCCTTGGGTTCCCAGTCTGAAATCTTAAAAGCGTAGGATAATATGCGGCAACCTGGCTTGGCCTCTTGATCTATTTTATTCTTAATTTTTATCATGACCGCTGGCATCAAAAAAATACAGATGACATCGGCTTGACTAATATCGGCCTTAAAAAAATTACCATATTTTAACTGAACCCGACCGGCCAAACCCAATAAAATAATTCTAAACCATCCGAGCAAATATGGCAAGACAGCAATCTCGTAGCCAACCGCCTGGGCTTGATAGTTTTTAACCGCTAAAGTCATGATCCGAGCGTCACCCGCGCCCAAATCCATTACTATTTCTCCGGGCTTAATCTCAGCTAATTGCAACATTTGTTTGACATCATTTTGCCAAGTTGGCACCCAGGGTGCCGCCAACCAACCGCCCAAAGCATAAGTTATTAACAATAAAAAAATAAAAGCCAAGATGGCAGCAAAAAAATAAAACATATTATTAAATACTTTAAAAAATCGAAAACTATATCCCCTCACCCCTAAACCTAACTGCATTTTGACTTGTTTTAAAGAGTTCTTTCTATCGGTGCGGTAACATTGGTCGCCGTGGGCTGACCCAGGCGGGATTGCTCCACGATATAAGCCTCAGCTTTTCGCTTATCAGTCCCATATTTCCAACGTGAATACTCCTTAATGTCCTTGGCAATACCGGCTCGACCCTTAATCGGCGGGTAGGCCTTAAAATTAAACGGTCTGGCCGGTTGATTGTCAACCAAAAGCCTGATATAAGCATTATATCTTTCAATATTCATTAAATCATACTCGGATACTGCCGGCTCCATTTGTTTGGCAATATACTCGGCATCTTCGGCACCGATGCGATAGGAAATAATCGTGCCCACATTGCCAAAAATTGAATCCTTGATTTTACTGCCTAAGCTCTTACCCTCTGGACCGCTGCCTTCGGTCAGCTGGCCGATATATTGATGGGCTAAAATCAAATTCAATTTATATTTTCTGGCCTCGGCCATAATTGTCGCCACGCTGTCGGTAATAAAGTTTTGAAACTCGTCAATGTATAAATAAAAATCCTTACGATCACCCTCGGCAATATCCGTTCTGGTTAAAGCCGCCATCTGCAATTTGGCCACTAAAATCAAGCCCAGCAAATTACTATTGACCTCACCTGTCGTACCCTTGGCTAAATTGACCAACAATATTTTTTGATTGTCCATGACGTCCCTAAAATTAAAACCTGATTGCGGTTGGCCGATTATATTTCTAATCATGGCATTTTCCACAAACCGACCCACTTTGGAAATCAAGTAACCCAGCATTTCGGACTTGTGAAAATCCGAAGTCTTGGCCATTTCTTGTTCCCAAAAAGAACGCACCATCGGATCAGTTACCTTGGAAACTTTGTATTTTTGAAATTCCTTGTCCGTAAAAATCCTGGGAATTTCCGCAATGGTACCGGGATGCTCAGTATCAGCCATCAAAGTCAGCATGGCGTTTCGCATATTATGCTCAAACATCGGGCCGATCATTGACGGATCAGTTACTAATTTGTAAAAAATTGAAATCATCTCCTGAATAGCAAAATCTTGCTGTTCAGGCGTCAGGGCTTCAAGCATATTCAAACCAATCGGTCGATCAGTATCGGAAGGATTAAAATAAATTACATCCTCAATTCTTTCTTTGGGAATAGCCGGCAAAATGTCTTCAACTAAACTGCCATGGGGGTCAATCACACAAACACCCTTGCCTTGCTGAATGTCTTGGATGGCCAAATTAGCCATCAATGTTGATTTACCGGTACCAGTCATACCAATCATATACAAATGCCGGCGGCGATCATCATTTTTGATAAAAATTTGCGTTTTAGCGCCTCGATAGTTATTTTCACCAATTAGTAAGCCTTCGGCCGGTAAATTCGCCGGCGGTGCCATTTTACGCGCCAGCAGCCATTTAATATTCTGAGTTTCCAAAAATGGCGTGGGAAAATGATAAATAGTCGCTAATTCTTCGGTATTTAAAATTGCTTTCTGCTTTTCTCGATAATTTCGATGAATAAAATCATTGATAAATCGCGCCGATGAATCCTTAAACATTCTCAGGCTGTTACCGTATTGATAGTAATTGTACTGAGAAAATGAATTAGCAATCGCTTCAAGATAAAAAGTAGCTTTTTCTTTATTGGCCGCCGAGGTTATGACTCTAAGGTTGCAATCTAAACCGGCTTTGGAAGTCTTATTTTCAATTCCCTTGATTAGCTCTTGCTCCATGGGCGTTAACTGCCGAGGCTGTTTATAACGGGTTTGATCTTTTTGCTCCTGACTTTTAACCTCAAAAAAGCGCATAATCTTATAAAAACTGAAAGTTTTGGAAAGATTTATAGCTTCCGTTAGTGTTTTACCTTTATTCATTTCGACCCCGATGCGCATACCCGGACGGTGCCAGCGCTTATGGGCTGATCTGGCAATAATTTGAATCGCGGCGCCATCATTTTTTTCAATCTTGCTTAAAGAATTAGTCAAAGAATTCAACGGATCAGTATCTTGGGTTTTATAAGTTTTCAAAGGAAAAAGAAAGCTCCTTGTAAATTTCAAATAGCAGCCGGCAATTTCGCCCTGAGGAGAAAAAATGTTATAGTCTTGGACCTCTTGCATATCGGCATCAGGATATTGCGCCAAAATTTGATGCTCCATGTAGTCATGCAAATATTCCGGTACGCCGATATAGAAATGGATTAGTCCCTCGCGAAAAACAATTTCCAGCGAAAAATGGTCGGTGCGACCGGCAAACCACGCCCAAAAACCTCGCTGAGCCTTAAGCCCGCCCAGAGTAGCAAACCAGCTCTCGGCTATGGCAATTTGACCGCGAATGGCTTCAATACCTTCTTTAGCATCTTCATTTCCGGCTGCCTCTCTTGGTACGGTAACTAAAAAAACCACTTGTTTAAGAGAAGTGGAAATAAAATTTTGAGCTTGGAACAGAGCTCGCAGCAAAAAAAACAAAACAGACAAAAGGACAAGAACCAGAATCAATAAAAGACCCGGGACAAAATTAGGGTCATTTAATAAAAAATTCAAATCCCAGCCCGAAAAAAACGTTGCCATGGATTGAAAAAAATCACTCATTTGTTCAATTTAATTATTTTTTCAGCCTTTAGCTTAGCCTCTTGGTTGATAAAAAATTTATTGACCCCAGGAATTAATTTAAGCCAGCCAAAAATCAATTTGAAAATTTTATGGGTTTTAACCTTGGTTTCTTTGAGCAAAACTTCAATTTTGGCTGAAATATTTTCCCCTTCAGTTTTAAACTTTTGCTGCAAGGGCGGATCCATTTTAAAATAAACATCACGCAAATCCTCCGACAAAATATCTTCGATAATAATTTGAGTTTCACTTTTATCTTTTACCAACACCGGAGCAGGTTCGTCCGGAATCGTCTGAATAACCGCATTTTTTACCGTTTTTTCCGACTCAGAAATCACTTCCAAAACCTCATTTTTCAAATGCTCACGCTCTTGTTCGGACAAACTCTCTGGTTTGGGCGCCTGCTCCACCGGCCTAGTTTCTTGAGAAAAAGGGTCGGCTAAATCAGGGGTTTCAATTTCCTCCATCATTGATTTAACTTTTTGGTTTGCACTCATACTCTAATATTATAAAATAATTTCCAAGAATTAACAACTAAACTTAGACCACAACAAATTTTATGCTATAATTAAGAAGTAAGTAAAATTAAAAATAAATATGCTAACACAAAAAATTGAGTTTCCCAATTTTACCTGGATTAATTACGAAAACCCCGCGGAATCGGAAATTAAAAGTTTGGCAAGAAAATATAAATTTCATCCGCTCAATGTCGCTGATTGTATTTCAACCAACCAAAGAACTAAAGTAGAGTCCTACCCGGGCTATCTATTCTTTGTTTTACTGTTCCCGTATTATGTTTCAGACACTCGAGAAATCAAATCGGCAGAAATTAATGCTTTCATTGGTAAAGGCTTTTTAATTACCATTAATCATGGTGAATTAAAAATTTTCAACGATTTTTTTACCACCTTAAAAAATGCCGATAATTTGCCTCAACTGTATCCTGACAAATCTCCGGAGAGACTATTTTATGAAATCTGCAACAAACTTTTTATGTATTGCTTTCCCATGATTGATCATTTAATAGTTGATTGCAACAATATCGAAAAGGCTATTTTTGCCGGCCAGGAAAGAAAAATGGTTTCAGAAATTTTGATTATTCGCCGCAATATTACGGATTTTCGCAAAATTATGCAAGTTCATAAAAATGTTTTGAAAAAAGCGGTTAATGCTTTCAAAAATAACCCAAATTTTGTCATAAAAAAAACCGATGATTACTTTGAAAGTCTAATCGATTTTGCCAAAGAAATCTGGGACGCTATGGACAATCTCAAAGAACGAATTGAAGCTATTCAGCAAACCAATGAATCCCAAATCTCCTTTCAGCTTTCGGACATCATGAGAATTCTCACCATAATTTCTGTATTAATTTTTCCCATTACCCTAATTTCGAGCATTTTTGGTATGAATATGGTTCATTCTATGCCCTTTATCAATAGTATCTACGGTTTTTGGTATGTTTTGGGCATAATGCTCGTGGTGGTATTTATTATGCTTGGAATTTTTAAGAAAAAAAATTGGTTATAAATATTAAGCGATGATACCAGCCGTTACCCGCAAAATTTATTTAAAATCTTTCAAAATTTGTTTAATTTCCTGAATGGTTTTAACCTGAACCAACTGGCTCCTCAACTCAGCCGCGCCAGCAAAACCCTTAACATACCAGGCCAAATGTTTTCTTGTTTCCACTATCCCCCATTCTTTTTTCATTTTTTTAGCTAAAGTGGCATGCAAAATTGCCGCTTTTTTGATTTCTGATAAAGTTGGCTCAGTATATTTGCCTTGAGCCAAATAATCTTTGATTTGCTTAAAAAGCCAAGGCTTACCATACAGACCGCGTGCCAAACCGAGACCATCAGCTCCGGTTAAATCAAGCATTTTTTTGGCATCCTCCGGCGTATTAATGCCGCCATTGGCTAAAACCACCCCAGAAAAATTTTGTTTAACTTTTTTTATCATTTCGTAATCTATCTCACCGCCAAAAGGATCTTTAAAGTAACGGCCATGAATCATCACGGCAGCAATGGGCAAATCCTTAACGGCCGCCAAAAAATCTAAAGCGGTTGTGTTGTCAATTCCGGCTCTAATTTTGACTGAAACCGGCAGATTAGTACAATGCAAAACTTCAATCACTAATTCCCGACAATGTTTTAAATCGCGCATTAAAGTAACGCCGCCGCCATGCGCGACCACTTTTTTGGCCGGACAGCCAAAATTCAAATCAATACCGGAATAACCGGTTTTTTCCACTATCTCACAGGCTTTTTTGAATTTATCAATTCGCTTGCCAAAAAGCTGACAAACCACCGGCTTTTCTGACTTATCAAACTCTAACAGTTCAATGGTTTTACTTGAGCCATAATGCAAAGCATCGGCTGAAATCATTTCTGTATACAAGACATCGGCACCGAAGCTCTTACATAACTGACGAAAAGGTGAATCAGAAATGCCCGCCATGGGGGCGAGCGCCAAAATCGGCTTATTTAATTTTTGCCAAAAATTTTTCTTCATTTTTAAAATTAGCTTACCTTAAAAATTATTTAATGCAAGCTAAAATTAATTATTAAATTTTACTAACCACAAAATCCGCCAAAGCCTCAGCCGAATGAGGCTGGCCTAAAGATTTAGCCGAAGCCTGCATAGCCAAAATTTTCTTGGAATTACCGACTAAATCATTAATAGCCGAAATTATGCCGGCCGTATCATTGACCTTAATCGCCGCATTATGACTAACCAAATAATTAACATTGTCTTCCTCCTGACCCGGAATAACTTTATTAATCACCAAAGGCAAACCTTTAGCCAAACACTCGGAAACGGTTAAACCGCCGGCTTTAGAAAAAATGATATCAGCCACGGTCATTAATTCCTGCATATAATCAACAAAGCCAAAAATTTTAACGTTAGCAAAGCGGCTGTTTAAGTCGGATTTATCCAAAGCGTCTTTTAAGTTGGCGTCGCGGCCAGCCACAACCAAAAATTGCACATTACCGTCATGTTGATCGATAATGCCGGAAACAACGGTTTTTAAAGTTTGAAAATCAAACTGACCGCCAACAATCAAGATAGTAAATACTCCCGTTTTGAGTCCGAATTTTTTTATTAAATTATCCTTAACTAAAGGCTGAGCGAATTTTTCTTCGATGGGAATGCCGGTAATGGCAATTTTTTCTCGACTGACACCGTATTCCATTAAACATTTTGCCACATTGTCTACGGCGCCAAAATAATAATTTACTTCCGGATCCACCCAAAAACTATGGCAGCCGAAATCAGTGCAAACCATGGAAGACAAAACATCAATAATATTTTTATCTTTGGAGCGAGAAACAATAATCATCGGCAGCGGATGAGTGGAAATTATAAAATCCGGGTTAAACTCTTTAATAAACGGTATGAATCGATTTTTAATCGACAAATAAGACAATAAACTGGGCAAACCCTGACGATTTTTATTATCAAAAGTTTTATAAAGCCAGGCCCACAAATTTGGCAATTTAGCAGAAACATAATTATAGCCGTCAACAAAGAAAAACTTATATAACCGGCTAGCGAAATCTATAACATTAACATTCTTTACTTCCACCTCGGGATATTTACGCCGAAAAGCCTGCTCAATGGCTTTAGCAGCCATGACATGACCCATACCCCCGGAAGCATAAACGATTAAAACTTTTTTCGACATAATTATTTTTTAATTATTTGATAGTTATTTTTCTCGTCTTTGATTAAATAACCCATTTGTTCAATTAAATCGCGCAAACGATCGGATTCCGACCAATCTTTACTATTTCTGGCCACCAGTCTTTGCTCGGCTAAATTGGTTACCTCTTGGGGTATTGCGATAATTTTTGACTCAGCCAAATTTAAACCTAAGACTTGATCAAAATCCAAAATCGTAGCCATCTTTTCACCATCGGCTAAAGCCGATTTGAGCACTTCCCATAAAATTGCCAGGGCTTGGGGAAGATTGAAATCATCTTCCAGGCAGGCCCTAAATCTCTCTTGATAGTCTGAACTGACTTTACCTGTTTCAGTCTTAGAATAATCTAATACTTTTTCCCTGATACTATTTAGAGCGGTTTGCGATGAGCTTAAAGCCTCCCACGTAAAATTTTGTTTTGACCGATAACTAGCTTGCAGAAAAAAATAACGCAAAGCCAAAGGATCAAATCCTTTATCTTTGATATCTTGCAGAGAATAGCTAGTGCCAGCCGACTTGGCCATTTTGCCATTATCAACATTCAAATGTTCGTTGTGCAACCAGTAGTTAACAAACTTAACGCCGTTGGCCGATTCGCTTTGGGCAATCTCATTGGTATGATGAACCGGAATATGCTCCACACCTCCCATGTGAAGATCAATCGTATCACCCAATATTTTCTTGGCCATAGCCGAACATTCGATATGCCAGCCGGGAAAACCTTGGCCGTTTTGTACCAAAGGTGATTGAAACAAACTAGGCCAGGTTTGAATAGCATTTTGATGAACACCGGCTTTGAAAAACCAGAGAGCAAAATCAGCAGAGTTTTTTTTATTGGGATCACTTACATCGCCCTTACCGGCATCCGTTATATTTTTTTCCAAATTCTGACCGGAAAGTTTGGTGTAATCTTTGGCTTTTGAGATATCAAAATAAATAGCTAAATCCGTTGAATAAGCAAAGCCCTTTTCTAAAAGCGTTTTAACCATGGCCTGCATTTCTTCAATATAATCTGTCGCCCTTGGTTTGAAATTCGGCTCGAGACAATTCAAATCCCTGACATCTCGTTCAAAAATTTCAATATATTTGTCCGCGATTTGTCTTGGGCTCAAACCTTCACGTTTAGCGCCTTTTTCCATCTTATCTTCACCCGCGTCCTCATCACTGGTTAAATGCCCAACATCAGTGTAATTTCGCGCAAATTTGACCTTATGGCCGGTGTATTTTAGCGTCCGACTAATCAAATCAGCCAAAACCATGGCTCGCATATTACCAATATGTTGCGTCCAATAAACCGTTGGTCCGCATTGATAAAAAGTCACTTGATGCTTATTAAGTGGCTTAAATTCCTCTTTTTTTCGGGTTAACGTGTTATATATAGTAATCTTTTCCATAAAATAATATTAACATATTTTTTTATTAAAAAAAAGCCCAAAATAGGGCTTTTATTTAAATATGATTTCAATTTTATTCCCAATCCTTGCCTTGACGTACCAATAATTCAGCGGCGCGCTGCGGTTCAGTCATCAGCTCCTTAACAATTTTTTCCATTCTTACGCCCTGAGAACCTTTAACTAGCAATAAATCACCTTCTTTAATTCTGTCCTGCAAGAATAAACCAGCCTCGTGAGAATTGGCAAAGCCAAAACAGTGATCTTGAGCCATGCCATTTTCTACCGCGCTGCGGATTATATCGCGTGCCAGTTCGCCCACCGTAATTAAATAATCAATTTTATTTTTTACGACTGTTTGTCCGACTTGGCGATGACCGGTTTCAGTATAATCACCAAGCTCCAACATATCACCCAAGGCAGCAAATTTTTTATTCTTTTTGTTTAAAGTTAATTGACCAAGCTGATCTAAAGCTTTCATGACCGAAAGCGGTGAAGCGTTATAGGTATCATCAATAATCAAAGTATTTTTAATCCCTGAGATAATATGCATCCGTCCTTTGGGTGGCTCAAATTTTCTCAAAGCATCAATGATCACATGCAGATTCAAATCGTAAATAATACCGACCGAATTCGCGGCTAAAGCGGTGTAAGCCAAATGCTCGCCTAAAACCTTGGGTAAAAGCACCGGCACAGTACTGCCCTTGTATTGCAGTTTAAAACTTATTCCTTGAATGGTGGATATATCTTTATAGTTTATATCGTGAGAAACCGCCACCTCAATCGCTTTGATGTCAGCCGGCGAATTTACGCCGAAAGTAACAACTTGGGCGTTAGTTTTTTCGGCCATGGCATAAACCAAACCATCGTCCATATTTAAAACCGCATAACCGCTTTTGGGCAAACTTTTTATTAAATTGGATTTTTCCTTAGCGACCTGATCAATAGTTTCAAAAAATTCCAAATGAACCGGCGCGATGGCAGTTACTACGCCTACTCTAACGGGCACCAAACTGGTTAAATATTTAATATCACCAGGATGGTCAGCGCCCATTTCCAGAATTAAAATATTAGGATAGTTTTTGTCTTTTATAATAACTAATCTTATGGCTTTCAAAAAAACTCCCAGCCATTTGAAAAGTGACTGACCACCGGAGTCGGCACCGATAATTGTCAAGGGAATACCAATTTCGTTATTGTAATTTTTTTGATTGGTTCTGACGTTATAGGTCGACGACAAAACAGTAAAAATTGCTTCCTTGGTCGAAGTTTTTCCTACACTGCCGGTAACCGCCACTACTTCCGGCGAATACTTATTGATAATTTTTTTAGTAAAAAAACTTAGAGTGGCAATTAATATTTTTTTGAATTTATTTTTCATATTTTAATAATCGGGTGGAATTTGATAATAATTAAGCATAAATTCAGCTAAATCATGAAATAATGGCGTAATGGTGTCTTCGGCAAATCTGACACCCTTGGGTTTTTCGAGTTTAACCAAAATTACGAATTTAGGATTGGAGACCGGGCCAAAACCGATAAAAGTGTGATTATATTCATTGCCATAGCCGCCCGCGGTCGCGATTTGCGCTGTGCCGGTTTTACCGGCAAAATAATAACCCGAAACACCGGCTTTTTTACCATAGCCTCTTTCAACCACCGAGGTCAACATACCGGATAAAATACTAGCCGTTTTGGAAGAAATTACTTGCCGAACCGTTACTGGTTTGAATATTTCTTTTTCACCATTGGCCTTATCAATCTCAGAAACAATATATGGTTTTGGCAGCTTACCTTGATTAGCAATAGCGGCAAAAGCGGTTACGAGCTGGATTGGCGTGGCGGTAATACCCTGACCGAACGAACCGGTCATGCCAAAAATCTCACCCGCCTGATTCAAAGAAGAAATATCTCCCGGCATTTCTTTGTCCAAAGTAATACCGGTAGAATTACCAAAACCGAAACTCTTCATATATTTTTTAAACTGATCTTTACCGATTTTTTGTTCAACGAATATCGCGCCGGTATTCAAGGAATGCTCCAGCACATCCACCATATTCATTACACCATGGCCTTTCAGATCAGAATTTCTAATGGTAAAGCCGTTAATTTTTACTTCACCCGTATCATTATAGGTGGTTTGAGGCGTGACTGCTCCACTATCCAAACCAGCGGCCATGGTAAAAGCCTTGTAGACCGAACCCGGCTCATAGGCCGTAAAAATTGCCGGATTATTAAAGTAATTGATATCTTTAACTTCTTTGTAATTTTCAGGATCATAATCTGGTAAATTACACATGGCAATAATTTCACCGGTTGGTGTCATAATAATTGCCGTGGCGCCAGCCGCAGAAAACTTTTTATAATAAATTTCAAGTTTTTGACAAGTGGTGAATTGGATTTCTCGATTTAATGTTAAAATCAAATTGGAACCATTTTCGGCCTTTTTAACCGTTCTGGAACCGATAGTAATTAATGAACCCAATGCATCCCGAAATGATTTAATAATACCGGACTGACCGGATAATTCCTTATTGAAGTAACCCTCAAGGCCATAAAGACCGATAGGTTCATTTTCGGCTGTACTCACATAACCAAAGACTTGACCGCCAATCCCCTTATCCGGATAAAATCGATATGGCTCGGGCACGAAACCCACGCCATCAATCTTTAACTCCTTAATCTGATCCGCTAACTTTTTTTCAACCTTATGACGCAGGGGTTCATAGGGATCGTTATTTTTAGAAAGTTTAGCCAGTATTTCCTTTGATTCGTCGCTATCTAAACCTAAAATATCGGTAATTTGGGAGGCAGTATTTTTAGCATCTTTAATATTCTTTGGCTCGGCGTACAAAAGATAATAATCACGGTTGGTTACCACCGGATACAAGCCATCTTTTTCCCTGGTATATATTGATCCGCGCAAAGAAGCAAGATTCTTGCTTGTTTCTTGGCTTTTTTCCGCCCGCTGAATATAAAAATTATGATTTATTATCTGCATGTAGAATAGCCGGCCCACAATCATTACGGCGATAAACAAAAGAACGAGAGTCAAAACGAGAACTCGACCCTCGACTTTAATCTTATTTGTTTCTTTTCGGGGCTTACGGCCAAACACAAATATAATTTATAATGAATAATTTTACAACATAGTTAATATTATACCTTATCCACTATAAATTATTAACTATTATTTTATCGCGCCAGGGCTACTGGCTTGTCAGCTAAATAATCCTCCTTGCCCAAAGACACCATCTTTAAATCACCGACTTTATCTTTAACCGAACCAACTGATTGAAGACTTAAAGCCTCAAGTTCTAAATCAGATTTTTCTAACTTCAAATCGGTTACCTTTTGTTCCAATTCTTTTATTTTATAACCCTTAGTCGCCAGACTATTTACCTGAAACAGATAGCCAACGCCCAAAAAAGCAATTAAAAAACAAATTATTAAATTCGCTTTGGACCAATCAAGTCCTAATCTTAAAAACCGGCTGCCAAGTGATTGGCGTGATCTTTTCATTTTTTTTGAGTTAAAGGCATGTTTCATATTTTTGTTTTTATTTTTATTAATTTATTTTTTGGGCTACTCGCATTTTAGCACTGCGGGATCTGGGATTAGCGGCTATCTCTTCCCAGCTCGGCTCAATTGGCTTAGGGGTAATAATTTTTAAACTTTTTTTATGGTGACACTGGCAAACCGGCATGGCTGGTGGACAAAGACAATCTCGGCTTTCAGCCCTGAAAAAATCTTTTACCATTTTATCTTCCAAAGAATGATAGCTGATAACTACTAATCTTCCATTCTTTTTCAATGCTTCAGCCGCTGGCGGCAAAATAAGCTTGAGATTATCTAATTCTTCGTTAACCGCTATGCGTAAAGCCTGAAAAATCTTGGTAGCGGGATTAGTTTTTGATTTATTATGAAAATATTTATGATATACTTCAGCGACAATTTCCACCAGTTGTTCCGGTCGCGTGATGGCCAATTCTTTTCTTTTGGCCACAATTCTTTGGGCAATCGGTTTAGCCAAACGCTCTTCACCGTAATTTTTGAATATTTCAATTAAATCTTTTTCATTGTAAGTATTAATAATCTTTTCGGCTGTTAGATTTGATTGGCCGCCAAAGCGCATATCCAGACTGCCTTCGGCCAAAAAACTGAAGCCACGACCCTGATCTTGCAATTGGCCGCTGGAAAGCCCTAAGTCAAGTAATATGCCATCCACTTGGCCAAAATGGCAGTCTTTTAAAATTCTTTTTAAATTCCGGAAATTGTCTTGAACAAATATTGTTCTATTTTTATATTTCTTGGTTGCTTCTTGAGCGGTTTTAATAGCTAAAGGATCCAGATCAATACCCAAGACTTTACCGCTTGGACCATTAAGCTTCAGGATTTCTTCCGTGTGCCCGCTGCCACCGAGAGTACAATCAATAAAATTTTCTCCAGGCTTGGGTTCTAAATATTTTATCACCTCTTCAAGCAGAACCGGCTGATGAAAATCT
>JBAYMO010000016.1:0-40112 GCA_041663485.1 Candidatus Buchananbacteria bacterium | reverse complement strand
TTTTATTGTGGGGGTTTAAATAATAAATTTTTTTAGCCTGCCAGTGGGGAAGATTAAAGCCGTAACAGGCCACTTGGGCGCCAGGCTTTAATTCTTTAATCAATTTATTTTCTACTTCTGCCATGACCGTATCAATCAAAAAACAAACTACAACATCAGCATCGCTTAAATCAACCTCGTAAAAATTTTTAAATATAATTTTAGCCTGACTGTGATTTTGTAATATATTAATTCGAGCCAGTAAATAGGGATGAAGAGAAATTTCAAACCCAACGGCTTTAGCTCCGAACCGATTTGCCTCAATTAAAAATCTACCATCACCACAGCCCAGGTCATAAAATTTTTGATCTGGTTTCAAGTCAAGCAGATTGATGATTTTTTTGACGCGAATATTCGGCGTGGAAGCGTAGGGAACGTGGCAAATAATAATGGCGCCTAGGCTGGCTAGGGCCAGTAAGCCGATAATTATGCCAAAAATAAAAATAATAAAAATCAAACCAACTAAAATGATTTGAAAAAAAATCATGAAATTCCAATTCGTTTTTTTACTTCGTTTAAAGTTTTTTGAGCTACGATTTTGGCTTTTTTAGCGCCGGCGGCCAGAATTTTTTTGGCCTGTTGATCGGAGATTTGTTTTTTCCTTTTTCTAAAATCCGCGAAATAATTGGCAATATCCGCCGCTAGCTGATTTTTTAATTCAGAATATTTCAGTTGGCCAGCGGCCTGATCAGCCGACATTTTTTCAAAAATTTCCGGTTTAGAAAAAATTCTAATCAAATCCAATAAATTTTTGGCGCCCAGTGATTGTCCGTCGCCGGTATCGGTAACGGCTTTGGCTAGCTTTTGTCTGATTACTTCTGGCTCATCATCAATATATATACAGTGAGCATCACCTAAGGATTTTGACATTTTTTTATCCGGAGCCAATAGGCTCATAACTTTTGGTGTTTCGGTGAATAGCGGTTTAGGTTCGGGAAAGGTTTGGCCATATTTGTTATTAAAAAATCCCGCTACGTCCCTGGCCAATTCTACGTGTTGCGTTTGATCTTGACCAACCGGCACTTTGGTTGATTTATACATTAGAATATCGGCGGCCATCAAAATTGGATAAAAAAGCAAACCGGCATTTACTTTGTCATTTTCCCGATCGGTTGATTTGTCTTTATATTGAGTCATGCGAAATAAAAAGGAAACTGGTACGACATTTTGTAGAATAATAGCTAGTTCAGAATGTTGGGATAAATGCGATTGAGCAAAAATAACGCATTTTTTTGGATCCAGCCCGGCCGCCAAATAGTCCTTGGTTAAGTCTATGATTTGGTGGTATTTCTCCTGAGCTAAAAATGGCTCATTTAAAGAATGCAAGTCAGCAATAAAAAAATAACAATCATTGTCTTTTTGCAATTTCAAAAAATTGCTTAATGAACCTAAGTAATTGCCAATGTGGAGTTTTCCGGTCGGGCGAATACCCGACAAAATTGTGTCTTTCATATGTTTTAATTATAATATTTTGTCTTCCGCTTGTCCATGGTTTTTTGGCGGGTAGAATAATCTCTACCCGCCAAATTATTAATTTATTTCAGCTTGTCAGACAGAAAATCGGCATAAGCTGACATATCAAAATGACCATGGCCGCTCAAGGAAAATAAAATGGTTTTTTTCTCACCGGTTTCTCTGCATTTAATCGCTTCGTCAAAGACCGCTTTGATGGCGTGGGATGATTCCGGAGCGGGAACGATACCTTGGCTTTTGGTAAAAGCAACGGCGGCGGGAAATATTTCGCTTTGGCTGTATGATTTAGCCTCAATAATTTTGTCGTGATAAAGTTTGCTGACCAGGGGGGATGAACCATGATAGCGCAACCCGCCGGCATGAATTGATGGCGGCATAAAATTGTGACCCAAGGTATACATTTTCATCAGCGGAGTTAAACCGGCGGTATCTCCAAAATCGTATTCATATTTGCCTTCGGTTAATGTCGGACAGGATTTTGGTTCAACGGCTACAGCTCGTAACTGGGTTTTGCCATTTTTTAATTTATCTTCCAAAAATGGAAAGCTGATACCGGCAAAATTACTGCCGCCGCCATGACAACCAATAATAATATCTGGGTAGTCTCCGGCTTGAGCCATTTGTTTTTTGGCTTCCAGTCCGATAATAGTTTGATGCAGCATAACATGATTTAAAACCGAGCCTAAGGCGTAATTAGTGTCAGAATTTTGAGCGGCATCTTCAACCGCTTCAGAAATTGCTACCCCTAAACTGCCGGCACTATTTTTGTCTCGGGCTAATTCTTTTCTGCCCGATTTGGTTTTGTTTGAAGGTGAAGCAATACATTCAGCTCCAAATAAATTCATCATAACTTTACGATAGGGTTTGTTGTCGTAGCTGACTTTAACCATATAAACCGTACAATCAAGACCAAAGTGCTGACAGGCAAAACTTAAGGCCGATCCCCACTGGCCGGCGCCGGTTTCCGTGGCCAATCTTTTTATGCCGGCCATTCTATTGTAATAAGCTTGGGCTAAAGCGGTATTCGGCTTATGGCTGCCGGTTGGTGATACCCCTTCGTATTTGTAATAAATTTTGGCTGGCGTGTCCAAAAATTTTTCCAAAGATTTGGCGCGAATTAAAGGCGATGGGCGATAAAGCATGTAAGCATTTCTGACCGCTTCGGGAATTTCAATATAGCGTTCAGACGACATTTCTTGTTTGATTAATTCCAGTGGAAAGAGATGAGCTAAATCATTTGCCGCAAGCGGTTCTTTAGTAGCGGGATGAAGCGGGGGATCAAGCGGCGTCGGCAAATCGGCAATAATGTTGTAGTAATGGGTAGGGATTTCTTTTTGATCTAAAAAATAAATTGGCATAAATTAGTAATTTAATTAATTAAGTCTTAATATTTGATTCGCCAGTATTCTTGGCTACGATTTTTAAATAAATATCTTTTCATAATTTTTTATTAATAAAATGGGCGGCTGGAAAGGAGAGGGTTCTCCTTTCCAGCCATGGGGTGTCAACTTATTTTCCGAGCGTGTTGCGTACGCATTTTGGATTGGTGCAAACCGGTTCGTTTTGTTCCTTGGTGGTCGAACCAAAGCCGACGCTGCTTACCTGTACCAGCTTCATGGTCATCGGCACACGACAAATCGGACATTGACCGGCTTGATTTGAGCTTTGATTTCCCCAAGCCATAAAACACCTCCTGCTCAATGAGCGTTAATTGGTAGTATCGCAGAAACAAAAAAATCTCGTCCTTCTAACACAAAAAATTTGTGTTGAAAGGACGAGATTATTAAATCCGCGGTACCACCTTTCTTCCGGCTTACGCTAAAACTTCAGCCGGCATGGTCTTTTAAGTATGAAACAAAAAAAGACCGCTTTCAGGCGCTTTGTTTACCAACACGCCTTATCCTATGATTACGGAGGAAGCCGGATTTCCACTGACGCAGAAATCACCTTGCCTGCCTAAGGCAGACGAAGCGTGCCCAATCTCCGTTGTTGGCGGAGACACACCTCAAAGGTTTTAGAATTTTTAAAGAATATAAGTATTATAGCAGAAATAATTTTTTTGTCAAACTCAAATAAAAAACCGAACCAGCACAGAGTTCGGTAATAAAAGAGCAGTTTATTCTTGGTATTGGGCGAATACAGCCGCGGCAATCACCGTAGTCCAAAGACCGGCTTTGTCGCCTTCAGCCGACTGGGTGATATTGCGGGTTGCAAAGATTTGCCCGGAAGTTTTGTAAACTTGCTCGCGTTCATTCCACGCCTTGTCCGCATCAAACTCAATGCCGAGCGTTGTCGCCAGCATCGTCGCGGCCAAATCTTCGGCGTAATCGCCGGCGATTTTTCCGGTTTGGCCAAAGCCGTGGTGTTCGGACAAATAGCCGTAGTGCTCTTGCCGGTTGGTGGGAACTGCTAGGCCAATAGACGCTGCAATGAGCCGGTTTGGCTCCTTGGTTTCCATGCGAGCCATGACGCAAAACGTGATTTGACCGGGGTTCAGCAAAGCCAAGCCATTAGGCTTTGAAATAATCTTGCAGCGCGGCGGGAGAATGGATGAAACCAGCACGAGGTTGCAGGCCTGAATTCCGGCGTGGCGCAAGGCCAGCTCAAACGAGGCCAGTTTGTCGCGATGGAAACCAACGCCCTTGGTAAAGAACATTTTGCTTGGAACCAGTTTACCTTTCATTGATGCACTCCTTTTGGTAACAGCCAAAGTAGCTGATGGGTTTGATCTCAGGTCATTCAGAAAAGCGAACTTATTTTATAATTGTTTTTTTATTTTGTCCAGATAAAAAACGCCATTTTTCACTGAGTGAAATGGCGCTTGCTAAACAAAGATCAGATAATTTCGGCTAGGGCCTTTTCAATCGCTTCCAGATTTGCATCTACGACCAGCGGGCGGTTAGCGAAACGTTCGACTGGCGCTGACTGGTGATGGGCCATGCCTGATTCGGTAAACTTCAAATTGTTGGCCGTGCTGATGGCTACAACTTGATCATCTTCTTTGACCATGCCATCGGCTCTGGCTTTCAACACCGCGGCGACCGTAACCGCGCCCTGTGGGCAAAGTCCGGCACCAGCTTGGTTGAATTGTGCCCGCGTGGTAGCAATTTCCTCTTCGGAAACATCATAGCCTATCATCTGAAATTGCGGACGCAGAAACCGGACGCGCGGAAAGCTTACCGGATCTTGGATGTTCATAGCCGAAGCGATGGTGCTGGCCGGCTGACCGGGTTGATAGTTTTCAAATCCGCTTTTGATCCAGCGCGACACGGTACTGGCCGCTTCGCTTTGGGCGCAGATGATGCCGGGCAGATGGTCAATGAACTTCAACTCTTTTAGCAATAGCCAGGCTGACATCTGAGCGGTGATGTTGCCGGCGTTGCCAACGGGGATGGCCAGCCATTGGGGAACTTTGTAGCCGAGATCGGCAAAGATTTCCAGACTGATCGTCTCTTGCCCGACAATTCGCAAGGCGTTCTTGGAGTTAACCAGAACAATTTCCGGGTGGTTGGTACAGAATTGCTGAGCGATTTTCATGGCCGTATCAAAGCCGTCGGCTTTGACAGCCAAAACAATCGCTCCGGCATCTTCGGCCTGAAACATTTGCGCCGGCTGGATTTTACCCTCGGCTACCATGACAATGCAGCGAAGCAAGTTGCGCACATAAGCGCTGTAGTACGAGGCGGAGGCCGAGGTATCACCGGTTGAGGCGCAGGCAACATATTTGATGCCCAATTCCGGATGCAGTGATTGCAACCGTATAGCATCGGAGATCGGAATCGGCATGCCACGATCCTTGAAGCTACCCGACGGAGCTTGACCTTCCAGTTTGATTCTAAGCCGGTTCAGGCCAATGTTGCACTTGAGCCAATCGGGCGGCCGCCACAAGTCCGTGTTGCCTTCTTTGAGGGTGACGGCAAATTTTTCGGGAAATCCCGGCAAAACCAAGTTCAGCCAACAAAAGACACCGCTGCCAAAAGGATACTGGCTATGGGGCAAACGCTTTAGGGTCTCGCAGTGTTGACGCCAAGTGGTGAGTTGACCAAATTGGCTCCTAAGCCAATCTAAATCCCTCTCAACCATCAGCAAGCTGCCGCAGTGGCAGGTATAGTGTGGGCGATCCGGTTCATATCGAGCCCCGCAGCCAATGCATCGGTACCAATACCTTGACGTTTGAATGTTCATGGAAAATTTTCCTCCGTTGTTTCGATGACTGGAGTTATCTTAAATACTCTTTTGGGCTTTGTCAAACCAATTCTTTGGCTTTCAGTGTTCAGGACAAGCTAAAACCTCTTCTGGTTTTTCCGAAGAGGTTTTAGAAGTAATCGTAGGATTATTTATTTTTTTGTTTGGTTGAGAGTTTCTTTGATTTTTGCTTGAGCCGCGGCGAGCCTAGCGATCGGCACGCGAAACGGCGAACAAGAGACATAATTTAATCCGATGTTGTGGCAGAACTCTACGGATGACGGCTCGCCGCCATGTTCGCCGCAGATACCCAATTTAATATTGGGGCGAATTGGCTTAGCTTTTTCGATAGAAATTTTCATCAACTGACCGACACCTTCCTGATCAATTGCCTGGAATGGATCGCGTTTATAAATACCGGCGCTGACATAATAATCCAAAAATTTTCCGGCATCATCGCGGGAAAAGCCGCAAGTCATTTGAGTTAAGTCGTTGGTGCCATAGGAGAAGAATTCAGCCTTGGCGGCGATTTGATCGGCCGTTAGGGCGGCGCGGGGAACTTCAATCATGGTTCCGACCGAATATTCAAAATCAACCCCTTGTTCTTTTTTAACTAATTCCGCCACGGCGTCCACGATGGCTTTTTGATTTTCGAATTCTTCAACTTTACCCACCAACGGAATCATTACTTCCGGAATAACTTTTTTGCCGGCTTTGGCTAATTCCGCGGTGGCTTCAAAAACCGCCCGAGATTGCATCTCTGAAATTTCCGGAAAAGTTATGCCTAAACGGCAACCGCGATGTCCCAACATCGGATTCAACTCATGAAGTTCAACTACTTTATTTTTTAGGGTTTGAATTTCTACTCCCATTTCTTTGGCTAGTTCGGCAATTTCTTCATCTTCTTTGGGTAAAAATTCATGTAATGGCGGATCTAAATATCTGATTGTTACCGGACGGTCGGCCATGGTTTCAAATAATTCCTTGAAATCACCTCGTTGCATCGGTAGAATTTTTTCTAAAGCTTTTTTGCGACCTTCAACGGTTTCGGCCAAAATCATTTCGCGGACAGCGCGGATGCGGGACTCTTCAAAAAACATATGCTCGGTGCGGCACAAACCAATACCTTCGGCGCCAAACTTTAGAGCCTGGGCGGCGTCTTTTGGCGTGTCGGCGTTAGTGCGGACTTTAAGGGTGCGAATCGCGTCCGCCCATTCCATAATTTTAGCAAAGTTACCGGAGACTTCGGGTTCAATTAAATCAACAGCGCCTAGAATTACTTCACCCAAAGTGCCGTCTAAAGTTAAAATGTCGCCTTCGTGAATGGTTTTACCTTTGATTTCAATGATTTTTTCTTTTTCGGAAATAGTTAATTCCGAGCAACCAACGACACAGCATTTGCCCATACCCCGACCGACAACAGCGGCGTGAGAAGTCATGCCGCCGCGAGCGGTCAAAATGCCTTGAGAAGCATGCATGCCTTCGATGTCCTCGGGCGAAGTCTCCAATCGACAAAGAATTACTTTCTCACCTTCTTGCGCTAAGGTCTTGGCCTTGTCGGCGGTAAAAACTACTTTACCGACGGCGGCACCGGGGGAGGCGGGTAAACCCTTAGTGAGTAATTCTTTTTGGCGCTTGGAAGCCGGATCTAAACGTTTATGCAAAAATTGATTTAATGATTCCGGATCAACTTTTAGTAATGCCTCTTCTTTAGAAATCATACCTTCATCGACTAATTCCACCGCAATGCGAACGGCCGCGGCCGCCGTGCGTTTACCATTTCTGGTCTGCAACATATAAAGTTTACCGCGCTCAATGGTAAATTCCATATCTTGCATATCTTTATAATGTTTCTCCAGTTTTTCTCTAATGGCATAAAGCTCTTCGTAAAGCTTGGGCATTTCAGATTTCAATTCATCCATATTTTTCGGCGTGCGAATACCGGCCACCACGTCTTCACCTTGAGCGTTAATTAAATATTCACCGTAAAAAGCGTTTTCGCCAGTAGAAGGATTACGGGTAAAACATACGCCGGTCGCGGAATCATCGCCCATATTGCCAAAGACCATGGATTGAACATTAACGGCCGTACCGAGCAAGCCATGGATATTGTATAGACGGCGATAGGCAATGGCGCGATTGTTATTCCAAGAATTAAAGACAGCATCAATGGCCATGAGTAATTGTTTTTTGGTGTCGGTGGGAAACATTTTTCCGGCTTCAGTCTGAATTAATTTTTTGTAGCCTTCAATTAACGTTTTTAAATCTTCAACTTTTAGTTCCGTGTCAACTTTATAACCTTTCTTGTCTTTAACACCTTGCAAGACTTCTTCAAAATGATGGTGAGCTACGCCCATGACCACATCGCCAAACATTTGGATAAAGCGGCGGTAAGAATCATAAGCGAATCTTTCGTTTTGGGTTTTTTCAGATAAACCTAAAACCGTTTCATCGTTTAAGCCCAAGTTTAAAATTGTATCCATCATGCCGGGCATGGAAAGTGCGGCGCCGGAACGCACAGACACCAAGAGAGGATCATTTTTATCACCTAATTTTTTGCCCATGGTTTTTTCTAGCTCTGCCAATTTTTCTTCAATTTGTTCGGCCACATCTGAAGAAATCTTTTTATCAGTTTCATAATATAAAGCGCAGGCTTCGGTGGAGATAATAAAGCCCGGTGGTACCGGCAAGCCGAGGTTGGTCATATCAGCCAAGTTGGCACCCTTGCCGCCTAAAAGCGGTTTTTGATCTTTGTTGCCTTCCCTAAAGGCATAGACGTACTTTTTCATAGGATTTTGTCGATATAATTTTACGAGATTTAAATAAAAAAAGCCAAACGGTTTGATCCTTGGCAAAATTTAGATATTATGCCGTAATTTTTTTAAATTTTTCAAGTTTAGTATATAATGATTTTTCTTTTCTGACAAGGGTTGATTTTACTGTTTTGGGTAATATTTTGTTGATAAATTAAAGAAATGGCCTTCTCATTTTTTTATCCTAAATTTTTATTTTATACTTTAAATCTATCCAAGTTGGACTAGGTGGCAAGGTTGTTGGCTTCGTTTAAAAATAGTTATTTTGACCGGGCAAAAAAATATGTCAACGGCCATTGGATAAATTTTTTGCCGGCCAAGGCGTTATTATGGCCGTGTAATCAGAACCGAAATCGCTCGGTATAATATTCGACAATATATTCGGACTAATCCCGAGAAAATGGATAAAATTAAAAATCGTTAAAATCCTTGATTAAATCATAATTTTGTGCTATGATTTATTTTTATTTACCAAAATGCTTATGGAAATCAGAAATATCGCTATTATCGCTCACGTTGACCACGGCAAGACCACCTTGACCGATGCTTTGATGCAACAAACCGGCATGGTGGAAGTTGGGGTAACTATGGATAGCAATGCTTTGGAACAAGAGCGGGGCATTACGATTTATTCAAAAAATACCTCGGTTTTTTATAAAGATACCAAAATTAACATTGTTGATACTCCGGGTCATGCCGACTTCGGTTCGGAAGTGGAACGCGTCTTGCGTTCGATTGATTCCGTACTTTTGGTTGTTGATGCGCAAGAAGGGCCGATGCCTCAAACTAAATTTGTTTTAAAAAAATCTTTGCAATTGGGTTTAAAGCCGATTGTGGTCATTAATAAAATTGATAAACCGGCGGCTGATCCCGACATGGTTCAGGAGTTGGTTTATGAATTGTTTTTAGATTTGGGTGCCAGCGATGAGCAGCTGGATTTCACTACCGTCTATGCCATTGCCAAGCAAGGGATCGCCAAATTAAATATTGAAGATGTCAGCCATGACTTAACCCCGCTTTTGGAAGTAATTTTATCCAAAGTGCCGGTGGCTTCCGCGGCTGAAAAAAATAAAAACGACTTGCGGTTGCAGCCCTTTAATTTAGCTTATGATAATTATCTGGGTCGTTTGGCCATTGGCCGAATTTATGAAGGCGTGATTAGACCCGGTCTAAATGTTTTTATTAAAAAACCGGACGGTGAAACCCGCACCGGTACTATTTCAAAAATATTTTCTTTTCGCGGCATTCAGCGGGAAGAAGTTAAAGAAGCGGTGGCTGGCGATATCGTAATGGTAGCCGGTTTGCCCGATATTTATATTGGCGAAACCATTTGTTTGAATAAAGATCAAGAGGCTTTACCGGCCATCAATATTGATGAACCGACAATTTCGTTAAACTTTTTAGCTAACAGCTCGCCCTTTGCCGGCCAGGAGGGCAAGTTCGTGACTAGCCGTCAGATCCGCGAGAGGCTGGAACGCGAACTGGAAGTCAACGTCGGTTTAAAAATTGATTTTTCCCCGGTAGATCATTATAAAGTTTTTGGCCGCGGTGAATTGCATGTGGCTATTTTGTTGGAAAATATGCGCCGCGAGGGTTATGAATTGCAAGTTTCGCAACCGCAAGTAATTATTAAAGAAGAAGACGGCAAAAAATTAGAGCCGTTTGAAGAAGTGACTATTGATGTGCCGGAAAACATGTCCGGTATCGTTATGGAAAAAATGTCTAAGCGTCGAGGTCAAGTCGTGGAAATGAAACCGGAAGCCGGACATTTGCGAATTATTTTTGAAATTCCCACTCGCGGCCTTTTGGGTTACCGCGGTGAATTTATCGTAGATACTCGCGGTTAAGGCGTAATGTATAGTCGGGTTGTCGGTTTTAAACCTTACGCCGGACATATCGAAAAAAGTGAATTGGGTTCGATGGTTTCTATGGCCACCGGTAAAGCGTTGGGCTATTCCATTTATAATTTGCAGGATCGCGGTACGATGTATATTGAAGCGGGCACGGAAGTTTATGAAGGCATGGTAATCGGTAACGTGGCCAAAGGCAATGATTTGGATGTTAATCCGATCAAGGGTAAACAACAAACCAATATGCGTTCTTCGGGGGCGGATGAAGCCATTAAATTAACCCCGCCGGTTAAATTGACTTTAGAGCGAGGTTTAGAAATTATGAATAATGATGAATATTTGGAAATTACGCCGCAAAGTATCAGGCTGCGCAAAAGATTTTTATCCAGTAATGATAGAGTCAAGGAAAAAAGAAAAAAAGCCTAACATAGTTATCAAAAAAATGTCCCGCCAAAGCGGGACTTTTTTTAGAATCTTTTAATCATGGGTTGGGTTAGCAAATCAAAAATTTTTCTTTGGCCAGTTGATTTTTTGAAGCCAAGTTTTTGGTAAAATCTAACAGCAAAAATCGAAGCATTAATTTTAATTTTCTTCGGTCGGAGTTTTTTTGCTTCTTTTTCAAATTGTATTACCAGATTTCTGCCGATGCCTTGTTTGTGATAGCGGCCATCAACATAAAGATTAACCAGACGATCAGCTCGGCCCCGAACTGTGCCGATAATTTTCTTCCCGTCTAAGGCGAGATAGTGAATTGGAGCTTTGGCAAAATAAGTTTTGAGTTCAGCCAATGAATTTCTTTTAGGTGAATAACAATCAAGATATTTTTCCAACATTTTTGGACTATTTTTTTTGTGATTGAATTTTTTGTAGGTAGCCAAAATCAATTCGCAAACTTGGGGAATATCAGAATTTTTAAATTTGCGATATTTAATCATAAATTTATGAATGTTTTTCATTCATCTTGTCCCAATCCCAATCTCTGCTTTGATTATTTTCCAATTTTTTTAGAATTTCATTTTCTATATCTACACCCATGACTCCGGCCAGATGAAGTAGGCGAGTAATGGCGTCGGCCACTTCTTCATTAAAGCCGTCTTTACCTTCAAAATTTTTATGGCGGTAGGCTTCGTAGGCCTCCGAGACTTCGGAATGAATTAAAGCGATTTTTTCCGGCACATCAATTTCGTCCGGCTTGGTGCCGAAATTTTTAACCCTGGCTTGTTTGAGAATTAATTCGGTCAATTGTTTTAAGGTTAAATCATTCATATTTTTTAAATTAGGGGCGATCAATGATCGCCCCTAATATTATTAGACTTGAATAATCACGGGCAAAACCATTGGTCTTCTTTGGGTTTTCTGGTATAAGAATTGGCCAATTTCGTTGCGGATTTTATCTTTGAAATAATCCTCGTCAATGCCGCCGATCATTTCGCCTTTAAATAATTTTTTCACGCGATTTCTGGTTTCTTCCACCAAGCCTTTGCTTTCTTTCATGTGAATAAATCCGCGGGAGATTAAATCAGGATTTTGGACCAATTTGCCTTTGGTTTTATCAACTGTGACAATGACGACAATCATACCGTCGGAGGCCATGAGTTGGCGATCGCGCAAAACTACGTGCGAAACATCGCCGACGCCCAAACCGTCTACGAAAACGTAGCTGGTATTTACGCGCTGAGTGGTTAAGCGACCCCCTTGGCGATCAAATTCTACGACTTGACCGTTATCGGCAATCAAGATTTTATTTTCCGGAAAGCCGATTGATTTAGCCACTTTGGCCGCCTCGCGCAAAAGATAATGATTGGCGTAAATCGGCATTAAATAATCTGGCCGGACTTCTTTCAGTAAAAGCTTGATATCTTCAATTTTGCCATGACCGCCGGCATGCACATCCATAATTTCTTGATGAATAACATCAGCGCCTTGGCGATACAAGGTATCTTTTAGATTTTGGATCGTCCGTTCATTGCCAGGAATAACGGAAGAGGAAAAAACAACCGTATCCTTGGGTTCAATTTTAATATAGCGATGATCACCGGTGGCAATGCGATTTAACACGGCCCGGCCTTCGCCTTGGGAGCCGGTGCAAATAATCACTATTTTATTAGCCGGGTAGCTGTGAACTTTGGAAATATCAATCAAAGTATTTTTCTTGGCTTTAATATAGCCGAATTGTTTGCCGATTTCCACGTTGGTTTTCATGGAAAATCCGTCGACGGCTACTCGTTTGCCGGCGTTTTCGGCGATCTGAATCACTTGGCCGATTCTTTCTAACATTGACGAGAAAGTACCAAAGATGACCCGGCCTGGTGCGTAGTTGATAATACTTTCGATATTTTTATAAACTTCTTTTTCTGAACTTTGATGGCCTTCTTTGGTTGAACCTAAGCTTTCCATCATTAGTAATGAGGGTTGTTTGCCTTTGCCCCATCTGGCCAAAACAGAAAAATCCGTGGGTTTGCCTTCAACCGGGTCTAAATCGTAGCGCCAATCACCCGGGTGAATAACATTAACCATCGGTGTCTCTAAAACTACGCCGATGGAATCTTTAATGCTGTGCGTAACATCGAAAAAATTAACTTTGAATTTACCCAAATACATCGGGCGGTTAAGATTTTTTACTTCCGAGGCTTTGAGCGTGAATTTTTCGTGATAATTTTCGATTTGTCTTTTAATTAAAGCAATGGTCATGGGCGCCGCCACGACTAAAGGGTTACCAAGTTTCGGCAAAAGATGAACCGCCGCGCCGATATGATCCAAGTGGCCGTGAGTAATAATTACTCCGCGAATATTTTTTTCTTTGCCCTTGAGTGAAGAAATGTTAGGGATGATGTAGTCAATACCATGCATGTCTTCTTCGGGAAATTGGGAGCCCATATCGATAATGACAATGTCGTTGCCATATTCAAAAACCGTCATGTTGCGGCCGACTTCTTCCAGCCCGCCCAGAGCATAAATTTTTAACTTTTCTTCTTTCTTGTTTTTTTGAGGTTTGAATTGAAGAGTTTTGTCCTCTTTGGTTGTTTCTTGGCTGTTATTTTTGGCTTTTTTTCTCTGCCAATTTTTTTGAGGCCAAGAATTTTGAGTTTTCTTGAACATAATAATTTTGATTTAGCTAAACTAAATCTGATCGCCTTTGCCAGAATTATTTTTTTAAGACTATTTTCCGTTTTTCTGTTAGGAGATTGGCAAATGGCTTAACTAAAATTTAGTGCAACGTAAATTTTAGAATTTAAGAGAAAATAGATTGTCGAGGGCGGATTAATCCGTCAGCCGACAGCCGGTTTCCTTTTAATTATTTTATTTGGTGCCGATGGTGGGACTTGAACCCACAAGCCTTGCGGCACACGGCTCTGAACCGTGCGTGTTTGCCAGTTTCACCACATCGGCGTAGGTTAGGTAATATTAAAAATTTATTTTATTTATAATCATTAGCGTCTATACTCGCCCGCATCGCAGCGCGAGCAAGCTCGCTGGCGAAGCGTGGCGGGCAGGCCAGTGGCACCACATCGGCGCAGTTAGACAGTATGATAATTTTATTTTTTTAATTTCCGCCGTGCCAGATCCGTTTGGTCTTGGTGTACCAATTTTGAATATTATTGAATCTGTCGGCCGGCGTTAAAATTCGTTCCGTATTCACGCCTTTTATTTTTTTATTGATTGCGTAAGTATAGGTTGGACTGTACAAGAATATCGCCGGCAGTTCGCTGGCCAAAATTTCCTGAAATTGCTCGTAATCCTTTTTTTGCTTTTCCAAATCTTCAGTTTTTTTCGCGTCTTCCAGGAGCTTGTCCGTTTCGCGGTTGGAGAATTGGGAGAGATTTAAACCCGGATCTTGAACCTGGGAAGAGTGCCAGAACGGAGTAGGATCGGCGTTGGAACCGACGATAATACCAAAAAGTAAAACTTCGTAGCCGCGGGGTTTAATGACTTCACGCACGATATTACCGCCGCTGACAATTTGTAAGTTGGTTTTAACGCCAATAGCTTGCCAGGCATCACGGACTAATTCGGCGGCTTTAGTGTTTTCCGATTGATCAACTGTCACAATAGATATTTCTAAAATTTTATCATCTTTTTGCCGATAAAAATTTTGATTTTCATCAACCTCTTTTGGCTCGGTTTGTTCCGGCGTGCTCGTGGCATCGGTAGTGCTCGCCTCGGCGGAATCGTTTTCTTTTTTGGCGTTTATTAAAGTCTGATACTCTTCTTTAGTTAATCTTTTCCAGCCTGCTTCGTCCAGGAGTTTATTAGCCTCGTCTTGGTTGAAAGCAATTTTTTTATCGTCGGGTAAATTAATGGGATAAGGAAAAATCGGTCCGTCAATAATCTGGCCTTCTAGTTGAAGCGCCTCGGCCAGAATCTTTGTTTTGTCAATGCTCAGGGCTAAAGCTTGGCGGACGTTTTTATTTTTTAGAGCCTCGTTTTGTTTTTGATTGAAAAATACGGCGGTATATTGCGGTAAATCGAAAGCAATTAAATTCAAACTGCGATTGCCTTGCAAATCTTTTTTATTATTTTTCGGTAAAAAGCTGATGCCGTCAACGGAATGATTTTTGAGAGCTTCAATGGCGCTCATAAAATCCGGATAAAATTTAAAAGTCAGTTTTTGCAAATAACCTTGGGAGCCGGCGTAGTCGGGATTGGGAACAAGAGTATAGGTTTTAATATTGCCTAATTTATCTTTAGTTAAAGATTTGAATTCCCAAGGTCCGGAGCCGATGGGTTTTAAATTGTATTCCGTTAGATTGGCATTAACGGCCGGAATGTCGCCCCAAATATGAAGAGGAATAATGCCCGTCGTGGTGAGTTCCAAAAAGCTGGTGTATGGCTCCGGCAAAACGAATTTTATGGTTTTTTCATCAACTTTTTGTACTTCGACGCCGCGAAAACTGATTAATAACGGGCTTTTGAATTCGGAATCTTTAATGCTTTCATACGTAAAAACTACGTCGTCGGCTGTGAGGCTTTCGCCGTCCTGCCATTTCAGATTATCTTTTAGAGTAAAGGTATAAGTTTTTTTGTCCTCACTGACTTGCCAATCTTTGGCTAAATCAGCGACCAGTTTTAAATTCTCGTCGTATTTTAATAGGCCGGAAAAAACCAATCTCACGACGTCGGCATCGACGTCGTTGGTTTGGGACAGTAAAGGATTGATATATTGTGGCGCGCCGATTAAACCTTCACTATATTCACCACCGCTTACCGCCACCGGAATAAAATTTCTAAAATAAAAATTACCGATTAAAGCGATTAAACCAACGGCCATCAAGCCCGCCGCCACGCGAAAAGTTAAAAGTTGTTTTTGATTCAAAACCGTCGGCAAATATTTCAGCTGCTTCAGAGTTGGCCGTTTGGATTTATTGAGAGAGAATACTAATTTTTTATCCAAATCATTTTGTTGAGAAAAATCAGTAGTTTGCTTGACGGGCAAACCACTTGGCTGGGCGTTATTTTTTTTTCCGAAAGGGAAAAGTTTTTCGCCCAATTTTAAGAAAGGGATTTTCTTAAACACAAAAAATTTGTTTTTGTTATTAGTGGCAAGCTAAGTTAAAAAACAATGCTTGCCAAAGCAGTTGCTAAAAATATAGCCGAGAGAATGATGGTCGCAACAAATAGGGATTTTTCCATACCCCGTTTAGTCCGATAGACATTGCCTTCACCGCCGAAAGTCGCGCCTAAACCGGCTCCGCGATTTTGCATTAAAATGGCGGCAATTAAAAGGATGGCGGTTATAATTTGAACGATTTGGAGAATATTCATAATGGTTGTAGTCTAGCAGAGAATTGAAGTTATGTCAACCCAATTAGGACTAATATTGTTTAATATGCGTGGTCGGCGGTGATTATTTTGCCTTTTGGGTGATAATTTTTTTTAAATTAATCACGCTGCGTCCGGACACTTTCATCTTTTTGGTTTTTCGCCGATCGCGTTGTTGGTAGTGTTTTTCAATTTTTTCCGCCAGATGGTTTAAATTTGACATCTGAGTAATTTTTTATTCTTATGCTTTTATGTTATAATATATTTAATATTATGTATAGTGATAATGTTTCTTTTGATCAGCCCAATGCTAGTCGTTCGGTCAAAGCCTCTCGCCAAAAAAGATGGTATCAATATTGGTGGGGCAGATTGATTCTGGCAATCTTGACCTTGTTGGCCGTTTTATTTATTGCCGTCGGTTTTTATTTGGTTCAGATGGTAATTTTACTCCGTTCAGGTCAAGTTTCTCCGGCTGAGCTTTTTAATCAGACTACAGCTACTTCCACGACGCCAAAGATTTTTTTGGCTAACGCCGATGACCCGCGAACCGGTCAAAGTCAGGCTAAAGTGGTAATCGTGGAATTCGCGGATTTTACTTGTTCGGCCTGTCGCGAGGCTTATCCGGTTATAAAGCAATTAATCAGAGACTATGGTGACAAAGTATTATTTGTCTATCGTGATTTTCCGGCGGTGGCTGATCGGCCGCTATCGTTGGTGGAAGCGGTGGCCGGAAATTGTGCTCAGGAGCAAGGTAAATTTTGGGAAATGCACGACTTGCTTTTTGAAACCGTTGATGATTTAACCGAAGAACAAATCAAAACTTATGCCATTAAATTGGGTTTAAACAGCGTGCAATTCGGCAGCTGCCTGACTTCGGAAAAATATTTGCCGGCGATTGAAAAAGATTTAACCGAAGGTTATCAGGCCGGGGTTCGAGCCACGCCCACATTCTTTATTAACGGCCAGAAAGTGGCGGGCGCTCTGCCATTTTCGGTATTTGAAAAAATTATTACCACGGAATTAAGTAAGTAATATGAAAAATAAAAGAGTAAAAATTACCAGCCTCAGTTTATTTTTTATTTTTTGCCTGGTGCAAATTTTTGTTTGGGTCGAGCCCGTGGCGGCAACGAGTTGTTGTATTTGTACTATTAGTAAGGTGGAGGATGTGGTCACTTGCACTGATGGTGTCATGGAAAATAAGTGCAACAATACGTTTGATCCACCCGAGGCTACTAACGAAGACGGTATGGAATTGCCGTATCATTGTAATCCGGTCGCCGGGGCTTGCGCCAGTCAAGGTGAATGTAAAGCCACAACTATCGCTCCCGCCAGTTGCTGTATTTGTAATGTTACCAAGAGTTCAGGCGACTTGGTTAGCTGCACGGATGGTATCAGCCAAGAACAATGTAAAGATTTATTTAGTCCGGCTAGTACGTATGGCGATGACAGTATTATTTCATATAATTGTGCTTTGTCGATCGGGGCTTGTGATACCAATTCGGGATGTGATCCCAAGGGGGAATCTTTATTTAAAAATGAAGTACAAGCCATTGATACTACGGGTTATACGCCTATTTTGCAGGTAAAATTTGGTAACACGACCGTGCTTTTTGATTCAATAACCTGTCGATCAGGCGAAGACTGCAGCATTCCCTGGCTCGGTCAATACATCGGCGTGGTCTTTCAATATATCGTCGGCTTGGCCGCGTTCTTGGCGGCTGTCATGATTATGATCGGCGGTTTTTTGTGGCTGACTTCCGCCGGTAATCCCAGCCGCGTTACTCAAGGCAAAGAATACATTACCGGTGCTTTGACCGGACTGCTTCTAGCTTTATTTTCTTATATTGTTTTATACACCATCAATCCGAATTTAGTTTCGTTTGGGCCATTGACCTTGAAGCAAATTACGCCTATTTCTATGGACAATGTAGTTCAAGAGGCCGAGTCTGTTGGTTGTCCAACTGCCAAGGAAAAAGAAGATGGTTTTACGGCTTTGGCCACGGGCTATTGCAAGCCGGAGCGTTCAAATTACGGCAGTGATCATGATTTTTTATGCGCGGTCGGCCTGAATTGTGAGTGTCCGGCCGGGCGCAATGAAAAAGATGATTGCAATTCGAGTAGTATGACCTGGAAATCATGTAAATCTTTTGATGCTAGTACTACCAACTACTGTGATAAAACCGCTTCCGGCGCTTCGCCGCAAGTCGGCCAGGTGGCGGCTGATTCGTGTTTTGCCTTTGGCTCGCAGATTTGTTTGGGCGGCAAAACTTATACCGTTACTGATCGCGGCGGAAAGATTAAGGGCAAGCATTTTGATATCTTTTCCAGCTCTTGTGATCAGGCCATGCAAGTGACTGGTAAATATGAGACGAAGGTTGGGGCTTGCGGTGAATAAAGTCATAATTTTTTAAAGCCAAGAAATTATCACCACGGAATTAAGTAAGTAATATGAAAAATAAAAGAGTAAAAATTACCAGCCTCAGTTTAGTTTTTATTTTTTGTCTGGCACAAACTTTTGTTTGGGTCAAACCCGCCCTGGCCGGCTGTTGCGTCTGTTCGACTAGAAGTACAGTTAAGTGTACTGATGGCGTTAGTAGTGAAGACAATTGCGTTTCTTCAATTGGTCCAGACGATGAGGGAGTGGAAAATGATAGTTTTTGGACATCCCGGGTTAGTTGTGATTTTGTCTATGGCGCTTGTGCTGGTCAAAAGACATGCAGCCAAGATGCAACCGACGTGGCCGGCTCCTGTGTCTGTACGGTTAATAACACTACATCGCAAGTTGGTTGTTGTACGGATGGTGTAAGTGCCAAAGGATGCCAACATTCCTTTGCTCCGAGTGCTGATATTAGAATGGATGAAGATGGGGTATTGCATTCTTATACCTGCAGCCCGGCGGCCGGAGCTTGTAGTGGTCAATCAAATTGTCATCCGACCTCAGCCGAACCGATGCAATATGATAATACGGATAATAATATTGATACCTCGCAATATATTCCGGTCTTGCAGGTAAAATTTGGCAATACTTTGATAAAATTTAACCCAGTCAGTTGTCGGGCTGGTCAAAGTTGTAGCATTCCCTGGCTCGGTCAATACATTGGCGTGGTTTTTCAATATATCGTCGGCTTGGCCGCGTTCTTGGCGGCGGTTATGATTATGATCGGTGGTTTTTTGTGGCTGACTTCCGCCGGTAATCCTAGCCGTGTTACTCAAGGTAAAGAATATATTACCGGTGCTTTGGTTGGTTTATTATTGGCTTTGTTTTCTTATATTATTTTGTATACCATCAACCCAAGTTTAGTTAGTTTAAAGCCGCTGCAGATATTATCCGTTAAACCGTCGGAGTTACCGGGCTTTGGTGCCGGGGTGGATGACGAAATTAACGCGGCCAGAACCGGAAGTAGCAATAATTTTTCAGATAAGAATTTATCGGAGTTAACTAAGGGCGCTGTAGATAAATACGCGGCTTTGGGCTGCACTCAAACTAGTGGCTGGCGTAAAACCGGCCGGCATAGCTCGGGTCGAGTAGTGGATTTTTCTATGTCTAGCAGTGCCTGTAATGAATACATCAGAAGTGGTGCTCTGGTAGCTGATGGTACGGCCGACAATAATGATGATAACAAAGAGAATGACCATTGGTATAATAAGGTTTATAAAATGCCGGACGGTTCGTATTGGGTTGATGAAAACATTGTCCAAACCGGCGGCAGTGGTCCGCATTGGCATACGGAATTTCCGGACAGCGAGTGGGCATGGCAGCTTAATAGATAATTCAACAATTTATTTTAAAACAATTCGGTCAAAGTCTTGTTGACATAAACGACAAACAAGTGTAAAATGTATTCTTAGTTTGAAGCATTAGCACTTGTTTTTTTATCTTTAGACTTTTATTTTTGAATAAAAATTATGTCCAACAAATTTATCAAGATTCGCGGCGCCCGGGTTCATAATCTGAAGAATATTGATATTGATATTCCGCGGGATAAATTGGTGGTTCTAACCGGTATTTCCGGCTCCGGCAAATCATCTTTGGCATTTGATACCATCTACGCTGAGGGTCAGCGCCGTTATGTTGAATCATTGTCGACTTATGCTCGGCAATTTTTAGGTTTAATGGACAAGCCGGATGTGGATTCCATTGAAGGCCTGTCGCCGGCCATTTCCATTGATCAGCGCACGACTATGACCAACCCGCGCTCGACTGTGGGCACGATCACGGAAATTTATGATTATTTGCGTTTACTTTTTTCGCGCATCGGACACGTCCATTGTCCCAAATGCGGCCACGAATTAATGGAGCAATCGACCGGTCAGATTATTATTCATGTTTTAAATCAAATAAAAGGCAAAGAGCAAAAGTCAGTTTTGATTTTAGCGCCGACATTTAATACTCAAAGTCAAGAGCATCATAAGACTTTTGCCGAAATTAAAAATTCCGGCTTTAAAAAAGTGAGAATCAACGGCGAGCTGAAAGATTTAGAAAAAGATAATTTATCAAATTACAACAGCCAGGATAAGGTGGAAATTGTGGTCGGCGATTTAAAATACCAGTCGGAACAATACGAAATTTTTAAAGACGAATTTTCCCGCTCGGTGGAATTAGCTTTGGATTTAGGCGATGGCCAAATCATTATGATTATTAACGGCGAAGAAAAATTTTTTTCCCAGCATTTTTTCTGCCGCCAATGTCAAATCAGCCTGCCGCATTTAGAGCCGAGAAATTTTTCTTTCAATAGTCCGGCCGGCGCTTGTCCGAAATGTTTGGGCTTGGGCACTCGTTTAGAAGTTGATGCCGAACTGGTCATTCCCAATTCGCGTTTGACTTTGGCCGAAGGCGCCATCAAGCCTTGGGCGAGAAATTTTGTCAATCAAAATATTTATTTTGACTTACTGCAGGCCGTGGCTAAAGAAAATAATTTTTCTTTAAACGTGCCGGTGGCTGATTTGCCCAAGAAAGCTTTGGATTTGGTGCTCAACGGCAGCGGTGCCAAGGAGTACTTGGTCAATGGGGAAAAGAAAATTTTTGCCGGCGTTTTGAAAATTTTGGCGGACAAACACCAGGAAACCACCTCGGATTATTTGCGTTCGGAAATTGAGCAGTATATGAGGGTTTTTGTTTGTCCGACTTGCGGCGGCAAAAGATTAAAAGAAATTTTTTTGGCGGTAACCGTGGGCGGACAAAATATCTCGGAGATTACCGGCAAAACCATTGAACAATTGATTGAATTTTTTAACAAACTTTCCAAAAATAATAAAGACAAAGAAGCCTTGAGCGCGCGGGAGCAAAAGATTGCCACGCAGGTTAATAAAGAAATTTTGTCTCGTTTGAATTATTTAAACAGCGTGGGGTTGGGTTATTTAACTTTGGATCGGCCGGCTGCCACTTTGGCCGGTGGCGAAGCCCAGCGTATTCGTTTAGCCACGCAACTGGGCTTGTCTTTAACCGGTATTGTTTATATTTTGGATGAACCGTCTATCGGTTTACATCAGCGCGATAATCAAAAGTTGATTGACACCCTAAAATATCTGCGGGATTTGGGCAACACGGTTATCGTCGTTGAACACGACAGTATGACCATGGAAGCTGCCGACGAAATTATCGACATCGGCCCGGGCGCGGGAGAAACCGGCGGCAAAGTCGTGGCTCAGGGCAGCCCGGCCGCGATTAAAAAGAATAAGAATTCATTAACTGGAAGATATTTGGCCGGCGACCTAAAAATTAAAATGCCAAAAACTTTTCGTAAAGGTAACGGCAAATATTTGGAAATTATCGGCGCCCAGGAATTTAATTTGAAAAATATTGATGCCAAAATTCCTTTGGGTAAATTCGTCTGTTTGACCGGCGTTTCCGGTTCGGGCAAATCCACTTTAATGCTGGAAATTTTAGTCAAAGCTTTAGCCAAGAAATTTTATCGCGCTAAAGACGTGCCGGGTAAACACAAGGAAATCAGGGGGATTGAAAATATTGATAAAATTATTGCCATTGACCAGTCTTCAATCGGCCGGACGCCGCGTTCTAATCCGGCGACTTACACCGGCGTGTTTACTTATATTCGTGATTTATTCACGCAAACTCAAGAAGGAAAAGTGCGCGGCTATAAAGCCGGTAAATTCAGTTTTAACTCCCAGGCCGGTCGCTGCGAAAACTGCGGTGGTGAGGGTTTGGTAAAAATTGAAATGCAATTCTTACCCGATGTATATATTCAATGCGAGGAATGCCATGGCCGTCGCTATAAACAAGAAATTTTGGAAGTTCACTATCAAGGCAAGAACATTGCCGATATTTTGGATATGTCCGTGGAAGAGGCCATGAAATTTTTTAAGAATCATCCGATTATTTATACCAAACTAAAAACTTTATACGAAGTCGGTTTGGGTTACGTGAAATTGGGTCAGCCGGCCACGACTTTATCGGGCGGTGAGGCCCAGCGCGTAAAATTATCGACGGAACTTTCCCGAAGATCTAGCGGCAAGACTCTGTATATCTTGGATGAGCCAACCACCGGTTTGCATTATGAAGACATTAAACAATTATTATCAGTTTTAAATAAATTGGTGGATAAGGGCAATACGGTTTTGATTATTGAACATAATCTGGATGTGATTAAATCGGCCGACTGGATTATTGATATGGGTCCCGAGGGCGGCAACCGCGGCGGTGAAATTGTGGCTCAAGGCACGCCGCTGGATATTATCAAGGCAAAAAACAGTGAGACTGGAAAATACTTGAAAGAAATAATTTAGCTTGATCGCAAAAACATCTTAATTTATTTAAGGTGTTTTTGTTTAAATTAGAAAAAAGTAGTTTTTTAAAAAGCTTGAAAAATAAGTTAATTTATGTTAAATTAGCTGGTAGGAAGATAGGAAATTAGCTTGAAGTTTATTGAATTATATATAACCGCAAGCTGCTTTCCTCCAAGCTACTTTCCTGTTTTTTATTTGAGCCATTAAAATATTATGAATAGTTTTTACGATCATAATAAAATTGAATCCAAGTGGCAGCAATATTGGGAAGATAAAAATCTTTTTGTTGCCGTTGATAATTCGTCTAAGCCGAAATTTTATTGTTTGGTGGAGTTTCCTTATCCGTCCGGCGAAGGTTTGCACGTTGGTCATCCGCGCAGTTACACGGCCATGGATATCTTGGCGCGCAAACGCCGCATGCAAGGTTATAATGTTTTATTCCCCATGGGCTTTGACGCTTTTGGTCTACCTTCGGAAAATTATGCCATCAAAACCGGCATTCATCCGGCCATTACCACGGAAAAAAATATTGAAAATTTTACCCGCCAATTAAAATCAATCGGTTTTTCTTTTGATTGGAGCCGGGAGGTAGTGACCACGGATCCAAATTATTATAAATGGACCCAATGGATATTTTTAAAAATGTTTGAAAATGGTTTAGCTTATAAAGCCAAAATTCCCGTTAATTGGTGTTTGTCTTGCCAAACGGGATTGGCCAATGAAGAGGTGGTTAATAATGAATGCGAACGCTGCGGCGGTCCGGTCGAAAAACGGGAGAAAGAGCAATGGATGTTTAAGATTACCCAATACGCGGATCGGTTAATTTCCGATTTGGATACGGTTGATTATTTGGAAAAAATTAAAACCCAGCAAATCAATTGGATTGGCCGCAGTGAGGGAGCTCAAGTTAATTTTGATGTGATTGCCACGGGTAAAATGTCGGTTTTGAAAGTTTTTACCACTCGGCCCGATACGCTTTTCGGCGTAACTTTCATGGTGATTTCTCCGGAACATGAAATTATTTCGCAATTAAAATCCCAAATTACTAATTTTACCGAGATTCAGGCTTATGTCGATTCAGCCAAGAAAAAATCTGATTTGGAGCGCACGGAACTAAACAAAAACAAAACCGGGGTGGAAATTAAAGGCTTAAAGGCGGTTAATCCGGTTAATCAGCAAGAGGTGCCGATTTTTGTGGCGGATTATGTTTTGACTTCTTATGGCACGGGCGCGATTATGGCCGTACCCGGACACGATCAGCGCGATTGGGATTTTGCCAAAAAATTTAATTTGCCGGTAGTGGAAGTGATTGCCGGCGGCGATATTAAAGTTCAAGCCTATACCGAGATTGATGATGGTGTCTTAATCAATTCGGAAAAATTTTCCGGTTTGTCGGTTAAAGATGCGATTGTCGAAATTACCCTTTGGCTGGAAAAAGAGGGTATCGGTCAAAAGGCCGTCAATTACAAGCTCCGCGATTGGGTATTTTCTCGCCAGCGCTATTGGGGTGAGCCAATCCCGATGATTAAATGTGAAAAATGCGGTTGGGTGCCGGTGCCCGAAGAAGAATTGCCGATCGAATTACCAAAAGTGGAAAAATATTTGCCTACGGAAAACGGCGAATCACCTCTGGCCGCCGTCCATGAATGGGTGGATACGACTTGTCCGAAGTGTGGCGGATTTGCCACACGCGAGACTGATACCATGCCCAATTGGGCCGGATCGAATTGGTATTTTTTACGCTACATCGACGTCCACAACGACCAAGCCTTGGCGGACTCCGATAAATTGAAATACTGGGCGCCGGTGGATTGGTATAATGGCGGCATGGAGCACACCACTTTGCATCTTCTTTATTCGCGCTTTATTTATAAGTTTTTGTATGACATCGGCGCCGTGCCTGAAAGCTGCGGGTCCGAGCCGTACAAAAAGAGAACGGCTCATGGTATGATTTTGGGCGAAGGTGGAGAAAAAATGTCCAAATCTCGCGGCAATGTCATCAATCCGGACGAAGTGGTTAAAACATATGGTGCTGACACTTTACGTCTTTACGAAATGTTTATGGGGCCGTTTGATCAGGCAATTCCTTGGGACACTAAAGGTGTAGTGGGTGTGCGTCGTTTTATCGAAAGAGTTTGGTCAGTTTATAACGGTGGCGTAGTAATTTCAAAGAAGGTGCCGGAAGAACTTTTGGTTTTACTTAATAAAACTATCAAAAAAGTCGGTGACGACATTGAAACCCAGGATTATAATACCGCGATTTCGGCTTTAATGATTTTAATTAATAAAATTTTGGAAATTAAAGTAATCGACGAAGAGACGGCCAAATCTTTATTGATAATTTTGTCGCCTTTCGCGCCTCATGTGGCCGAAGAACTCTGGCACGTCTTGGGACATAAGGATTCAATTTGTTCACAAGTTTGGCCGGAATATGATAAAAATCTTCTGGTGGCTAAAGAATATGAATTGATTATTCAAGTTAACGGCAAAATTAGGGACAGAATTAAAGTTCCGGCCGACATTGACGAGCAGCAAGCGGAAAATTTTGCCAGAAAAAATGATAAAGTTATGCCCTGGCTTCAAGATAAAAAAATTAAAAATATAATTTTTGTGCCAGGTCGATTAATTAATTTTGTAATCTAGTCTAAACCATGTCAATTATTACCGTCAATGATGAGCACAAACAAGCCTGGGATGACTTTGTCATGACTTACGCCGGCGATGGTGGCCTTTTACATGCTTGGGATTGGGGCGATTTTCAAAAGTCATTAGGCAATAAAATTTTTCGGCTGGCCTTGCTGGATGAGCATGGAAATTTTCAAGCCGCGGCGCTTTTAATCCAATTTGAACTGCACTTTGAATATAACTATTTATATTGTCCTCGGGGGCCGGTGATTAATATTTTAAAATCTGGGGAGCTAGAGCAGTTTTTTGATGAATTTAAAAAAATTGCCGGAGAGCAAAAGAGTTTTTTACTGCGCCTTGATCCCGCCTGGCCGATAGGCCAAGAAAATCTTTTACTGGATACTGGCTGGCGCAAAGGTGATCATGAAGTTCAGCCCAAATGTAGTTTTGTTATTAATGTTAGTTCAAGTGAAGAGGAAATTTTGGCGCAAATGAAGCCGAAAGCGCGCTACAATATCGGCTTAGCAAAAAAGCACGAGGTAATTATCCGACAAAGCTGCGAAATTTCCGATATTGAATCTTTTTGGCAGCTCACTAAGCAAACCGCGGCTCGTGACGGGTTTAAGCCTCATGGCAAAGATCACTATAAAAAGATGTTTGAGACTCTTTGCCCGGTGGATAAATTTAGAGTTTTTTTAGCCGAGTATCGGGGTCAAATTATTGCCGCGCATTTGGTGGCATTTTTTGGCGATACGGCGACTTATTTGCATGGCGCTTCTTCGGATGTGAATCGAGAAGTTATGGCGCCGTATTTATTGCAATGGGCGGCGATTTTAGAGGCGAAAAAACGCGGGCTGAAATATTATGATTTTGGCGGCGTTAATGGTAAAACATATTTTAATGAAAAATGGGAAGGTATTACGCGTTTTAAAACCGGTTTTTCTCAAAATATAGAACCGCGAGAATATATTGGCGCCTACGAAATGGTTTTGAATCCGGTCATTTATTCAGTTTATAAATTCGTAAAGCAAATCCGCGGTTAAAAAAAATCTCAAATCTGATTTTGAGAATTTGGATTTAAAAATTTTATTTATATGTATATTGGTAAGATAAATTCCAGTAACTTGGCCTTGGCGATTAAAACTTTAAAAAAACATGGGGTAATTGTTTATCCGACCGATACCGCCTATGCTTTGGGCGGGATTTTTAATTCCCGAAAAGTAATAAAAAAAATTTTAGGTATTAAGAATCGGCAAGATCAAAAATTTACGTTAATTGCTTCGAGCCAGAATCAAGTTGAAAAATTTTTTAAATTAAATCGCCTGGAAAAAAAGATAGTTAAAAAATATTGGCCAGGGCCGTTGTCGTTAGTGGTCTCAGAAAAGTTTGCCGTGCGCGTGCCCAAGAACAAAATTGCCCAAACTTTAGCCAGACGTGTCGGCCAACCATTAATCGCGACTTCGGCCAATTTAACCGGCCAGCCGACGCCGTATAACGATCAAGTTGTAATCAAGGAATTTAAAAATAAAAAAAATCAGCCTGACTTAATTCTATCGGCTGGCCGGTTAAAAAATATAAAAACCTCAACGATTATTAAGGTTTCAGAGGATAAAGTAAAAATTTTACGGCTCGGGGCGATCAAATTTTAATTATTTACTGCAACCAAAGTTATTCAGAGTGTGCGGTCCAATGCCAAAAACTTGGCCTAAACATCTCGCGCCCGGTTTGAAAGTGCCGCCCTTGGTCAATTTCGGGTTAGTTAAGCAAAGCGCCGTTGAATTAAACAAGGGATTAAAGCCCGAAGTTCCGCCTAATTTTTTGGCGCGTACTTCAAACAAACTGGCGCAAGTATTACTGAGGGCGCCGCAAATCGGACAAGTGGCAAAACAGGTGCCAGGGGGCGGAGTGCCCGGATCAAGCGAACATTTAATGGCGGGACTGGTAATTAACAGGCCGATATTTTTTCCGCCCGAGACCGCTTTGGCCGACAGTGCCCAGGCGGCCATAACCGTAACCAAAGCCAAACTAAGTAGAGCTAGCCAAAAACTTACTTTTTTTCTTAAAACAATATCCCAGTAAATCATAAATTAATAATAACATGGATTAAAACAGATGTTAAATAATTTTTTGAATTTATGGAAAGCGAAAATTTAAAATTAGTTAAAGAAATTACGCGTCTTTATAATATTGCCCCGGCTCGCAGCAAGGGTCAGAACTTTTTAATCAATTCTCAGGTGATAGAAAAAATTATCGCGGCCGCGAATTTAGCCAGTCATGACTCAGTGCTGGAAGTGGGACCGGGTCTGGGAATTCTGACGGAAAGTTTGATTAAAAAAGCCAAAATGGTGGTGAGCGTTGAGCTTGATCGCAAACTTTTTGATTTTTTAAAAATTAAATTTATTAAAGCGGTCAATTTAGAATTAATTAATCAAGATATTTTATTTTTGAGTCAAAATCGTGATTGGTTGAGCCGGCTGGGGGATTATAAAATTGTGGCTAATTTGCCGTATAATATTACCTCAGTTTTTCTAAGAAATTTTTTAACCGCCGAGAACGCGCCCCAAGAAATTGTTTTACTTTTGCAAAAAGAAGTGGTTGAACGAATCTGCGCCCAGCCTGGCCAGCTGAGTCTACTGGCGATTTCAGTTCAGCTTTATGGCCAAGCCGAGTTGATTGATTATGTGCCTAAAAGTGATTTTTGGCCTCAGCCGGAGATTGATTCAGCTATATTAAGGATAAGAAATATCAAATCAAAAGCCGAGCGAGTAGAATTTTTCTCTGAAGTTAGCGAAAATATTTTTTGGCAAATTGTAAAAATGGGATTTTCCGCCAAAAGAAAGCAATTGCAACATAATTTAGCGGCCGGGCTGAAGATCTCTCAGGCAGAAGCCAAAAAATGTCTGGCCGAGATCGGGTTGGATCAAAAAGTTCGGGCACAAAACTTGACGATTGCTCAATGGTTTGACCTTGCAAAAAGTCTTAAAATATATTTTAAATAAAGCGCGGTTGAATCCTTGCCAGGGGATAACTTTTTCTGCTATAATATATTTAGTTTTGATAAAAAAACGTTTTTATTTTCCTTTGAATTTTTGGGAGAATTTATTTTCAAAAAAATGGCTTTTGTAGGCAGAAAAAAAGATAAGCTCAAAATTCTTGAAGATATTTATCATGATAATTCTCAGATTAAATCAGATAAAATCAAAATTAAGGAGTTTTTTCAGGATGCCAAAAAAACGGAGACGTTACTTTCTTTTGGGATTGTTATTATCGGCCTAGGCGCTATTATCCTGGGTCTTTTTCAATTGCAGGACAAGCTGGCGTTTCGGCAACCGGCATCAAAGAAAGTGGCTGCCAATACTGATTTAGATAAAGATGATTTACTTGGTTTGAAAAATAAAGATACGGATCAGGATGGTTTGTCCGATTATGATGAGCTTTATGTTTATAAAACCAGCCCTTATCTGCAAGACAGCGATAGTGATGGTTTGGAAGACAAAAATGAAATTTCCAGCAGTCATGATCCAAATTGTCCCGAAGGTCAGAATTGTTTTGGTACCTGGTCGGATTTGACCAGCGCTGATTCCGAAACTGCCACGACTGGTGCGGCTGATATTGACACGGAAAAGTTACGCCAGATATTGGTTAGCGCCGGTATGTCTCAGGCTCAAGTTGACGCTCTGTCCGATCAATCAATTATCGCGGCGTATGAACAAATTCTTGAAAGCAGCGGGGCAACAAAAACTTCAGCTTCTTCTGGCACCAATACGACGGCGTCCGTGGCCGATCAAATTAATTCCATGTCGGCCAGCCAAATCCGCCAGCTGCTTTTGCAGCAAGGCAGTATTTCTCAGGCGGAATTGGATAAAATATCTGACGCGGAACTGCTACAAATGGTGCAGGATAACTTGGGGGCCACTGACAGTAATGCGGTGGCTTCAAATCAAAGTTCAGCTGGTACTACTCTGGAACAAATTAATAGCATGACGCCGGCTCAAATTCGTCAGTTACTGCAGCAGCAGGGCAGTATTCCCCAAGCGACTTTGGATCAGGTTTCAGATGAAAGTTTAATGCAATTAGTTAAAGAAACCTTAGCCGCGTCTAAATCTTCAACTCAATAATGAAACAAGAGCATAAAAATTTAACGGCACTAATCTCTCGATTGAAAAAAACCGTCACGACTGTGGTTATGTGCAGTATGGTTTTTAGTACGGTTATGCCGGCCTTGCTTTATCCGTTAGAAGCTCAAGCCTATCCGGATTTGGAAACTCAGCGCGAAAGCAGCGGAAACGCCGAAGAAGTGATCGTCGAAGATGTGGAAGTCAATGATGCTCGAGGTAACAATTGGCTTAAAAGTATTTTTAATAACGTTGGAACTTTTCAAACATCAGTAGAAGGGATTGCCGGGTCATTTCAGGCTCGTGATTCACTATGGAAAACCCTTGAAGATGCTGTCTATACGGCCGGAAAATCCGGGTTGAGTTATTTGTTAAACACCATGGCTTATGATATCGCGACTTGGTTGGCCTCCGGCGGCCAGGGTCAGCAGCCAATGTTTTATACTGACGGCTGGGGCGCGTATCTAACGGATTTAGTTGATGGCGCCGCCGGAAAATTTTTGGAATCTTTCAGCGATGACTTTTTAGGGTTTAATTTGTGTAATCCTTCAAGTTTCGAATTTAAGCTGCAGTTGGGTTTAGGTATCGGTAAAATGACTAAGCCGGATAAGCCAGACTGTACTGTCACGGAATTGGTGAAAAATTGGCAGGATTTTGCCGATGATCCGGATTTTTTGGATAAATTTGATTTGGTTTTTGATCCGGAAAAAAATGATTTAGGTATTGCTGTCGGCATGTTCGGTAAATATTATGAATATCAAGCCAAAGTTCGAGAAGCCGGTACCAAGGATCGTGAAGAAGGCGATGGCACCAAACCGGTTACGTCAAAGTTTGGCAAAATTTTAACGCCGCACTTTTTAGTTTCCGAAGAAGGCAGACAAATGTTAGCTAAGGGCACTATTACAGAAGAGGAGCTGGATTATGGTGATATTTTCATGAATGCTTTGAGTAATTTTATCAATACTTTAGCCGGAAAACTTTTACAGCGAATATTTAAAGAAGGTCTGGCCGCTTTGCGCGGTACGTCCAGCGATACTTCATCCTCGGGTGATAAAACCAATCAAGCTTTGGATTTATTGGAAGCCGGTGAGAACTTAGGCCGGTCTTTGGTTGATTTATTTTCTAAGCCCCAAGATCAAGATTTGTATTCCGGAGATACCGGCACCACCTTATTTACTTCCATGCAGGCCAGCAAGGAACGTTATAAGGGTTTATTAACGGCCGGAACTAAGGAAACTGGACCTTATGACATAATGTCTAAAATGCTTGTTTGTCTTGACGCGAATAATCCCGGTCCGGAAGAGTGCGTAATTGATGAGTCGTTTCGTTCGGCCATTGAAAAGAAGTACACGCTGGCGCAAGCTATCGGCGAAGGCTTAATAAATGGCGACGCACCTTTTGGCTACAAGGCGTCGACCATTCAAGACGGCATGCCTTATCGCAGTATTTTAATTCTGCGGGCTCATCGAGTGGTGCCGGTTGGTTGGGAGTTGGCGGCCAAAGTCGCGCAGGAATTTTATCCAAGCGAGACTTGGACTTTGAATAAGTTAATGGCCGAATATGATCGCACGGGCAGCGCCTTTAAAGGTTTAGTGGATAAAGACTGGGTTTTGGAATTGCCGGATCATTACTGCAAGGCTCAGGGTTATGGCGCTAAAATTTCTTCCGAAAAAATTTCCAGCGGTAAAGATTCTAACAAAGACGGAGATTATACCGATATCAACGATACGCCGCCAGTGCGGCAGGTAGTTCGCGATCAGTATTGCGCGGATTATCAAACCTGTATTCAAAAAGCCAATGACGGCAGCTGTTTGTACTATGGTTATTGTACGGAAGAAAAGAGAATTTGGGATTTGCAAGGTACCAAGTGTCCGAGTCAATATAATACTTGTACGACATTTCAAAAACCAACCGGTGAAATTGCCAGCTACTTACGTAATTCCATTGATTATAACGGCTGCAATAAAGATAATGCCGGCTGCCAATGGTATTGTACGGAATTCAATTCGGTCAACAACGTCTGGTCTTGTGTTAATGAAAGTGAGAAAGTTCTAAAAACTTGTGCCGGACATGATATTGATAGCGCCACCGGCGTGGTCGGTTGCAGAATGACCGCGGCTTGTACGGTCAGCTCCGGCCAAAGTTTTTGTTATGATACCGAGAATAGTATCAAATTGGATTTAAGCCAGCCTTGCGCCAGCACTTCCCAGTGGTGGAAATCGACGCAAAACTCTTGTGTTATTAATACCGGCTGCACTATTGCCCGCGGCGGCGTTAACTGCCAAGTTACCGGTTGCGAAAGCAAAACGAATCTGTTGCCCAATCCCAGCTTTGAAAATGCCACCAGCACCACTGGTGATCAATCAGGCGTATCATATAAATGGTATGGCAACCTGAATTATTTCCGTCAAGCTGGCAGCGCCCAAGACCAAGTCAAATTAGGCAAAAACAGTATTCGATTTTATAACTCTGGCGCTGCTATTGCCGAGGGTGATAATATTTTGACTTCGGAAAATTTAACTTTGAAGGCAGCTACTTATACTTTTAGCGGGTATGTTTATAACACTTTAAATAGCGGCAATATTAAAATTGAAATAATCAACGCTTCTGACGCGTTAACAGGCAACAGTCCGGCTAAAATTGACGTGCCGACTGGTTTGTCGAAAAAATGGCAGCCGGCCAGTATTGATTTTGTCGTTACCAGTGCTAGTCAACCAGTGCAAATTCGAATCACCGTAGAAAATCCTTCCGGACAAATCAGCGGTACGGCTTGGTTTGATAGTTTTAAAGTTTCCGAAAGCTGTATTACCAGTCCCATTACTTTAACCATGGTGGGCAATATGGAAAAAGATCAATCCAAGCTTCACTTGGATCGCGATGCCGTTGCCTGCTCCGAAGATGATGCGGGCTGCAGTCAACTTATTAGTCTAAAAGCTGGCGCGGGCACGAATTTAGTGCAAAACGGCAGCTTTGATGATTGGTCTGATTTCACCAGCCTGCCTTTAGGCTGGCAAAAAGGTGCCAGCTGGGATAGCGGTAATGCTTTTGAAAGAGCCTCGGGTGTTACCGGTAATTATGCTTTGAAATTAACCAACGGCAGCCAACAAAATCATTGGCGTGATTTTGAGACCATGCCCATTATCGGCATGAAGCCGAATACGACTTATCGTATTTCTTTTTGGGCCAAGAGTAACAGTGCCGATGCCGCGACTAATCTTTGGTATGCCGAAATTTTATCTAATTTTGCCCCGAATAACAGTTACTGTAGTAGTGATTTAACTACCGCTTGCACCTTAGACAATCAAGCGTCGGTTTGTACTGGTTACAACGCCGATGATCCCACCAGCAACCATTGCGTCGTCGATTATCAAGTGGCCGTCATTAACGGTGAAAATAATTTAAAACTAACGACTAATTGGCAGAGATTTATTTTAGATTCGATTACGACTCGCATTGCCGGTTATAATTTCCGTTTGTCATTTAATAATGGTTCGGCTAATGCAACCGCTATCTATATTGATGGCGTTCAAATTGAAGAAGTCGAAACCAGAAATCCGGTGGCGTCTGATTATAAAGATTATGGGGCAAATAACCTGGTCTATTTAAAGAAGGCGCCGGATGCTTTAAGTTGCAAAGGTTATACTCGAACTCGACCCAATCCTAATATTCTTAAAGATGTAAACAAAGATCAATGTTTGGGTGAAAACATGGTTTGGTCAAAATTCTGCTCGGGTGGTGATAAGGCCGGACAGACTTGTTCAACTAATACCGATTGTGCTGGTGGCGGTGTTTGCATCGCTGATAGTTGCGACGCGAGCGGGGCATTTTGCTGCCACGAAGTTGATCCGGCTGAATGCAATAAATACGCACCCTATTGTCAGGAAGATGAAGTCGGTTGTCAATTGTTTACGCCGACAGCCAAAGGCAATTTTACTTCCGTTTTACCGGCGGTGGCCGCCTATACGGATTATTGTCCCGCGGAATGCGTGGGTTATGACGCTTTCTATCAATCCAAGACTTTTTTAGAACGTCAAGAATCGCTTGATTATTTTATTCCCGCCAAAGCTAAAATGTGCAGTGCCGATCAGGCCGGTTGTGATGAATTCACGAATTTGGATGAAGTTCAAAGCGGTGGCGAATCTCGGCAGTATTATATTCATCTGCGTTTGTGCGCCAAACCGGCTGAACCAACGGCTAATTGCCAAACCTTTTATACTTGGCAGGGCTCGGACGAAGCGGGCTATCAATTGAAATCATTTAACTTGTCCGCGTCTTCCAGCGCGCCGTATATTGACGCGCCGAAAAATGTTTTGGCCGCTTCGGATTTGCCTGACGCTTGGTGCGCGGATAAAAATTTAGATGCCAGTGGTAATCCGGCCTGCTGCAATGGCTCCGAAGATATTGCCAATAATCCTTTCTGCAAGGAATTCTACGGTACCAATGGTCAAATCTATTATCGAATTTATGAAAATACGGTCAGCTGCTCCAACGACTGTCATCCTTATCGTAAAACCAAACTAAGCAGTGATGACATTTTAAATCAGCAAAATTGTTTAAGCAGCTTGGGTAGTTGGGATAGCACTAACAACGTTTGTATTTATCAAGCCATTCCTAATCAAGGTATTACCTGCTCGGCTCAATCAGCCGGCTGTCGTGAATATCGCGGTAATGCGGCGGGCAATGTCTACACGGCGTTTAATGAGAATTTTGAAGACGGTGATATTATGGGCTGGGGTTTGGGTTCAATCTCCAGTGAAGCCTTGTCGGTTGGCGGACACTCAATCAAATCATCCAGCCAGGTGGTTCAGACCGCGACTGATAAATTAACCGATGATGGCGCGACAATTTGTACGGCGGATCTACCGGCTTGTTCAGATACGATAACTAGTGCCTGTTTTATCGCGGGAGCCAATAAATGCCTTTCAAAAAATAAGACCTGTTTAATCAATCTTAACGCGAATTACTGTAGTGTTATTAATGATAAGATTAAGCCCAATCAAACCTACTTAATTTCTTTTTGGGCTAAATCAGCTGCCAATAACGCGACTTTGAAAGCTCAGTTTATCAATACTCAAGATACCGCTAAGGTTAGAGATTTGGGTTCAGTAAAGATTAGCAGCGAATGGTCATATTATCTCATCGGCCCGATTGCGGGGGATAAAAGCGATATTATCTCATCCCGCGCCGCGCTGAAATTTTTGCTCGCTGACAGTTCGGCTGTGGATTATTATTTGGATAATATTCAAATTAGGGAAGTTCAAAATTATATTTATGCCATTAAAGGTTCATGGACGACGCCGGCGAGTTGCGATACCAATCCGTTTTTGGCCACCCCGATTTCGGCTCCCCAGTACATGCTAGGTTGCAAGCAATACCGTGATAAGACCAATTTAGTCCATAACTTGAAATCTTTTAGCCATCTTTGCCGCGAGGAAGTCGTCGGTTGCGAAGCCATGATTGATACCTACAATTCGGCCACGCCATTTGCTTTTTCGGCCAATGAGGCGGACGCTTTGGCCAAAGTAACAGTCCCGGCAGATAAAATGACTTATATTGTTAACCAAGCTGATTATCAATGCAATGCTCAAGCCAAGGGTTGTCAAAAATTGGGCTCGCCTCTGACCAAAATTAATGCTACCAATGAAACCTATGTCTCCTCTTTTGTTGATAAATTTTTAATTAATGATCCGAATAAATATAATACAATTTTGTGCGGCCATAATGAAGTCGGTTGTGAGGAATTTCAAACCAATGACGGGTTCGCGTATTTTAAGGATCCTAGAAATAACACTTGCGATTATAAATTAATTCCGGGGAAAAATGTTTCCGCCTGGTTTAGAAGCGACACGCAATCAAGTACGCCCGATTGTCCGTTGGTTTTACCGGCGGTGGGCGAGGCTCATCCGGGTAAAGGTTTTGCCGGTAATTGTCCCAATGACAATAACACCTGTAATCTCTTTATTGATCCAATAAGCGATATTGCCAAAAATACTGTCAGTAATGGCGACCTTTCCAGCGACGTTGATAATAATGATATTCCTGACGGCTGGCAACAAGATGGAAGTAAATTAGTTCAGTCAATTTGGTTAAAGCATCAGACTTTGTACACCTTAAGCATTGATCAGAAAGAAAAAAATCGTACTGATGACGCTATTAGTATCGATTTAATCAACTGTCCGGGATTGAGTTCATTCGACAGCTCCGTGGTAACCACGGCCAACTCCGCCTTGATTAGTACTAATATTTATCAAAATGATCCGCGAACCAGTAGCGATATCGCCAATTTGCCCGCTGATCGAACTTATTCCGGACGTTTTCATGTACCGGTTGACCAAATTTGTAAAATTAGAATTATCGGCACAAATCTAAGAAGCGTGGCCAGACAATATTTGAATGAAGTTGCTATTAGAGAAACCGGTGAGTATTATCTTTTGGAAAATACCGTTGATAAATTATCCTGCAATGGCATCGTCAATCAAAAATCCGGTTGTGTCTTGTTTAACGATCGCAGTCAGGTGAACTATCACTTGGGTGAAAATGATATTACCTATTTAAGTTTTGACGCCGATGTCTCCGGAATTGACAAGACAGAAAAGGCGATTAATAACGGTTTGGCGGTAAGCAATAACGGTCAGGCTATTGCCGATTCAAATTCAATTCTAAAAGTTGTGCCGGATAGAACTTGCGCGGCTTGGCTTTATTGTTCCAGCTATGTTAATGATACCGACGATAAAAACGCCGACAAAAAATATTGCAGCGGTCTGAGCCTTTGCCAAAGCGCTGATACGAACGGCAATTGTCTGGACTTTGTCAATTTGAACGAAGGCAGTGAGCGAGTCTCCACTTATCAAGACCCGGAAAAAATTAAAAATATGAGCGGTTTTGCCCAGCCTGGTTTATCATTTGGCAGTCAGTCAGTCGCGATTGCCGGAGATTATTCTTTCGCGGAAATGAAGCAGGTGGGCGCGATCGGCTACTCGCCGAGCACAAATTTCGAAAGTGCCGGGGCGGATTTACGGCCGTATGGCTGGGATTTGGAATGCCCGCTTTTAACGGCTCCGACAGTAAAGGAATTCAAAACTAATATTTGGAAACAGGATTATGCCAAAGTGATCGCCGACGCGATTACGGCTCAGCAGGAAGGTCTGCCGGCGGCCGCGCCCGAAGGCTTAAACTTCTTTAAACTCAGTGGTCCTTACGTGGTGGCTTCGGAAAAAATTGATGTTTTTGCCAATTCTGAATATACCATTTCCGCTTATATCAATACTCAGAAATTAATTAAAGGCCAGGCGCGAATTGTGATTGAGCAGTATGACAGTCAGGATAATTTAATTGGCATCATTGGCGAGGCCGGTGATGAACTAAGCGCTATGCGTTTGAATTCCGGCCAGTCTTGGACTTTTAAAGTCGGCCAGTTCCAAACCAACGCTTCAACCGTATCCATTAGAATAAAACTGGAAAATTGGAATCCTGATACCGGCAATCGTGGAACTAACCCATGTTCTAAACAAGCCAATCAGCCTGTTCATAAAATAACCGGCAGTGCTTATTTTGATGATATTAAGCTCAAGCCGAGCCTGGAAGTTGGTCGTGATAACGCCAATAATAATGTTTTTGTCCCTCAGGGTTGCCGAGCTTATCCCGAATCCGGTTCTTTGTCTTGCGATTATTACAGCACTGAGGGTTATCATTATCAAGGTTGGCTGGGTTATTGCACTTTGTCGGATCCGGCTAACCCGAGCCAGTGCTTAATGTGGTGGCCAGTGGAACTAATTCAAGGCGGTTTCGTAACTCAAGAGCCGTTGATTGCCCAGCAGCCATTGTATTATTGTTTGGGCGCGAAAGAAAGCCATTATCGTTATCATGCCTGCATGTTTGAAGACGGTAACATTTGTGCTTCCGCCAAAAAAGCCCCGTCAGACAAAAGCGCCAGACAAAGAGATTTCGTTTGGACGCCGCCGGAAAGTTGGAATGTCCAGAAGTGGCAAATAGAAAAAATCGCGGTTATATCTTCAATTAGCGATTGTTCGGCGACTGATCAATGCGGCGGCGCTTATGGCAAATTTTATTTCTTTGCCAATCCCGATACCAAGAATGAATATATCTCTCCCAGTTTGGGCATGAGAGCTACTTTGAGTTTCTCGTCCGGCGATGTGTTAAAGAGTATCAGCTTTGAAACCACCAGCGCCAATTGTATTTGCGCGGACGCGGATATTGAAATCGAAACTGCTAATTCCTGGTGCCAGTATGTAACGCAAACTGTTACGCCTTATGGCCAAAATAAAGCCTGGTGGGACAGAATCGGCAACCGTTCCGGCCAAATTTTCGCGGCGCCCGGCACGGGTTATCTCAACTTATACGATTATCCGCCGTTTGGCGCTTTAATTCCGCCTTATCCCAGCGATGATCCCAGCAATTGGAATTTAATCAGCGGTGCTTGGTATCAGCCGTTGTTTGTGCAGAAACCGCAAACCGATATTTATACCGATCCTTTCCAGGTTCGCGCCGGCCTACCGGCTTCCTGCAGCCAACTTTCCGACTCAAGCGATAATGCCAATTGTATTTATCCGACCCCGGCCAATACCACAAAAAATATTGTTCCCACCACTCTGGCTCAAGGTAAGTCATCGCTTCAGCGTTTATTTGCCAAGAGTTATAATACTTGGGAATTTCAAGGCGACGGTGTTTGCAAAGACGCCGCCGGCAGCACTAAAACGGCGGCTGATAATACGCCAGTAGAATGCGCCTGTCCGGAAAGTCTTTGCGGCGTTGACACCAGTACTAATTTCAAACAATGCAACAATGATGGTTCAATTTGCGAAGTCGGTTTTGTTGATTGTGTTGATTGGACCACTTTTGTGGAAGCCATCAGTTCCTTGGTGGTTGAAGGCAGTTATACTAATGCCGGCGTGAATGGACCGGCGCTCGTGGCGACTATCGTGGGTAAATTGGTGGTGCAGGCGGTAACGGCTTGCGGTCCGCAGGCTTGTTCTTCCAGCGCTGATTGCGGCGCCGGTGAAGGTACTTGCGTGCCCTTCATCCATTATATTTTAATCCGCGCCGGTATCACCACCGATGACACAACTTTAACCGATGAAATTTTAAATATTTTATTTGGCACAATTTTGAGCGCGATTGGCGGCAGTGGTAGCACCGATTCGGCGACTTTGGCCGACATTATCCGAAACGCGATTAGTAGTGGCGAATCTAACGAAGATATTTTGGAGGGTAAGGGCGGATTGTTAAGCCAAATTACTGGCACCGCTTCCTTGCTTTTTGCTCAGGAATTAAATAATTTGCTGGGCAGCTACTGTTCTCAAACCGCGCTGCGTTGCCAAAGCGGCAGTCATAGCGGCGATCGTTGTTGTTTCCTTTCTTCCTGCAGTGACAATGTTGTGACGACTTATCGCTGTATTGGCGGGCCGAACAAGGGTATGATTTGCGATCCAACTTCCAGCCAAGATAATTGTCCGTCGGGTACTAGCTGTAAAGTCAGAACTATTAATCAATCTTATGTGCCGGTAGAAACCGCCTGGGGCAATGCTAGCATACCTAGCTCGCTCAAGACCTGGAAAGAACCGACCAGAATTTGCGAGGGCAATCAGCGGCCGGATCATAAATGCCAGGGTGGAGTCAATGACGGCATTGCCTGCACCGGAGCAGCTGATTGTCCGAGCGGCACTTGTGAACCGCCGATTGTTTGCAGTAATAATAATACCAAGGCCTGTGTCCAGGATGCTGATTGTGCCGGTGGTTTTTGCAATAATGATTTTTGCGCCATTCCGCCGGGAATTATCGGCATTAAGGCCAACGGGGCCACTGGCTTTGACATTCCCATTTACGGCGGTGATTATATTTCCTTATCATTTACCGTTAAAGTTGATCCGCAGCAATTACCTTTGACCGGTTACAGTATTGATTGGGGAGATGGCAATAAAACCACTTTATCTGGTCAGGCGCTTCTGAGTCGTGAAGACGAAAAGAAACCTTTTGTCTCCAGCCATATTTATTCCTATTGGGATTTAAAGGCGGCTGAGGCTGATGGCAAATTAACTTGCTGGGCCAAGGTGAATGGCACCGGCGTTAGTTGTTGTGGCACCAATACGGCTCAAAGTCCGTCGGAATATTGCCGAGTTTTGCCTCAAGTGCAAATTAAAGATAATTGGAATTGGTGTAATAGCTCGACGGTGGTTCATGGCAGTTCCGACCAGGCCGGTTATTATGGCAATAATTGTAGTCGTGCTGATGCCTGGCAGCCTTATGGCAAAATTAATGCTGTGGGTGACGGCACCGGAGAAATAATCGTCTATCCTTAGAAATAAATTATGATATCTTTGACTAGCCAAAATCGAGCTAAACGAATTCTCAAGATTTTTATCATGGTTTTTATTTTAGTTGGTTTTTTTGGCTTATTAGTTTCACCGGTTTTTGCCACCACTGAAGGCGTTACCGATCCGCCAGCGACACCCTCCGCATCGCCTTCTGGTTTGATGGCACAAATTTTAAAC
>JBAYMO010000015.1:0-40143 GCA_041663485.1 Candidatus Buchananbacteria bacterium | reverse complement strand
TTAAAATTAAATCAAGAAACCCCAGCGACGCGGCTCATGCTCTAAGCTCTGAATCAAACTATTCCTCGGAAGCGGCCATTAGTAATACCGCGCCGGTTATCAATATTATCAGTGCGAGTCAGCAGTTAAACAGTAATTATGTTTTAATTTCTTATTCGGGCACAGACGGCCAGAATGACACAAACAACTTGAACGCTTACGAATATTCAACTGATCATTCAACTTGGCACGCCATGACAGAAAAAGCCGGCGTCGGCTCAAGCGGTAAAAATAATCTGATTTTCTCTTCGGCTGGTTCAGCTTATGTCTTTGCCTGGGATGCGGCCGCGGATTTACCCAATCAGGAAAATTTGACGGTTTATGTCAGGTTAAAATCAAATGATGGTATTACCGATAGTAATTTGGCCGAATCTTCAGCTTTTTATGTTGATACTTTGGGCCCGGTGATTAGTAATATCAATTTTGCCCAAGCTCCGACTACCGGTTTGGTTACCATTAGCTATAACTTAAATGATAATTCCGGCGCCGGTAATGATATTGTGATGAGTATTTCCGGTGATGGTGGTGGCACTTGGACGGTATCGACTAGCACTTTAAGCGGTGACGTTGGTTCTGGCGTAACAGCCGGCGCCAATCGCCAGGCCACTTGGCAGGCTTTTACGGATTATTCTGGCCAGGAAAACAATACGATAAAAATTAAAATTTTTGGCCTTGATAAATATGGTAACTCCGGCAGCTCAACCGTGTCTGATAATTTTACTTTAGACACTAAGGCGCCGGCGGTTTCCTCTGTTTCAGCCAGTCAAATCTCCGGAACCGGTAATGTATTAATAAATTATACTTTGGCTGACTTGACGTCGGCCGGGCACTTAGTGGAGTTTGGCGTGTCTGCGGACAACGGCGGCACTTGGGCAGTGGCCACTTCCACGGTTAGCGGTTCAATTGGTGCGGGTCAAAGTGTTGGAGCTAAAAGTTTTACCTGGCAAGCCTCAACTGATTATTCGGGTTATGACGTGACTAACATGAAAATCAGAGTCAGAGCTAAAGACTATTTTGGCAACCAGAGTGGCTTTATCTCCTCTGCCAGTTTTAGTTTAGATACTAAGGCGCCGGTTATTTCAAATATTTCGGCGACTCAGCAAGGCGGCAGTGACTTATTTACTGTTAATTATGATTTAGATGATCAAGCTACGACGACGTTGAATATTTCTTCTGATGGTGGTCTAACCTGGGCAGTTTCAACCTTATCGGCGGCCGGTGATTTAGGCAATAACCTGGCGGCTGGGGTCAATAAATCAATTAGCTGGAATGGCGCCGCTGATTACATTGATCATGAAAATTCCAACATGAGAGCACGCCTGAAGGCCACTGACAGTCATGGCAATGCCAGTATTTATTATGAATCGGCAAACTTTGCTTTGGATACTGCCGCGCCTTTGAATTTGATCGCTTTAAACAAGTTTGGAACAAACAATAATAACGTAACCTTAACCTGGCCGGTGGCCAGCGATGCCAATTTTAGTCATTATGAATTATGGCATGGGGCCAATGAAAATGACGTAATTAATCAAACCAGCACCGCCAATTTGTGGGGCGTGGTCAATGACGCGAACTTGTCTAATGTTTTAACAATTTCTACGACTATTACCGGATTAAATCTGACTAGTAGTTATTTTGTTAGAATCTGGGCGGTGGATAATTTTGGTCACAGAGCCGCGGCTAATCAGATTAATGTCTTTACTCAGCCCGTTTCAACTCCGACCCCAGCGGCGACTCCGGTTCAGACGGCTGGTGGCATGGCTTATCTGCCGGACAGCACCGCGCCCATTAAGCCGTTGCTAAATCCGGTAGTTTCGCCCAGCCAAAATCCAATTTTGGAAATCTCCGGATTATCCGAGCCTGGTTCGCGGCTTGAGCTTTATGATAATGACAGTTTACTGGCGGGATTTTCTGCCACCGCGGCAGCCAATGGTGCTTTTCAGCAATCATTGAATTTAATTCAAGGCTCGCATCGTTTAAAGGTTAGAGCTTATGATGCCGCCGGTAATGTCAGTGAATTTTCGGACTCAATCAGCGTTGATATTATTTTTGGCGTAGCCGCGCCGTTAATTATTAGCCCCAAAACCGAAGAAAATGTTACTGATACCAATCCTACAATTTTTGGTGTTTCGATTCCTTTTGCCACCATAAATATTATTTTGGATAGTGGCCAAAAATTCACGGCCAGCGCGGACGGCCTCGGGGCGTGGAATTTCAAATTACCAACAACTTTGGCGCTAAGCAATGGCCAGCATAATTTCGTTATCACCGCCTCGGATCAAGCCGGTAATGTTAGTTTACCGACCAATCTAGCTTTAACCAAAACCACTTTAGCGGCTACTGCCGGTATTGGGATTCAAACTCCAGCCCCAGTTTCACCCATTACGCCTACGCCCTTGGCGCCATCAGAACTTATTAGTCAAAATGCCGAAGCCATTGAATTACCCGGCCTGCCTTTGCCGAAAGTAAATTTAGTTCAAATTCCTGCCGCCAGTAGCGATATTATAACCTTTAGCGGAACGGCTTTGCCCAATCAGGATGTTATCGTTTATGTCCATAGCAGCCAGGCTCTAATTTATCGCACTAGAACTGACGGGCAGGGAAACTGGCGCGTGGATCATTCGCAGAAGTTGATGGCTTTGGCACCGGGCGATCATACGGTTTTTGCCGTTACTTTAGACGCGGCCGCCAAGGTTAAGAGCCGCCCCAGTGCCATCAGTATTTTCACCGTTAAACGCAATCTTTGGGTGCAGATATTTAATTATTTGAATTTGCAAACAACTATTGTGGCTTTGGCAGTAATGCTATTAACTTGGCTTTGGCTTTATCGAAGTCGAAAGACGCTTTTAAGCAAAGGCATCTCATGATCAAACTAGATTTTATGAAAAATCATTGGTTATCAAATAATTCAAAATTTATATCCGGCGGGGATGATAAAAAATATTTAACTCTTTTCGAGAATATTCCGGATGGCGTGGTAATTGCTAATTTCGCGAGAAAGGTAGTTGATGTCAACCCGGCGGCTTGTGAACTTTTTGGTTACGCCAAAGAAGAATTTTTAAAACTTTCCGTCAATCAATTGCACCCGGCTAGAAGCGTGGCGGAAGTTATGCATGCTTTTAGGCAGATAGTCAAAGACAAGCTTAACGGGGTGATTGAAATTGAAATTTTGACCAAAGATGATCGGATTAAACTTGTTTCTTTGAATTTTAGCCGAATAAAATTTGGATCCCAAGTTTTTTTGATGGGAATTTTTCGGGATATTACCGCCAACAGAGAAATGGCTAATCGCTATTCAATTTTGGCCGAAGCGGCTCAAGACTCTATTTATATAATTGACCAGAATCTAGTGGTTACTTATGTAAATAATTTTGGCTCAAAATTGTTTAATTCAACGCCGGAAAAAATTGTCGGCAAGAACATTAAAGCTTTGTTTCCAGCCAAGGTTTATCGGCAACAAGCGAAAAGTGTTAATCAGGTTCTAAAAACTGGGCGGCCGTTTTATTCCGAAAAGCTTACCATTTTGCCTTCTGGTCAATATTGGCTGAGCAATCAATTGGTGCCGATTAAAGATAATCAATCAAGAGTGAGATCGGTAATGGGTTTTTCTCGCAACATCACGACCAGTAAACTTATCCAGATTGAACTGCAAAAAAATTATTCTTTGCTGGATTCAATGATGCAGGCTTCAAATGATGGTACTTTGGTGATTGACCTTTTAGGGAAAGTGATTTTTTATAATAAGTTATTCCAGCAATATTGGAGTATTCCTGACAGATTGGTTGCGCAAAAAGACGATAACAAACTGTTAGCCTTTGTAATTAAACAATTAAAGAATCCCAAAGAGTTTTTGGAAAAAGTTGATTACCTTTATCGGCACCCCAGCAAGAAAAGTTTTGATTATATAAATTTCAAAGATGGAAGGATTTTTGAAAGGTATTCCGTGCCGCAGATATTAGACGAAAAAATAGTAGGTCGGGTTTGGAATTTTCGTGATATTACTGAGCAGCGCCAGGCACAAAATCTGTTGGTATTATCTGAGCAAAAATATCGACGTTTGTTTGAAGCGGCCAAAGATGGCATTTTGATTTTAGATGCTAAAACTGGAGAAATCAGAGAGGTTAATCCGTATTTAATTGACATGCTGGGCTATAGCCATAAGGAATTTTTGCGGAAAAAATTATGGCATATCGGTTTGTTTAAAGACATTGTGGCATCCAAGAAAGCTTTTAAAGTATTGAAAGATAAAAAGTATGTTCATTATGAGAATTTGCCACTGCAAACGAAGACGGGCCAGGTAATTAGCGTCGAGTTTGTCAGTAATGTTTATGCTATTGATCATTTAGAAGTCATTCAATGCAACATTCGCGACATTACCGCGCGTCATCGGGCGGAAATGGCTTTGGCTGACAATGAAGCGAGAATGAGGGCAATTTTTGAAAATAGTCCCATTGCTATTGTCTTGGTGGATTTGAATAATAAATTTATCAGTGCTAATTCGGCGGCTGTGTCGCTTTGGGGTTACTCCGAGGACGAATTGCAGAAAATGACATTTGGCGATATTACTCATCCCGATGAAGTTCAAAGAGATATTAAGCAAGTTAAGCGCCTGGTTCGGGGTGAGATTGTGGTTTACAATGTAGATAAACGATATATTAGAAAGGACGGCAAGGTTATCTATGGCCGTGCCAGTGCCACGTTAATCAGGGATGGCCATGATCGGCCGTTACATTTTTTAACGATTATTGAAGATATTACCGAGCATAAAAAGTGGGAAAAAGCCATTAGCGAGTCAGAAAAAAAATATAATAATTTGGTGGAGCATTCTAATGATGGTATTTTGGTTATTCAAGATGGTTTGGTTAAATTTGCCAATAAAACTATTCAAGATATGACCGGATATGTTTTAGCCGAAGTGGAAAATAAGTCAATGTTAGACTTCATTTCAGCTAAGTCTCAGGCCATTGTGGCAAATAATTATCAGTTGCGCATGAAAGGTTTACCGAGCGCCAGCCGCTATGAATTTGAATTAGTTAAAAAAGATGGTCAGTCAATCGTGGTGGAGACTAATAGTTCGGTGATTGACTTTGAGGGTCGTTTGGCCGTCTTAGCTATTATTAGAGATGTCAGCCGGGCTAAAATCGTGGATCAAATGAAATCTGAGTTTGTCTCTATGTCTTCTCATCAATTGCGCACCCCTTTAACCGGTATTAAATGGTTTTCGGAATTGTTGCTTAAGGACAAAACGGAACATTTGAGCGCGAAGCAGAAAGATTTCTTGCAGCAGATTTACAGCAGTAATGAAAGAATGATTAAATTGGTTGGAGATTTGCTTGATGTTTCACACATTGAAAGCGGCCGGAAATTTAATATTATTAAAAAGCCCAATGATTTATGCCGTGCCATGGCCGAGTCTATGAAGGAGCAGGCACTATTGGCCAAAAAGAAGAATATTAGCATCAAGTTATCCAAGCCATTCTCTCGGCCAATAATGAGTAATTTTGATTTTGAAAAGATTGTTCAGCTTTTGAATAATTTAATCAGCAATGCCATAAAATATTCATCTAATAATTCAAAAATTAACATTGATTGTAAAAAAAGAAACGATTTTTGGGAGGTAGCAATTATTGACACGGGTTATGGCATTCCCGAGAATCAGCAAAATAAAATTTTTGAAAGATTTTTTCGAGGAGATAATATCCGCACGGTTTCACCGGAAGGCACGGGTTTGGGGCTTTATATCGCCCGGGGTATTGTTGAGGGGCATGGCGGGAAAATTTGGTTGAAATCAAAAGAGAACGCCGGTACGACCGTGTATTTTACTTTACCAATTAAATAATCGGCTGACTTGATTGGCAGTCTAAAATTTATGAAAAAAGTTTTAATTATCGATGACGAGGAAGTAGTCACCAAAGCCTTGGCTTCGCAATTTGATGACCGTGAAATTCAGGTGCTCACGGCTCGAGACGGTCTCGAGGGCTTGGGTTTGGCGATCAAAGAAAAACCCGATTTGATTTTGCTGGATCTATTAATGCCAAAAATGAATGGTTTGGAAATGTTGGCTGAACTGCGCCAGGACTCATGGGGGAAGAGGGCGGAAGTAATGATTCTAAGCAACCTGGGCGATTCGGAAAAAATCGCTCAAGCCGTGTCTTTAGGATCTTTTGAGTATTTGGTCAAGGTGGATTGGAATGTAACTGACGTGGTGGCCAATATCAGAAAAAAACTCGGATTAAAATAAAAGCATTTTTTCTCCCCGGCGCAAACCCGGGGAGTTTTTTATTAACGCTACTTTTATAATTTTAATAAAATATAATTAACAGCATAATTGACTTTTAAATGAATAAATTGTATACATAAAGGTGGTCTTTTGGGTTTGTTACGCCAAAAGTCAGTTCTTTTGGCATAACAAACCAATCCAATTTACGGAAAAACCGAAGGAGATTGAGATCATGGGTATCAAGATTGGGATCATTGGAGCCGGAGGCATGGTGCCTTATCACGTGGCCGGTTTTCGTCAGGCCGGTGCGGAGGTGGTAGCCATTGCCGACACTGTGCCCGACAAAGTTGACGCAGCGATGTTCAAATACAGCATCCTTCGTGGCGACAGCACCGCCGAGTCATTATTGGGTATTGACGAACTTGACGCGGTCAGTATTATTACGCCTAACATGTTGCACGCCCCGTTGGCCATTGCGGCCCTTGAGGCAGGTAAACACGTTTACTGCGAGAAGCCGCCGACGCTCAATGCCATCGAGATGTATGAGGTGGCCAGAGCCGCCGAAAAGGCCGGGCTGATTTGGATGGCCGGTCTGAATAACCGCCATCGTCCCGAGGCCGAGATTCTCAAGATGAGTATCGAAAGCGGCGGGTCGAAGCAGATTGATTCTCACGCCGGCGGCCAAGCCAATCTGCGGTCGGGCGAGGCCTATTGGGTGCGCCGGGCGGGTATTCCGGGTTTTGGTACCTGGTTTACCAACCGAAGCCAGTCGGGCGGCGGATGCACTATTGACTTGCTGCATATGCTGGATTTGGCCTGGTGGCTGATGGGCTGTCCCAAACCCTCAGACGTATTGGCTCGGACATTCGATGACTTTCATGACGATCCCAAATACAAAGGACCTTGGGGTATCGTGGATGGCACAGGTCCGACCGACGTTGAGACCGCCGCGCATGCTATGGTTACTTTCACTACTGGCCAGTGCCTGCAGGTTCATACCTCTTGGGCCGAGATGGTCGAACGGGAAAGGGTGGGCGTGAAGCTGCAAGGGGCAACGCTTGGCGCGTGCCTTGAGCGGGTCTTTGGTCAAGATGGCTTGGATGATACCGCCAAGGATTCGTTGCATATCTTTCGCGAGGGACCATTGGCCAGCCGCGATGACTCCCATATCGTTTGTCGGCCGGATCCGGCCATGGGACGGATTGCGGGCGCGGCGCATTTCATCCGGGTAATCGAGGGTAAAGAAGAACCGCGTAATACGCCGGATCAGGCGTTGATGCTCATGCTGATGGTGGATGCCATCTATCAGTCCAGCCGGACGCGGAGTTCGGTGCGTATTGGCTGAGCGGAGGTTTTAAAATTTGTAGTATTCGGAAACTGCCTTTGGGGGCTAGGCAGTTTCCGATTTTTTTTACAAAAAAAATAACCCCTTTATTAGATTATTTTTGCTGGTCAATCTGGCCTGCCCGCAATGCTACCACGCATTCGCGGGGTTGCAGGCGGGCGAGATTCGAACCTGCCTACCGCTAGGTAGGCTCGCGACCTCATCATCTCTGCCTGCCTCTGCGTTGTGAGTTAAAAAAACTGTTTTAAGTCGGGCTGGCGAGATTCGAACTCGCGACCTCATCGTCCCGAACGATGCGCGCTAGCCAGCTGCGCTACAGCCCGACTTAAAACAGTTTATATGTCGGTAATTTATGAATATCTATAAGTTTAGCGTATTGAAATAATTAAATCAACTGATTTGAGAAAAAATACGCCTTGGCCTACCGAAAGTAGGCCAAGGACGAATGATACTATGATTTCGCCTTTGATTCCAGGCAAAACCATGCAGCCAATAACATGAATAAGAACGAGAATAACGGGCAGATGGCCGCGGCTAAGTAAACAATTATCAGCCATTTATAATCTAGACCATAATCGTAATTATTACACATCATTTGGTAGACAATATAAATCGCTACCGTAGAGATTAAAATACATAAACCACTCAGATATAAACTGGTGGTTGTCAGTTCCTGTTGCCAGTCTAAACTACTAAAACGCTTCACAGCTGCTTGTCTCCTTGGTGGTTGGGGTAGTGGCAAAAATAATTTAAGGCCGCGGTTTCCATTTGATTGGAAACCGCGGCCATGTCTGGTCAGAAAATATACTTCGTGAACATGTCACGAAGCCTTCCACCTTCTTCCTGTCGCATCGCGACTAGGAAAAAGACGAGACCGATGCCGCCCGCGACGAATGCCGCGGCCATCACGCCATAGTGGTCTTCCGGCTCCGGAATATCCGTTGCCATTAAAATCCACGTGGCGAAGCCGAGGCTTGCCGCGGCAAATAGCGCCACCGCGCTAATGGCCTTGGCCCAATACTTGGCTATCATATTCACTCCTGTCTCTTGTATTACATCCGTGTAATTGGGTTTTGCGGTGGCGAGCCGCTTGCTAGTATAATTACCAGCTTTTTGACCGTAATCGTTTAATTCTAGTCAAAAAGCTGGTAATTTTTTATTTAAAGAGCAACCATATTATATTAACATTTTTGTAGGTTTTTGTCAATAATTGGTGGGAAAGCTTTGATTGACCAAAAGAGGGATAGGGGCTAAAATTAAATAGCGATTATTGTGCAAATTTTGCGATTTATGACCTCAAAACAACAAATTAAGCATATTGGTATTATTCTTGATGGTAATCGCCGTTGGGCGAAAAAACGGGGCTTACCGACTCTTTTGGGACACAAGCGTGGTTACGAAATAATGAATAAAGCCGCTAAGTGGTGTGCCAGGCGGGGAGTTGGTATATTAACGGTTTATGCCTTTTCCTCAGAAAATTGGAATCGATCGGAGCAGGAAGTCAATTACCTCATGGATCTATTTCGTCAAGCTCTGGGCGAAAAAAATATAGAAAAGATTAATCAGGAAAGTATCAGAATTAAAATTATTGGTCAGATTAAACGCTTGCCTAAAGATATTCAGCAATTAGCCGCTGAAGCCGAAAGAAAAACCAAAAATAATAAAAGAATGATTTTTAATATTGGCATTTCCTATGGCGGCCGGCCGGATATCGTCGAGGCGGTAAAAAAAATTATCAATAAAAAAATTCCAGCCAAAAAAATAACTGAGGATTTGATTAATAAAAATCTTTGGACTCAGGGGCAGCCTGATCCGGATATAATTATTAGGACGTCAGGCGAGCAGCGGCTCTCTAATTTTTTAACCTGGCAATCGGCTTATTCCGAATTATTTTTTATCAAAAAGAATTGGCCGGAATTTACCGAACAGGATTTGGATGAAGTAATTAGTGAATATAATCAAAGAGGCCGGAGGTTTGGCCAATAATTCGTGTTTTTATGGATTTGTTTGATCATAAATTAGAAAAAGATATGGCGCAAAACGCGCCCTTGGCGGATAAAATGCGGCCGCAGACTTTGGCTGACTTTGTTGGTCAAACCGATGTGGTTGGTGCTGGTAAACTTTTACGCGAAGCCATTGAGCGCGATCAAATTCCCTCCATGATTTTTTGGGGTCCGCCGGGCGTGGGCAAAAGCACTTTGGCGCGTATTATCGCCAAAATGACCAAATCAACTTTTGTCCAATTATCCGCCGTTAGTTCAGGAGTAAAAGAATTTAGAGAAATTGTTAAGCTGGCTCAAGACCGGCGAAAATTTAACGGCCAAAGAACCATACTTTTTATTGATGAAATTCATCGCTGGAATAAAGCCCAGCAAGATGGTTTATTGCCTTATGTTGAAAGCGGCGCCATAACTTTAATTGGCGCGACCACGGAAAATCCCAGCTTTGAAGTGGTTTCGGCCTTGCTTTCCCGTTGCCGGGTTTTTGTTTTGAAACAATTGGATGAACACGATATTGAACAAATTATTTTACGGGCAGTCAAAATTGGTTTTCCCGAATTAAAAATCAATTTAAGCGATGAAATCTCACGCTATCTCGCTTCGTTATCAAATGGTGATGCGCGAGTGGCTTTGAATGCTTTGGAATTTGCCATTAAGTCCGCTCAACCCAATAGCACCGGCAAAATTGTTTTAAATAAAGATATTATTAAAGAATCACTGCAAAAATCTTCATTTTTATATGACAAGGGCGGGGAACAGCATTATAATATTATTTCGGCTCTGCATAAGTCGGTTCGCGGCGGCGACGCCGACGCGGCGATGTATTGGATGGGACGGATGCTGGAAGCCGGCGAAGATCCGCTTTATATCGCTCGGCGCTTGATTCGCATGTCAGTCGAGGATGTTGGTTTGGCTGACCCTAAAGCTTTGGAACAGGCTGTGGCTTGTTATCAGGGCTGCCATTTTCTCGGCATGCCGGAATGCAACATCATTTTAGCGCAGTGCGTGGTTTATATGGCGCGGGCAAAAAAATCAGTTGAAGTTTATCAGGCTTATGGTAAAGTGCAACAAGATATAGCCGCCACCATGGACGAACCGGTACCGCTTCATCTGCGCAACGCGCCGACGAAATTGATGCAAGATTTGGATTACGGCAAGGGCTATAAATACTCGCCTAATTTTGATTGGAAAGAAGAGCAAGATTATTTACCGGAGAGTTTAAAAGGAAAAAAATATTTAAATAAGTAATTTATTAATTATGGATAGCAAACGCGAGTCAGTAAGATTTGAATCATCACCAGATGAAGAAACAAAGAATTATGATGCCATTTTTGAACAGTTAGATTCGGCAGTAAATGAATTGGAAATGCCGCCTTCAAATCTGCTGAAAGTTGATGGCGAAAATAAACAAGAAGTAAATGAATTATTTGATTATAATAATTGCTTGGTTCGTATTTTGCATGAATTATATAACCTTAAGCGTTTAAAACCAAAAAATAATGAAGTTGCCCTGGGAGCTGAAACTGATAAAGATTTTTTAAATAATTTTGATACTTACTATGCTTCAAATAGTGGTGTTGTTGAGTCGTGGTTTGAATTGGTGTCTGAGCGTGACGCCGATGAAGCGGTAAAAACCGCCAGTAGCCTGAAAGAAGAATTTGAAACAAGAAAATTTTATCAAGCTGGTGGCGCTTGCTGTCAGCTAGCTGCCTCAATTTTGGAGAATCAGCGTGGTTTTGATGATGAGGGTAAAAAATTGTCAGCTCTCAATAAAATATTTCGCGCGATGGCTACGATGAGGAGTATGTCTGAAATTTCTTTTGGAGAATCAAGGGGTAATATTTTTGCCAAAGATTTACTTAATAACCATGATTTAGCTGAAAAAGCTATCATGGCCGATGAATTATCGGTTGCTCAAGATACCGTTGCTGGCTTAAGAGATTTTATTTTTTCTTCCGGCAAGACCACCGAAGGAAAAAGAAAAGAATTGGCTTTGTTTTTTAACGATTTTTTAATAAAAATTGAATCGCAATTGGGTGAATCGTCGCAACCTAAGGATTACTCGGCAGTTTGTAAGCAAATAGAATCAATCATTAAATCGCTTAAAGATCAGCCATTTGACCTGAGCGGGTCTCAAAAAGAATCTTTTGACTACGCCATCGCGGGTCTGAGCAGATCATTAGAATCAATCAAGCAGATTATCACAAAATATAGTTAAGAGTTCGAATCTAATTTAGCTAGTACATTAATTCGTATCATTTTGATTTTTTAACATTGAATTTAGATTTTATTATTACATAAAAATCTATGGAACGAGGTAAAACCATTGGTATTGTTATCTTTAAAAAAGATGGCAAATCAATAAAATATCTACTTTTGCATCGGGGTGGGGACTATTGGACTTTTCCCAAGGGTCGGCCGGAAGGTTTGGAAAATGAAATTGAAACCGCTTTGCGTGAAGTTCAAGAAGAGACGGGAATTACCGAAGTCAAAATCATTGAGGGTTTTCGGCAGCAGTATGATTATGATTTTGATACGCAAATTAGCGACGGTGTTAAGGAAAAAATTTATCAGACGGCGGTCTTGTTTTTGGGCGAAGTAGGTGAGGTTGAGGTAAAAATTTCCGACGAACACGTTGATTACGGCTGGTTTGATTATGATATGGCTCATCAGCGATTGTTTATTCAAAACAATCAAAACGTCTTAAGAATTGCCCATCAAACGATTTTAAAAAATGAGGATTTTGTGTTATAATTTTATTAATTATAATCTTAAATTTATCAACTTAATATTTTAATTCACCATGGATATTGCCAAATATTTTAAACTCGCCTTGGACAGAAAAGCTTCTGATTTGCATTTGGTGGCCGGCAATCCGCCCACTTTGCGGGTTGGCGGTAATTTGGAAGTCATTGAAGAAAAATTGATCGTTTCCGCTCAATTGCAGGAGGCAATCTTTGCTTTAATGAATAAAGAAGATATTGAGCATTTCAAACTCCGCAAAGGCATGGATTTTGCTTTGAAAATTTGCGGCGGACATTTTCGCGTCAATTTACATCAGCAAGAAGGAGAAATTGCCCTTTCTGCCCGGGTTATTCCCGAAGATATTCCAACCCCGGATCAAATCGGTTTTGATGAAACCATGTATCGTTTGGCCCATTTAAACCAAGGTTTAGTCTTGGTAACTGGTCCGTCTGGTTCGGGTAAATCAACCACGCTGGCGACTTTAATCAATCTTATTAACAAAGAAAGAAAAGCTCATATTATTACCATTGAAGATCCGGTGGAATTTATTTTTAAAGAGCAGCAAAGCATTATTGAACAGCGAGAAATTGGCCGTGACACTCGAACATTCTTTGAAGCTTTGGAACAAGCCTTGCGCCAAGACCCCAATGTGATTATGGTGGGAGAAATGCGGGATTTGGAGACAATCGCGGCGACTCTAACCGCCGCGGAAACCGGTCACTTGGTTTTATCAACTTTGCATACTAACGCGGCCGCTGAAACCATTGAGAGAATTGTCGATATGTTTCCGGCCCGCCGCCAGCGCCAAATTTTGACGCAGCTGGCGTCTGTGTTGAGGGCGGTGATCTGCCAGCAAATGATTCCGAAAGCTGGCGGCGGAATTGTCGTGGCTAGGGAAATTTTGGTTAATACGCCGGCGATAGCCAATTTGATTCGTGAAGGTAAAATTGCTAATATTAGTTCTCTGATGCAGACCGGCCGGCGTGAAGGCATGGTTACTATGCGTTCTTGCCTGAAGAAATTGTACGAACAGGGTTTAATTGATCATCAAACTTATCTGAACCGCGCCGGTTCGCAAACAACATTTGATACCTATTATTAAATTTTTTATATGACTGAAGAAAAATGGCAGGAAACGATTGGCACCATTAAAGACAGTTTCGGTATCACCAGTCAGCGCTTGGAAGATTTGGCTGAAGAAGAGGGCGGGGGAACGGTGGAAATTGTCGAGTTTGAAGGTCCTTTAGGCCTGATGAAGCTTGAATTTATTAGTCAGCCTTTAGTTTTGGGTAAAAAGACCATTGGCTCCAAAAGAATCGGTAGCCAGGCGACGGTGGAATATATTCACTCGGATACGGAAAAAATTCACCGTCTGAAAGTCTATAAATTTGATCCAGCCAATGATGTTTGGGTGGAAATGGAAAAAGACAAAGGCGAAAGATTTTTTCAATTTTAGTGATATTAATTTAATTTATGGCTAGAAATATTATATTAATCATTACTTTGTTTTCAGTCGGCATAATAACTGCCGGCTGCGGTTTAAAACCCGAGGTTATTACTACGACTTCAGTCTCGACTCAAACCGAGACCGTGCAGGCTGATTTGGGACAATTGGAAAAGAATTATGAAAATGATGTTAAAACCATTATGGCGCCATACTGGCAAGGTCAGAATTTTTCCGGAATCAAAGATAAGATTTTGGCTTTGAAAGCGCCGAGCAAGTATCTTGATTTGCACCTGAATTTAGTGATCGGCCTGGAGTTAATTGAGCAGGGGCAAGCCACCTCGGATCAGGAAAAAATTGAAACCGGCATGGATAAGATTAATCAGCTTTTAGCTCAGTATTCATTTATTAAATAATTATGGCCAGAATTATCAGGCATCAACCGGAAAAAATAATTAGCGAAGATGAATCGGACAAAGAATTTGATTCACTCCCGGCGCCGAAAAAAAAATCAAAAAAGATATCCTTTAAAAATCAGCTGCGTTTGGCTCTGGGTTTGGTGGTGGTTTTTGGCTTGCTGACTTCAGTCGCGGCTGTAGCGGCCACGGGAATTTTTAATATTCCGGTTTTTTCCAGGATTTTTTATCATTTGCCTCAGCCGGCTCGCTTGGTTGATATTCCCCTGGGCGATTTTAAGCCCTCTGCCGAAGGTTTTAGCGTTAAATCAAGCAGCGAAGAAGGTCTGATTGTTTTTGATTTAGGGGAAAGGGAATTTACCTATATTTTGCGCCAGGCATTAACTAGCAAAGCGGACTCGCGTTTCGCTCCCAATCTTCAGGTGGTGATTACTCCGGATTGGCTGGAATTCTACGGTTTGCAGCTCAAGCCGTTTAAGGCCAATCTCACTTTAAGAATAAAGCCGCAGGTGGTTAATAAAATGCTGACTTATCAAATTCTTGAATGCAAAATCGGCAGCCTGCATGTTCCTGCTTGGCTGGCGCAGTATTATTTAAACCGGGGGATGGGACAGAGCCAGGATATTTCTCAAAAGATCATGCAAATGACGCGTTTAGAAAAACTTGATTTAATGGATGGTAAATTCAGTTTGGTCGCTTGGGTGGATACAAAAGCTTTGATGAGTTCGGTTATAACCAATTTAAGTCAAAGTAAAAAATAATGAAACACTTTAATAATTTTCTTCCCTGGTTGGTTATTTTAGCGGTTTTTGGCTTATCAGAACAAATTCTGCAGCAACCAAAGCAGGTTTACTATTTAGGGCCGGTTATTTTAATATTAATTATTTTGAGCGTTTGGCAGCTAACCGGTCGGGAAGTAAAAATTGAAAAATTTTGGCGTTTTTTAATCACGCCTTTGTTATTTTCCATGGCTGGCATGTTATTTTTGGGGTTTTTGGAAGGCCAATACGCCCGGCAATTATTTTTGCTGGGTCAGATGGTTTTGCTTTGGGCGTATCTGGAAATAATTTTTTTGCGGTATCATCTCAGGCCGAAATACGAGCCCTATTCTTTGGAAAACGTGACGGTTCATTTAAATTTAATCACCATTTATCTCACGGCCTGTGGTTTCTATAATCTAATTTTGTTTTTAGCTATCAATTTTTGGCTACTCCTTGGTTTGTTTGTTCTTATTGGTCTATTGATGAGTTATCAATTAATTTGGGCCAGCGGTGTGACTACTAGAGTGGGGTGGCATTATTTGGCCGTGATTTCTTTACTGACGGCGGAATTATTTTGGATTGTAAACTATTTGCCCACCAGTATCTACGTTAATGGTTTAATGGTGACTCTGGGCTATTATCTAATGTCCGGATTGTCAAGAAATTGGTTATTGGGGATTAGAGATTCGCAAGTAATTAAACGCTATTTAATTATTGGATCTTTTATTTTATTGATTATACTAATTACCGCTAAGTGGTTTTAACTTATGAAAATTATTGATAGATTATTAAAAAAGGAAAAAGGCCGGGTTGTTTCACAAACCGTAATTTTGGCCATGATTTTTGGTTTTATCGCCGGCGTGGTCGGACAAATCGTTTCCGACGTATATATTGACCCTTATGGTCAAAACTATAATTTATCCGGCGCGGAAAACGATATCACGCCTGTTATTCCTGAACTAAAGAAAGTCAAAAAGTTTATTGGGATTCAGCAAGATTTTGAGGTTAATAGTTCGGTGGTAAAAGTTTATCCGACTTTGGCCGGGATTTATTACAAAAAAGCGGCCGGGACTGATCAATTAAAACGAGTTTATCTGGCCAATGAAATATTGGCTTCGGGGTCAGTTTTGACCAGCGATGGCTGGATTCTGACTCAGGGTCAAGTTTTTAATAATTCAAAGAAAGAACAATTGGCGGTTGTTTATTCCGGTAAAGTTTATGACGCCAGCCAATTGATTTTTGACCGAGCGACTGGCGTAACTTTTATTAAAATCGCTGGCAGCAATTTCCCCGTGATTTCTTTGGGTGATTCTGATGAAGCCACTACGGGTCAATTAGCTCTATCTTTGAATTATTTTGGTGATACGCTGGTAAGTAATATTAAAGACAAGCGTTATCAAAAAATTTCTAAAGATGATGATTTAGTTGTGAGCTCAGAAAGTAATTTTATGCCAATTTTACTTTCTGATTCGTTTAAGAATAATTTTGTTGGCAGCCCCTTGGTTAATCTTTCCGGAGAAATGATCGGCATAGTCAGTGAAGCAGGCAAAGATAGTCAGTTTTTGACCGTGGTGCCGGTCAATCAATTCCGCAATGTGATTTTAGATGTTTTGCGCAGCGGGGTGATCAAACGACCATATTTGGGTTTGAATTATCTTGATTTAACTTTAGCTGTGGGGCTTGATTCGGCTCTAACTCAAAATCAAAAGACCGGTATTTTAATTTGGCAAAGTCCCAAAGCCAATTCACCCGCGGCGGCCGCTGACTTGAAAGCCAATGATATAATTTTAACTATTGATGATCAATCTCTTGATGCCAACACCAATTTGACTGATATATTGAACCAGTACCAGCCAAATGATGAAGTAGTCTTGAATGTTTTACGTCAAGGAAAATCTTTGAAAGTAAAAGTGAAATTAGGTACAATGAGTAAGTAGCTTTTTATAAAAAACGCGGAAGGTAAAATGCTTCGGCGTTTTTCATCTCTATATCTTATTATTAAATTTTTTCGTTTTCGTTTCTTTTCAAATTTTTCGGCGAGTCGCTTTTTAAAAGAGCCGGAGAAGGGGAGTAAAGCTTATTTTTAATTCGCCACTTCTCAACGTATTGGCCGATGCCTTGACTGGCCAATTTGTTGTTAACCGTAGTGCGATTTTGCGACCAAGCCAGCAGGCTTTCAAAGTTGATTTTGTATCGGCCTTGAACCACGATGTATTTAAGTTCTTGCTTTTGGATGGCACGGCGAATAGTTTTAGTATCAACGCCAAAAAGGCGGGAGGCTTCGGAGACTGAGACGCGAATTACGTTAGGCATAGATGCGTATTTATTAATGATAAATATGACGGTTTTGTCTAGATTAGTCTGGACAAAACATAGTAATATTAGCATGGTTTTAATTATAAATCAATAGTCAAAAACCCAATAAAACCTTGATTTTTATGATTTATTATGATAATGTTTCTAGATTGACTATTGGTTAATATTTAGTCATAGTAATTATTCAACTGTAACACTTTTCCTATTCTAACGTCTTATTTAATGCAACCATCAAATATTTCGGACAATCTATTATTACTGCGATTAAAGAAGAAAGATCCGGAAGCGTTTGCTAAACTTTACGATCTGTATGTTACGCCAATTTACAGATTTATTTATTTTAAAGTGTCCAGTCAGCAAGACGCCGAGGATTTAACTTCAGAAGTGTTCATGAAAGTTTGGCAGTATGTTACTGAAACGGAAGATGTGATTGAAAATTTTCGGGCTTTAATTTACAAAGTCGCCAGAAATTCGGTCATTGATTTTTATCGAGCCCGAGCAAAAAGCGATATGCCTCAAAGTGATGAGATCCTCTCCAATATCGTAGATGATCATCAGCAGAGTTTGTTAAGGCAAATTGAAATTGAAATTGATGTTAATAAGATTGAATCGGTTTTGAAAAAAGTTAAGGATGAATATCGAGACGTTATCATCTTAAAATATATTGATGGTCTTTCAACCAAAGAGATTGCAAAAATTTTGGATAAATCAAACGGTTCCGTTCGCGTGCTCTTACATCGAGCTCTGGGCGTGATTCGAGAGATAATTAATCAAAATGGAAAACAGTAAAAAGATAATTAGAGAAATTAAAAAGCTTGGCAGTGAAATTAAGCCGCGACCTGATTTTGTAACCACAAATCGGGATTTTTTATTGCGCCAAATTTCCAGTCAATTACCGACGGAAAATATTAAAGTCGGGGCTTTTGGTTATCTTCAAATGTTCACGCAAATGTTTCGCCTGCATCTATTGGAACCGGTTTCAGTGATGTTGGTAATCTTTGGCGTATTTTTGTCCAGCAGCTTGACCATTAATGCTGCTTTTTATAGCATGCCGGGCAGCCCGCTTTATCGCGTTAAGATTGCTTTGGAGAATACTCACGCGGCTATGACCACTGATGATAACCAAAGAGTGGAATTAAAAATGGAATTCGCGCAAAAACGCGTGGAAGAATTAAATAAGGTGGCCACTTCCGTTGATATTAATGAAGCTCAGAAAAAAGAACAAATTGAAACCATCGTGGCCGAGTTTAAAAATAATGTCGCTGCCGTTAAGGATCATTTAGCTAAAATGAATCAGAATTTAAAGCAGGCCAGTTCACAGGGTAGCGTTTCCGACAAAGAAAAGGCTTTTAAAATGGCTATGTCTTTGAGTAGTAAGGCTCAAGATTTGGCGCAATCGTTTGAACAAAAGGCCAATTCTTTGACCGATAATGAGAAGTTAGAAGTTAAAAATATTATTAATGAAACAGTTGAAAGCGCCAAACAGACCAGCGTGTCCGCCCAACAGCTGGTCGCAGGTGCTAATATGGAGACCGGGACTTCAACGAAGACGGGTATTGACGGGTTTGGTATAACGTCCACGCCGCCAATTTTTAAATAATTTATTAACCCCTACTAGTTTTAACCCTAGAAGGGTATAATAAAAGCTCGCTAAAATTTTTTTGGAGCAATTAGGATCTAAATTCCCCGAATAAACCAAGGTAAAGGTCGGTCTAGCAATAGAACTTTAGCCAGTTCGGGAAAAGAGAATTTAGTTGGCCTTGGGGCCCTTGGCTTAAAGCTTGAGCTTTAAGGCTTGCCTAACCAACGAAATCAGGCGGGCAAGAAAGGAAAATTTAAATGAAAAAATTATTAACCTATGCTGTTGTTTTGACAACCGTAGTTTGGTCAGTTGGCTTATTTGCCATGCCGTTGTCAGTCAGCGCTGCCTCAGCCGGCGACTTAATCAAGTTGCAATGTGCTACTGGCGCCAGCGTGACCGATCCCTGCAAAGCTGTCTACTACTTAGGTTCAAACAACAAAAGATATGTTTTCCCAACTGAGAAAACATATAAATCTTGGTATTCAGATTTTTCCGGCGTTAAGATCGTTTCCGCTACGGAAATGGCTTCTTATTTAATTGGCGGTAATGTTACCTATAGACCAGGTATCAAAATGGTCAAAGTGACCACTGATCCTCGCGTCTATGCGGTCGCCGCTAATGGCACTTTAAGAGAAATTGGTTCTGAAGCTATCGCCAAAGCTTTGTATGGTGATAACTGGAACACCATGGTGCAAGATCTTCCGGATGCATTCTGGACGAACTACACTGTTGGCTCTTCAATTGCCGCCGCTTCCGACTACGATAAGGCCGCTGCTACTTCAGCTGCCACTTCAATTAGCGTTGACAAGAATTTAGATAACACTACTCCGAGCACTCCGGCTGCCTCAAGTTTAACTGTTTCTAAAGCAGTTGATACTCCGGCTTCCGGCATTGCGGTGGAAAACGCGGGTCGCGTAGCTTTCACCAAAATCAACTTAACTGCGGCTGCTGACGGCGACGTCACGGTTGACAGCTGGGTGATTCAAAGAGGCGGTTTAGGCGCTGATGGTGCTTTCTCAAGCATTGACATCTTAGACGCTTCAACCATGTTGCCGATCAATGAAACCGGTAAGACTCTTTCTTCCGATCATACCGCGACCGTCAATGACGACTTTGTCATTCCGGCCGGTACCACCAAATCAATTATTATCGCGGCTAACATGGCGTCTGTTTTGGATTCCTATGCTGGTCAGGTTCCTACCTTGGGCTTAAAATCTTTAACCCTAAAGGGTAGCACCACTGTCGTCGGTACTTTACCGATTGATGGTAATTACCAGACTATTAATGCCACCATCACTGTTGGTACAGCCACTGTTACTCGCGGTGCTTACATCAATGCTACTTCCACTGCTTTGGAAGTCGGTACTACCGGCTACACTTTCTTTTCATTCAAAGTAGCTGCTAGCTCCGCTGAAGATGTAACCTTAAGCAATTTGAAAGTCTACCAGAGCGGCACTGCCGGCTGGACAGATTTAGCTAATATCAAGTTGTATCAAGAATCAACTGAATTAGCCACCGGTGTGGCTTCTGGTAACTATGTTACCTTTACCTTCAACCCGGTTACTATTGCCAAGGGTAATAACAAACAATTTGTTGTTAAAGCCGATATTGCTGGCGGTTCCGACAGAACCATCATTTTGGGTATCTATCGCGACACCGACTTAGTGGTCAAAGGCTCGGTTTATGGTTATAACATTATCCCGACTTACTCCGGTACTGGTACTCAAAGCTCAAATCCGGTTTTAAAGGATAACAGTTTCACCATTTCCAAGGGTACTTTAGCCATTACCCGCTCCACAACCGTTGGAGCCGGTAATATTGGTGTTGCTTCGGATCAGGTTTTGGGTGCTTTCGAATTTGAGGCCAAGGGTGAAGCGATCGACGTTTCTCAATTGGTTTTAACCATTACCACTTTCGCGGCCGCGATTACCTGCGACGCCAGCGAATCATTGACCAGTGTTAAATTGGTTGATCCGGCTGGTAAAGTTGTAGCCGGCCCAAGCCAACGCTCAAGTGCTGGTACCACTATTACTTATAGTGATACTTTCACCGTGCCAATTGGTAAAACCGTTTACAAAGTGGTTGGTACTATTCCTTCAAGCTGCGGTTGGGCAACCAACGATACTGTTTATGCCACCATTGCGGCTAACGCTGTTACGGCCAGAGGTGTAGTCACCGGTCAGCTTTTGAGTTCAGTCCCGGCTTCCGCTGCTACCGCGACTACTCAAACCATTAAAGCGGCTAAATTGCAAGTAACTAAAAACAGTTTGCCAGCTGCTGGTAATATTGCCTTGGGCACCCAGAAGGTTTTAGTTGGCAGCTGGACCTTTGATGCCCGTGATTCAGGCGAAGACGTCAGAATTACTTCCATCGCCATTGCCGCGACTTCAACGGCTGATACTATCACGTTATATGATGGTAGCAATGCCTTGAACTCAGCCAATATCGCTCCGACTCAAGATGCGACCAAGCGTGGTGGTGTTGGTTGTGGTACGACTACCATTGCCTTAACCACTCCATTGGTAATTACCAAAGGTACTTATAAGACCTTGGACTTAAAAGCCAATATTCCGACCTCAGCTGTCTCCGGTCATCAGGAAAAATTTGGTATTACTTCCGATGCCGCGATCATTGTTTACGGTGTTTCCACCGGTAATTCTTTTACTGCCGATGTCACCGAAAATGATGGTCCGTTATTTACTATTACCGGTTCAGGCAGCTTGACTATCTCTCAAGGTAGTGGCTCATATCCTACTTCTTTGGTTTTAGCCAATACCAGTAAGGAAGTTAACAGATTTAGCATCAGAGCGACTAACGAAGCCATTGATGTAACCGAGTTAGCCGTCTGTGTGGCCGATGGCGCTACTGCTAATGGCTCTGAAGCTGGTGAATCAGATGACGTGGCTTCGGTTGAAATTTATAAATCAACCGACATGACCACTCCTTTGATTTCCGGCAATGTAACAGCCGGTAAGACTTGCCAGATCTATACTCTAGATATTGGCAAATTGACTGTTCCTAAAGATGGTTCAGTGGAAATCGTCTATAAAGCGACTTTCGCCAATGTTGGTATTAACAGCGTACCTGGTGTTGGTACTGAAGCGGCTGATTTCACCATTGGTATTGGCGGTCAAAATGGTATTAAGGGTATGGGTCAATCTTCCGGTGTTGCTACTGATGCTTCCACCGAATCATTGACTGTCGCTACCAGTTCCATCTATAAACTGCATGTAGCTTACCCGACCGTTGCGTATCATGATTTACCGTCATCTTCATTAACTTCTGGCGGCGTAATTTCTGACTTTACCATCACTGCCCCAGCTACCGGTCAAATAGCCATTTATCAGTTAGCTTTCTGGGTGGTAACATCCAGCGATGCTGATTTGGATGTTAATGGCGCTTACGTTCGTGTTAGTGACGGCGTAAATAATCCAACCGTTTCTGGTGCTAGCGATGGTACTAAAGTTGACGCGGCCGGTGCTGAGAAATTCTCTTTCACCTTATTGAATCCGGATAGCACATCCCAGACTAAGTATGCTTATCGCATTGCGGCTGGTGAAACCAAGAGATTTCAGTTAATTGCCGGTACCGCGGCTGGTACTGATGCTACTGTCGGCGGTAAGGTTCAGGTTAAGTTAGCTGGCGATGGTGCTACCTCAACTACTGAAGCTAACGTCGGCGTGGTCAATGTGGCCAGTAATTATACTGCCTTTGATCGTGGTAGTTTTGTCTGGTCAGACCTCTGGTCTAATGACGCTTATAGCGCGGCCAGTGCTAACGCTACCGGTACGGCTCAATGGTACAATGGTTACTTGGTGTCAGGTCTTTCTAACTGTTCCTCCACCTTCCAGACTACCAATGAGTAATCTTACTTCTTAGTAGAAGTCAGATATAGTAAAAAATCCCCGGATTTCCGGGGATTTTTTTAATATTTTTAATTTTTTAACCCTTGCCATTTTGGCTGAAATTTGATAAAGTAATACTGTAAATTTTAAATATTTTTTACATTTATGATTAAAAAGTTTCTAAGATTTTTTGTAATTTTGGCTTTAATCCTGGTTTTAGTTGGCGCGGGCTGGTATTATTATAAATATTTAGTGAATTATCATCAGTCGTCAAGCTCAGTATCAAATAACAATTCCTTGAAAAAGGAAAAGTATCTTAATCTGGACTTAAAGCCGGAAATAATTGATAACATTCTGGCTAAAATTGACTCCTTAAAAAAAGATCTTGAACAGACGCCTGAAGATTATAACAAGATTTTGGAGTTAGGTAATGTGTATAAAATATTGGGTGAATTTGATTTGACTAAGGCCGAATATGAAAAAGCCATTAAGGCTTGGCCGGACGAAGGCGCGGCTTACTATAACTTAGGGGATTTATATGTGTTGAATTATCATGATACTACCAAGGGTTTAGAAAATTATTTGTTGGCTAAAGAAAAAAGTCCGGCCAATATTGATATTTATCGCTCCGTTGCCGATCTTTATCGCAGTGCCATGCCCGACAAAGTATCACAAATTGAAACATTAATGCTCGACGGGGCTAAGAAAAATCCGGGAAATGAAGTTAGTTTTTATGAGTATCTCGCTGGATTTTATTGGCAGGAAAAGAATTATGACAAGGCTTTGAGGTATAATACAATATTATTAAAATTTGATCCAAAGAATCAAAAATTCATTTCTGATCGTGATTTGATTTTAGCCGATCAAAAGAAATCATTAATCAATGGCCAGTAATCAAATAATTGAAAAAATAAAAACGGTCATTTTATATTTAACCGGCTTAATTTTATTTATCCCTTTGATTCCGCCGGTAGTTAATGATCTTTTTTATTTTCCCTATATTTTTCCTAAAGCTCTAGTTTTTAAAGTTATTACCGAGGCTTTGGTTGTTTTATATTTTTATCTAGTTTATTTAAGCCGCCGGTATCGCCCGAAAATAAATTGGATATTTTTATTTTTGGTATTTTTTTTGTTTAGCGCTTTTATTTCCTCGTTTTTTGGACTGGATTTTGGTAAAAGTTTTTGGGGCAATATTGAAAGAAGTGAAGGGCTGGTATTTTGGTTTCATCTCTTAGCTTTTTTTGTCGTTATTATTAACGTTTTTAAAGAAAAATCGGATTGGCATTTTTTGTTTAATCTTTCTTTAATTAGCGGTTTTGTTATTTCCCTAATTGCTCTCTGCCAGATTTTCGGTTTAAAAATCGTGGCTAGTCCTGGCGGACTTAGAGCCACGGCCTGGTTTGGCAACGCGTCGTTTTTGGCATCCTACATGATTTTTCAAGTAGCTCTGGCGGCGTATCTTTTTATTAATAATGCCAACTGGTATTTTAAAACCTATTATGCCGCTTTATTTTTATTGTTTATTTATGTTATTTTTAATACTTCAACGCGTGGCGCGATATTTGGTTTAGTTTTTGGCTTGTTATTTTGCGGTGGTTTGATTTTGCTAAGAAAAGATTTATCTTTAAAAATCAGATTAACCAGCGGTGCCCTAATTATTGTTTTAATATTGTCTGGCGCTTTGCTCTATTTAAATCGCAGCAGCTCCTGGGTTATAGGCAATGAAGTTTTGAAAAAGATTACTTTTATTAATGCTGAAGATATTACGACGCGCAATCGTTTGGCTTCTTGGCAGGCCGCTTGGACGGGTTGGCAGGGCAGAAGTTTGTTTGGCTATGGCTTGGAGAATTTTAACATTATTTTTAATAAAAATTTTCCCGCTTTTATCTATGACGATGAGGGTTCGCAGATTTGGTTCGATCGAGCTCATAACGTAATTTTTGATCGGGGAGTAACTACCGGTTTTTTGGGACTAAGCCTTTATTTAGTGTTTATTTTTTTACCGCTTTACTTTTTATATAAAAGCGACGAGCCATTTTTTCTTAAGCTGCCTTTAGTGGGTCTAGTTTTGGCTTTTTTCATTCAGGATCTTTTTGTTTTTGAGAGCACGACAACTTATATTATGTTGATGTTTATTTGGGCTTTTATGTCTTTACAGGCTAAACAGTTTTCACCCAGCTGGCTTGAATCTCAAGGTAATTATCGCTGGCCGCTAATCGTTTCCGTGGTGGCATTTTTTCCTATTGTATTCTTTGTCAATATTGTTCCGGCTTCCGCTAATATGGATTATTTGCAGGCGATTCGCATGTCGTCGGGCAATTACAGCTCAGATCAAGTCATAGCTCAATATCAAAAAGTTTTAAACGTCCAGACCTACGGTTTACCCGAATATCGTTTCCGTTTTATTCAATTTATTGATCAGGCTTTTTCGGATTTTAAGGGAAATATTGCTGAAATTCAGCCATATATTGAATTTGCCGATCAGAATTTGGAAAAAATGATAACTGACGAACCGCAAAACGCGGCCTTCTATTTGCTGGCTATGCGTCATTATAATGTTACTAACAGTTTAATGACTGGAGAAAGTATAAATCGTTTGAATCATGCCTTGTCATTTTTGCCGAAGTTGGTTGAACTGGCTCCGGCTCGTTCACAAATTTATCGTGAAGCTTCTTATTCAAATTTGTATTTATATCAATTATATAAAAATCAAAACAACTCAGCTGAGGCGAGCAGAACAATAGATGAGTCATTAAAACTAATTAAGCAGGCGATAGAAATCAATCCCAAGGTGATCGAATTGCGAGTTGACCAGATCATGATTTTATTAAATAAAAAAGATACGGCAGAAATATTGAATCAGTTAAAATTAATGGAATCTCAGAAGATAGTTTATGAAAGTGAAGCGGTTTTGCAGAAGCTGATTAATTTGTCAATTAATAATAAAAATTACGAGTTGGTGGTAGTATTTTCTGAAAAGCTGGCGGTTATACAACCAAAAAATATTGAAGTTAAAATTAATTTGGCTCTAGCCTATGCCTACTTGGGAAAAGAGTCTGAGGCGATACAAGTGGCTCAGGAAGTTAAAATTTTAGGTCAGGGAACCAGAGACGCTCAGGTTAATGAATTTATTGCCGCCATTAAAGCCGGAAAGTTTAAGAGTAAATAGTTTGGTTAGATAAAAAATTTCATATTAACAAAACCTCGATTTTATCGAGGTTTTGTTAATAAGCTATTAATTTAAGATAAACTAGTAAAGTGTTTTAGTTTTAGCAATCATGCCGGGCAGCAAAAATTTTTCTTGGGCAACAATTTCGGCTTGGCGGCCAAATTCTTGAGCCAAATTTTTATCATTTGCTATTCGCAAAATTGCTTTTGCTATCGCCTGACTATTTTTTGACTCAACCAAAAGACCATTTTTTTCATTTTGAATAGTTTCTGGTATGCCGCCGACTTTGGTGGCGACAATGGGCAAGCCGGCTTGCATGGCTTCAAGAATAGTGTAAGGTAAGCCTTCTTTGACTGAAGATAAAGCAAAAGCGTCAAAAGCCTTTAGATAAATTTTTCCTTGACCATTTAATATTTTTCCGTCAAAGATTTTAAAATTATTCTCTAAATTATATTTTTTTACTTCGGCTTGAAGTTGATCAGCTAAATCGCCAAAACCGATGAGCTGAAAAATGATGTTTGGGTTTTGTTTTATTACTTCGGCCGCCGCCGCAATTAGATAATTAAGGCCTTTAGTGGGGTAAAAATTAGCAATTGTCCCGACAATAAAATTTTCAGCCGGCAAGCCAAGTTTTTCCCGGGCGGTTTTTCTGTTTAGAAAATCAATCATCTCAATGCCGTTATAAATTGTAACTAATTTTTTGTCGGAAGCGATTTTATATTTTAAACCGGTCTGTCGGTCAAATTCAGAGACGCAAATAATAGCCGTTTTAAATTTGGCGGTAAATCTTTCCAAAAAAATATACAAATTTTTTTTCATCCATGGCAAGGGTTCGTTAAAAACAAAACCATGAGCCGTATAAACAACCTTTTTAATACCGGCTAACTTTGCTCCCAAAGCCCCGACCACGCCTGCTTTGCTGCTATTGAGGTGGACGACATCCGGTCTTAAGGTTTTAATTAATTTTTTAATCTCCCAAACCGCGGCCAAATCATTTATTGGGTCAATTTCTCTGACTAGGTGCTTGAGTCTGAAGGTTTTGATACCGGCTGATTCCAGCAGATCAAAAAGTTCTTCTTGTCCGCCGGCTGCCACCACTACTTCAAATTCTTTGGCTAAAGCAGTTGCCAAATCAAAAACATACCGACCGGCGCCGCCGAATTCGGATTGGGTGATAATGTAGAGGATTTTTGGCTTATTTGACATATATTTTTCCTTTGTTTTTTAGCAGAGTTTAATTGTTTTTAGATATATAAACATTGATTCTGGGCTTGACCAAAATCAATATTTATATAATAATAATAAGGTATAATAAATTATTTAGCAAGCTTAATTTTGGCTAAATTATTTAATTTTATTAAACCGGTTCGAGCCGATTTTTTAGTCGAATTTGTAATGTATGTCTAAAATTTTTGTTACTGGAGCGGCTGGTTTTATTGGTTCGGCTGTGGCCAAAGCCTTAGCCGAGCAGGGCAACGAAGTTGTCGGTTTGGATAACTTCAATTCGTATTATGATCCGCAGCTTAAAGAAGATAGAATAAATCATCTTTTGTCCGGTTTGAAGGTTAAAATTTATCGCCGCGACCTAAGTGATTTAAAATCTTTGAGAAAAATCTTTGAAGAAAACGTGTTTGATCAAATATATCATTTGGGCGCCCAAGCCGGCGTGAGATATTCTTTGGAGAACCCGCAGGTCTATATTGATTCAAATATTTTAGGGACCCATAATTTATTAGAGTTAAGCCGTGAATTTAGAGTTAAGGATTTTATTTTTGCTTCATCGTCATCAGTTTACGGTAATAATCAAAAGATTCCTTTCGCGGAAAGTGATTTAGTTGATCAACCAATATCTTTGTACGCGGCTACCAAAAAGGCCAATGAACTGGAGGCCTATGTCTATCACCATCTTTTTGGTCTCAATGTTACCGGTTTAAGATTTTTTACCGTTTATGGACCCTGGGGTCGGCCGGATATGGCATATTTTAAATTTACTAAAGCGATTTTGGCCGGTCAGCCGATTGATGTTTATAGCCAAGGCCAGCTTAAGCGCGACTTCACCTATATTGATGATATTGTAGCCGGTGTAATCGCGGCGGGTAAAAAATGCCAAGGCTACGAAATATTTAATTTGGGACATAATCAGCCGGTTATTATAAATGATTTTGTAAAAATAATTGAACAGCATTTGGGCGTTAAGGCCAAGATTAATTATTTGTCGGCTCAACCGGGTGACGTAGAAGCAACCTACGCCGACATTACCAAGGCAAAAGATATTCTAGGTTGGCAACCGGTTATCGGCATTAACGAAGGTTTGAAAAAATTTATCGATTGGTATAAAAATTATTATGGCCAGCCTAATCAAGAAATTTAATTGGTAATTTATGGTTTTATCTTTATGAAAAATGATATTAGAATTTGTATCGTCGGTTTAGGCTATGTGGGTTTGCCGTTGGCTTGTCTGCTGTCTAAAAATTTTGTCGTGAGCGGTTTTGACATCAGCGCCAAGAAAATCATCGATTTGAAAAATGGGTTTGATGAAACCGGTGAAGTGCAAAATTTGACTAGCTATAATATTAACTATTCAGCCGATCCGGCCATTATTAAAGACGCAAATTTTATTATTGTGGCCGTGCCGACACCGGTGACGGCAGATAAACAACCGGATTTGGCGCCGCTCCAAAGTGCTTCGAAAATTGTTGGTCAAAATCTAACGGCTGGCTCCATCGTTGTTTACGAGAGCACGGTTTATCCTGGCTGCACGGAAGAAATCTGTTTGCCTATTTTGGAAAAAGAATCCGGTTTAAAATTTAATCAAGATTTTAAAATCGGTTATTCGCCGGAGCGGATTAATCCTGGCGACCGGGTTCATACGATTGATAAAATTGTTAAGATTGTTGCCGGCAGCGACAAGGAAGCTTTGGCAAAAATTGCGGCGGTCTATGGCAGTTTTACCCAAATTCATCAAGCGCCGAATCTGAAAGTCGCGGAAGCGGCCAAAGTGATTGAAAACGTTCAGCGTGATTTAAATATTTCCTTGATGAATGAATTGGCTTTAATTTTTGACCGCTTGGGCATATCCACCCGTGATGTTTTAGCGGCGGCGGGCACGAAGTGGAATTTTCACAAATATCAGCCGGGCCTGGTTGGTGGCCATTGTATTGACGTTGATCCGTATTATTTAACTTACAAAGCCGAGCAAGTCGGCTATAAATCCAAAGTGATTTTAGCGGGAAGAAAAGTTACGGAAGGAATGCCGGCTTTTGTGGCCTCGAAGCTAGCCGGCAAAAAAAACATTTTAATTCTGGGTTTGACCTTTAAAGAAAATGTGCCTGATACCAGAAACAGTAAAGCTAAAGAATTAGCGCAAGAATTAAAAGCGCAGGGGAGTCAAGTTTATGGTTTTGATCCGGTGGTAAAAAAGGTTGAACATTTGGATTATTTTCAAGTTAATTTAATAAAAACTTGGCCGCCCACAGAAAAATTTGATGGCATTGTAATTTTTTCTCCGCATCAGATTTTTTCCGGTTCAGAATTTTCTTTAACTAATTTACGACAGCTTTGCCTTGATCAGCCAGCTTTGTTTGACATCAAAGGTCTGCATTCTAAAGATGAAGCCCAAGCGGCCGGATTTAAATATTATACCCTTTAATGAAAGTACTCATTATTTCTTTGGCTTACTTGCCGTTTGTCGGAGGCGCTGAGTTAGCCGTTAAAGATATTACTGACCGAATTTCGGATATTGATTTTGATTTGGTGACGGTGAATTTAGATGGCCGCCAGCCCGAACAAGAAAAAATTGGCAGGGTTAACGTTTACCGTGTCGGTCATAGTTTTTTGAGTAAGTATTTTTTTCCAATTATTGGTTATCAAAAAGCCGATGCTTTATTGCAAGAAAATAAATATGATGTGGTTTGGGCCATTATGGCCAACCAATCGGGTATTATTGCCTCGAGATTAAAAAAGAATAATCCCGAATTGAAATATTTTTTAACCCTGCAGGAGGGTGATTCACTATTGCGGATTTGGAGTCGCACTTGGTTTATGCGCCCACTTTATAAAAATATTTATCGCCGGGCGGATTTCATTCAAGCTATCAGTAACTTTTTGGCTCAGCGTGCCAAGAAATATGGTTTCAGTAAATCCATGGAAATTATTCCCAATGGTGTCAATCTAACTAATTTTGCTAAAGAATTTTCTGATGAAACTATGGCCGAGCTAAAAAAAGATTTAGGCATTAGCCAGGACGAAAAAGTAGTAACTACTATTTCGCGATTGGTTTATAAAAATGGTATCGATACTTTAATTAAGGCGATTAAAGATTTGCCCATTAAGGTAATGATTATTGGTTGTGGCAGACTGGAAACCAATTTAAAAGCTTTGGCCCAAGAAATAGGCGTCAAGCATAAAGTCTTATTTATCGGTTATGTTAATCAGCGGGATTTGCCCCGATACCTCAAAGTCTCAGATATTTTCGTGCGTACTTCACGCTCTGAAGGTTTAGGTTCGGCCTTTTTAGAATCAATGGCGGCCGGGGTGCCGGTAATTGGCACAAAAATTGGCGGGATTCCCGATTTTTTGCAGGCGAATAAGACTGGTTTATTTGCCGAGGTGGGTAATCCTAGAGATTTGGCTTTAAAAATCAAGCAATATTTAGATGAGCCAAAGCTTTATGAAACAATAAAAAATAATGGCCGGGATTTAGTGATGAAAAATTATGACTGGCAGCCAATCGCGGAAAAAATTAAATCAATCTTTTATCAATTGTGAACTATCAAGATTCGCCGATAAATTTTAAAAAGGGCAAATTAGTCTCCGGCGTTATTTATCCTGAATTTTTTCCTTTAAACCATACTCAAACGGTATTAAATATTGGCTGTGGTGATGGCGTTCAGGCTTTGGTTTATCAGGGTAATTTTAAGAAAATGCTGGGGGTGGATGTTAATGCCAAGAGTTTAGATACGGCGCGCCAATTAATTAATTACTATCATTTGGATAATTTTGAGGTGATGTCAGCCAACGTGGAAGACTTACCGCTTCATGAAGATTTTGACCGAATTTTGGCCATCGATATTATTGAGCATGTAATTCACCCCGATTTAATGCTCAAAGAGGCTTATCGTTTATTAAAACCCGATGGTCTAGCTATGATTACTTTTCCGGCTATGCACGACAAATGGGAACGACTTTTTCGTTTTGTTGGTCGCCAAATTTTGCGTCGTCGACCGAAATCAAGCCCCAAAGAAGGCTGGGATCCGGATCAGCATCAATATAATTATTCCTTGGCTCAATGGCAAGCCTTAGTCTCGGCGGCTGGTTTTAAAATGATAACTTGTCGGGCGACTACTATGTTTCCGCCGCTTCATTATTTGGGTTTGCCAAAATTTTGGTTTAGTAATAATTTGATCAGAAAAATTGACGGATTGATTAGCCGGATTCCGATTATAAAAAATTTTGGTCAGTCATTGGTCTGTATTTATAAAAAATAATTTAATCAAATGAGTTTTAAAATATTAATTGCCACTGGAATCTATCCACCCGATATTGGCGGTCCGGCTACGATGATTGCCCAGCTGAGAAAATCTTTAATCGCTATCGGTCATGAAGTAAAAATTTTAACTTATGCTGATGAAGTATTTAAAGAAAAAGACGTTTATCGTATTAAGCGCCAGGCCAATATTTTTTGCCGTTATTTGAATTTTTGGTTTAATTTGTTGTGGCTTTCGTCTTGGGCTCAGGTTGTTTATGTAACCGATATTTACAGTGTGGGATATTTTGCTTATTTACTTAGGAAATTTTTTGGGAAAAAATACATCGTTCGTTTTGCTGGTGACAGTGCCTGGGAAGCTGCTGTGGCCAGCGGCGCGACCAAAGATTACATTATTGATTTTCAGAAAAAAGTTTATAATAAAAAGATTGAGCGCGCTAAATCGCGCCGGCAAAAAATTCTTGTTAACGCCAGCCAGGTAATTGTGGTCAGTAAATTTTTAGCCGAGGTGGCGCGATTAATCGGAGTCAAGCCGGAAAAAATTTCCGTGGTTTATAATTCCGTGGAATTCAGTGAGTTGGAAAATTTTTCAACTGAAAAAATTGATTTGATAAAAAATAATTTTGGGGTTTCGGCCAAAATAATCGTTACCGCCTGCCGCTTAACGCCTTGGAAAGGCGTGGATGGCATTATTCGAATTCTGCCAAAACTAATTCAAGAAATCGGCGAGGTTAATTTATTGGTTTTGGGTGATGGTCAAGAGTTAAATAAGCTAACTAGTTTAGCCACTGAGTTAGGAGTAAAAGAACAAGTGAAGTTTTTAGGTCGAATTGACCGCCAAGAGATATTAAATTATTTTCGAGCAGCTGATCTATTTATTTTGAATTCAAATTATGAAGGTTTATCCCATGCTTTGCTTGAGGCGATGCTGGCGGAAGTGCCGATTGTGGCTACTGAGATTGGCGGTAATCCCGAATTAATTACTGCCGGTCGGCAAGGTTTGTTGGTGCCTTACGGTGATGATAAAAAATTATTTGAAGCATGCTTGTTGATTTTGAGTGATCCAGGGCTGGCCAAAAATTTAAGCGCTCAAGCTAAAGAAAAATTAAAATATTTTCGTTGGCAGAATGTTGTCGATGAGACTAATAAAGTATTTAAAACAATCATCAATGAATAAAGTAATTTTAATCAATCCGCCGTTTAATATTTCCAAGGAAAAATACGAAAGTTCGGTTTCGGTAGGTTTGTTGAGTATCGCCAGCTATTTGTCCAGCCGCGGCCTAGAGGTCATGATTATTGACGGCGCTCGCCAGGAAAATTATCTTGATCTAATCAAAAGGGAAGCGAGCGAGGCCGCTTGGGTTGGCATATCGGTCATGACCACCCAAATTGAAGGGGCGTTGGCCATATCAAAATTGATTAAAAGTCTCAACCCGCAGTGTAAGATTATTTGGGGCGGTTCGCATCCGACTTTTTTTCCCAAGCAGACAGCGGCGCATGATTTAATTGACGCGGTCTGTGTGGGCGAAGGCGAATTGACCATGGAAGAAATAATTACTAAAAATTCTTTAGAAAATGTTAACGGAATCATTTATAAAAAATCGGGTGAACTAGTGGTCAATTCGCCGCGCGCTTTGCACGATCCGGCCAATATGCCGCTTTTTAATTGGGATTTGGTTTCTTTAGATATTCTGAATAATCTTTCTTTGATTCCGTCTTTGACTTCCCGAGGTTGTCCGCACCGCTGTACTTTTTGCATTAATGCCATTTTAAAAAACTGTTGGCGGCCGCGCACGGCGCCGCAAGTTCTAAAAGATCTTGAAATCATCAAGACTCGGCCATACTTTGTTGGTAAAAGTATTCGGTTTTGGGACGAGAATTTTTTTGTGGATATTAACCGTGCCAAAGAAATAATCCAAGGCATGATTGAAAAGAATTTAGTTATTCCCTGGGAGACCACCATTCGAGCCGATTATATTCGCGCCGGCATGGTTGATGACGAATTTATGAGCCAGCTGAAAAAATCTGGTTGCTATTTGCTTTCGTTCGGTGCTGAGTCCGGCAGTCCGGAAATTTTAAAAAAAATTAAAAAAGATATTTTGCCGGAGCAAATTATCAATTCCGCCAAGCTGTGTTTAAAGTATGATATTATTCCCCAGTATTCTTTTATGATTGGTTTACCCGGAGAATCTAAAAAAGATATGATGCTTACTTTAAAAGTCATTGATGCTTTAGCCAAGCTCAGTCCCAAAGTGCAAATTCTTGGGCCGCAAGCATTTAGGCCTTACCCGGGTTCGGAACTTTACGAAGAATGTTTGGCCGCCGGTTGGCAAGAGCCAAAATCTTTGGAAGAATGGGCGCATTTGATGAAAAATGAATTAAGTTATCTCACGGTTAAAAATTTTCCCTGGGTTATACATAAGGATTTTGTCGAATCAATGGAGGCTTATGTGCGTTTTGGCGCTATGAATTTCAAAAGTGCCATGGGTTCAAGCATTAAAGCGCAAAGAATATTAAAACTGGGCTTTGTTTTAATTTGCCGTCTGCGCTGGAAATTAAAGTTTTTTTATTGGCCGATTGAATTCAAATTGGCCAAGAAATTTGTAACCAAGTAATTATGAAAGTGTTAATGATATCTATCGATAAAGGTCTTTTGGGCAGGGGACAGCTGGGTGATGTCATCGAGCGTCATCGCGCCTATGGCCAGAAAGTTCAAAGGCTTGATATTATTGTTTTAAGTCCCAAGGGTTTTTCGCCATATCAGATTTCTGATAATGTTTGGTCTTATCCGACAAATTCTTCAAACAAAATTAAATATTATTTTGACGCCAAAAAAATTGGTAAAAAACTTTTTGAAAAAACGACTTATGATCTAATTGTAACTCAAGAGCCGTTTTTTACCGGTTTAGCTGGCGCCTGGCTAAAGAAAAAATTTGGGGCGAAATTTTTGGTGCATTTCCATGGGGATTTTTGGCAAAATATTAATTGGCTTAAAGAGAACAAATTGAACTGGATGCTTTGGCTTATTTCTAAACTGGTAGTGGTCCAAGCCGATGCTATTCGGGTTATGAGTAATGGCCAAAAAAATACATTAATTAAAGCTGGCGTCAGTCCAGACAAAGTTAACGTCATTGCTACGCCGGTTGATTTGAAAAAATATGACCGACTCGATCTGGTGCCGACTTCTGATTTTAAAACTGTTTTGCATGTGGGTCGTGACGATAAGGTAAAGGGCTATGACACCTTACTTAAGGCTTTTGATTTGATTAAGCGGCAAATGCCTGATGTTAAATTGGTGAAAGTTTTGGGGGGCAAAGAATTTTCCAAAGCTTTAAATAATCATAGCAACAAGGATCTAAAAATTTCTGTTTATCCTCAGACCAACCATCAAGACTTAGTCGCTTTTTATTGCCAGGCTGATGTGGTAGTTTTAAGTTCGACTTCGGAAAGTTTTGGCAAGGTTTTAGTCGAAGCGAACGCTTGCGGCAAACCAGTTGTCTCGACTAATACGACTGGTGGTAGGGAAATTATTAGAGATGGCTATAATGGTTTTTTGGTGCCCATTGGTGATTATCAGGCCTTAGCCGATAAAGTTTTATTTCTGCTAAATCATTCTGACCAAGCCAAGGCTATGGGTCAAAATGGCAAAAATTTGGTTAGGGAAAGATTTTCCGATAATTTGGATCAAATTATTGAACTTTGGCGAAAAATTATTGGAACCAAAATATGAAACTTTTAATGATTACTCGAAAAGTTGATCGCCACGAGCATCTCGCCGGGTTTATTTATAATTGGGTAAAAAAAATAGGTGAGCAAGTTGAGGAATTAAGAGTCATTAGCTGGCAACAAGGAGACTCTTCTGGCTTGCCTGGTAATATTAAAGTTTTTTCGTTAAAAACTGAGCAAAACAAGATCATTAAAATGATTAATTTTTGGCGTTTGGTGAAAAAAAATATTAAAGAAGTCGATGGAGTTTTTTGTCACCAGATGCCGATTTATACCATCTTGGCCGCGCCGTTAGCTAAGCTGTATCGAAAAAAGATTATCAGCTGGTATATGCACCGGCAGATTAATTTAGCCGTTAGGCTGATGGAAAAATTAACTGATAATGTTTTGTCTGCTTCCAAGGAAAGTTTTCGTCTGCCTTCAAAAAAATTAATTGTTACTGGTCATGGAATTGATGTGGATCTTTTTAAACCCGTTGCCCGAAAAGAGAACAAAACTTTTCAAATTTTATCTGTTGGTCGAATTTCGCCGACTAAGGATTATGAATCAATGATTAAGGCCATGGATATTCTAAACAAAAAAGGTATCAATAATATCGAGCTCACTATTATTGGACAAGCTGGATTAGCGGGGCATGGGATTTATTTCAACAATCTGCAGCAGATGATTGAGAAGATGGGTTTAGCAGAAAAAATAAAGTTTATTGGCTCCCGGCCCAATTGGCAGATTCCAAGGTATTTGCAGTCATCCGATCTTTTTATTAATATGAGTGGTACGGGCAGTATAGATAAAGCCGTTTTAGAGGCTATGGCATGTGAGTGCCTGGTTTTAACCGCCAACTCAGCTTTTGCTGCAATTCTTCCAGCAATTTTTATGAGCGAGCCAAATCAGCCCGAGAAATTGGCTGAAAAAATTATAGGCATAATCTCCTTGGCTGAGGTTGACAAGAATAAATTCAGAAGTCAATTTCGTGAGGAAGTAGTGAAAAATCATAATTTAGACAATTTGGTAAAAAAAATTATTAAGCAATACGTATAGTATGAATTGCAAAAAAATAAAATTGGAATTGTTTTATATTAGAAAATCAATTTTTGAATATCATGCGGTTATAAAATATCTTAAGAATAAGTATTTTTTAGCCCCTGGGATAATTAAATTAAATAAAATATTAGAAAAACCAATTAATAAAAGTGATTATTCAATTCATATCTTGACCTGCCAGCGGGATTTGATAGCGACCATTTGGTCGTTAGCTAGTTTCTATAGCGTTTCAAAGGTAATCGGTCAGCTTTATATTCATAATGATGGTACGTTAAGCCAAAATAATTGTAATCTTTTGAATATTTTTTTCCCCTCGGCTATTATTGTAAGTAATATTGACCTGAAAAAAAGTAGTTTTTTAGCACAATACCCGGAAATTGTTAAATTTAGAAAAAATTATCCTAGAAGCATTTTATTACTAAAATTAATTGATCCTTATTTTATTTCTGACGCTACATACCATTTAGTTATTGATTCGGATCTAGTCTGGTTCAACCGGCCAAAAGAAATTGAAGAGTCAGTAACAGGTCATTCTGAATATTCGTTAATGGCAAGCAATATGACGGACTGCCAAATATTCTTTAAAGATGGTTCTGGGCTAACTGGGGATAAGGCCAAATTCAATTCAGGCGTTGTCTTGTATAAGAAGGATAATTTTAATCTTAGAAAGCTCACGGACTATTCTTTAAAACTTGACATAGAAAATAAAAAAAATTTACATTTTATTGAGCAGGCCGGGTATGCATATTGTTTGGAAAATCTTAAACTTTTATCGCCAAATGATTATACTATTAAAAAGGATTATAATAATCAAACCATCGTGCGTCATTATACCAGTCCTCGTCGTCCATTATTTTATATTGAAGGCTTAGAAATTTTAAAAAATAATCTCCATGATTGATTCCAACCTTTTAAAACCCGAAGAGTATCTAAAAAAAGCCTATCTAAATAAAGAAAGATGGGTGAGTTATGCTATTCAGATAATGTTGGTTAAGAAAATGATTACTCAGGGAAAAATTTTAGAAATCGGCGTAGGTAACAGTTTAGTAGCGGATTTTTTAAGAAAAATCTATTATTTGCAAACAGTGGATATTAATCCGGATTTAAAACCAGATTTTATCGCTTCGGTCGATGATTTAGATAGTTTGGCTGATAATCAGTTTGATCTTGTATCGTGTTTTGAAGTATTGGAACATCTAAATTTTGAGCGTTTCGTGAAGTCACTTAAGGAATTAAATCGAGTAAGTTCACGTTATGTGCTTCTTTCTTTGCCTTATTGGGGGTATACATTTGGCTTTAAGATGAAATTGCCGATTTTTGGAGAGCATGTTTTAAAATTTAAAATTTCAGGATTTAAGAAACATCAATTTAACGGCCAGCATTATTGGGAGATTGGGAAAAGAGGATATACTTTGAAACTTATTAAAGATTTGATTAAAGCCGAGGGTCTAAAAATTTGTGAATCATTTTGGGACTTAGACGATCCCTATCATTATTATTTTGTTTTGGAAAAATAGTATGAAGATATTATATATTGCCAATATTCGCATCCCGACAGAAAAGGCCCATGGTTATCAGATTGTGAAAATGTGTGAAAGTTTTGCTTCAGCTGGTGTTGAGGTGGAGCTAGTAGTACCGGCCAGAAAGAATCCCGATTTTAAAAACGTCAATATATTTGAATATTATAAAATATTTAATAACTTTAAAGTTCGAAAAGTTTTAAGCTGCGATCCAGTATGGATGCTAAAATTTCCAGCCGGTATATATATTAAAATCCAAACAATGATTTTTTCTTTATCTATCGTTAGCATTTTGTTAAAAAATAAAAAAAACGTAATTTATACCAGAGATGAATTGCTTTTGCCCTGGCTGCAGCTATTTTGTGATCATGTGGTTTGGGAAGCGCATGATCTGCTTAGCTCAAAAAGATTTTTTAGTCGCTATTGGCAGCGTTGTAAGAAGATAGTTGCAATTACCCGTAACTTAAAAGATGTACTGATAGATTATAATGTTATACCTGAGAATGTAATTGTGGCTCCTGATGGTGTTGATTTGGTAGAATTTGAAAATATTTCTGGTAGTCAAACTGAAATAAGAAAGATGTTGACTTTGCCGACGGACAAAAAAATTATTATGTATGCGGGGCATTTGTATGAATGGAAAGGAGTAGATTTATTAGCTCAAACCGCCAGGACTTTTAATAATAACGAGCTTTTCGTTTTTATCGGCGGCAATAAAAAAGATATCGAGGTTTTCAAAAATAAGTTTGGTGATCAAAAAAATATTTTAATTTTAGGATTTGTGCCACACGACAAAGTTCCTTATTATCTTAAGGCGGCTGATGTTTTGGTCTTGCCTAATTCGGCAAAAAAGGATATTTCAAGATTATATACTTCGCCGATGAAGTTATTCGAGTATATGGCAGCGGGTAGGCCGATAGTAGCGTCAGACTTGCCATCAATCAGGGAAATTCTAAGCGATGATTGTGCGACTCTGGTTTTGCCTGACTCGGTTGAGTCGTTGGTTGCAGGAATAAAAAAAATATTAAATGATGATTCTTTAGCGACCAAGATGGCTGCTCAATCATATCAAAAGATAGGTGAGTATACTTGGGAAAAAAGGACGAAAAAAATTATTGATTTTGTTAAAGAATCATTTTGAAATAGTGTCAAAATTTAATGAATCTCTATTTCTCCGCCGTAATGCCAAATCCAAGAGCGGAGTTTTTTGAGCTATTGAATTTTGCCAAAATGAAATCAAGAAATTTTATTGGCGATAGAATTGTATAAAAAAGAATGTATAGAAAGTTATGAATATTTTGCGAATTAAATGACAATAATATTGCCAACCATTCACTAAAGATATTAATTAAACTAGAGGTGGGCCCGTAAAGGACAGTTATTTTAATATTTACGAAACCAGCATTTAAAAATAATTCAGTCAAGCCTTGGTCAGTCCATCGATAAAAGTCATTTGGGGAAGAATGAAAGGACAAAATAAAAGGTGCCACTAGATAGATTCTACCTTTTGGTTTTAAAATTCGATATAATTCGCTAATGAGTGCCGGCGGATTTTTTACGTGTTCAATGAGAGATTCACAAATAATGGCATCAGCGCTTGAGTTTTTTATTGGTATATTGCCCGCATCGGCGACTAAATCGACATTGGGGAACGGATAGATGTCAAGATTAATTACATCTTTTCTGACTACCTTTGGTCCGGATCCGATGTTTAGTATGGTGCTAGTTGCCGTAAATGACTCGATGAATTTATATGGACTACTGCCAACCAGCGGGGCGCCAAAGAAATAGCATAAAAATTTGTATAGGTATGGAAATTTTTTTAAGAATAATTTGATCTCAAAAATTGTTTTATCATTTATCTCAGGCAAGTAGTTATCGCCGACGGTAAGGAATATTCTTGATTGATCGTGTTTAAATCTGCTCTGGCAGTCTATGCAAATAAATTCGTCGGCCGTCATTTTTAAGTCGGCCTTGCATTTTGGACAAATTAAGATGTTCGAGAGCTTATCTAATTTATTCATAAAGATTTATATATTTTTTTATAATCGACTTTGTCAATAAAGATTCTATGCCATATTTCTAAATTAACCAAAATCCAAAGAGTTTGACCATGGTCTTTGGTGCCATTTTTATGCTCAACAATAATACGATTAAGTTGGTCATAATTTATGAAATTTCTTTTTTTGTTTTTAAATAAATTTAAGAATTTACCTAAACCGGCGTCGTTTCTAAACCATTGGCCTATTGGTTGGCCGAAGCCGACCTTATCGCGGTAAATACAATCTTTAGGCACAAATTTTTCAGCAATTTTTTTTAATATATATTTGGTCTCTTTGTTCCTAATTTTTTCATTTTGGGGAAGAGAAAAGGCCGCTTCAACTAATTGATGGTCTAAAAAGGGGACACGGTTTTCGATATTGGCTGCCATGCCCATTTTATCTTGCCGCACCAACATTGATAGCAAGTAAATTTTCTGATCCAAAATT
>JBAYMO010000014.1:0-40572 GCA_041663485.1 Candidatus Buchananbacteria bacterium | reverse complement strand
CTAAAACAAAACCCAAAAAAGTTTTTATTATGCACGGAGAAAAACAAAACAGCCAGGCTTTAGCGTTATTGGCTAAAGAGGATCTCGGCCTGGAGACTGAACTGGTCGAATATAATAAAATATTGGAATTTTAAATAATAAAAAAATCAGTCACGCTTTTGGCGCGACTGATTTTTTTATTGAGACGCGAGAATTTATAAAATGGCGTCTTTGGCTGCTTTGGCCACGCGGAATTTAACCACGGTCTTAGCGGCGATTTTAATCGTTTCACCAGTGGCCGGATTGCGACCCATTCTGGCAGCGCGAGCTTTCTTTAATAATTTGCCTAAACCCGGAACGGTAAATTCACCGTTCTTTTTGGTTTCAGCATAGGCTAATTCTACCATTGCTTCCATCAAGCCAGTGACATCTTTTTTGCTTAAACCGCTTTTCTCAGCTAATTCGCTGATGACTTGCGATTTGGTCAAACCTTTTGCCATAAGTACATGTTATTAATAATTATTAAATACATAATAAATATAGCAGATTTTGCCAAGTCCGACAATAGAAAAAAGGGGAAAACCCTTGATTCTATTGGTTATTTATATTTTTTGTTATAGTAATAATAATTATTTATAAATAATTGGCTAAATTTAGCTATAATATGTGGTCTTTTCAAATTTACAAAACAATTGGTAATTTTGTGACTCAATGCTATAATAAAGAAAACTTAATAAAACTTTATGCTTAAACATCCTGAAACTAGTAGTTTTATAACCCAGGGTCATGTCGAAGATGAGTCAGATGACGATCAACCTGAGTCCGAAAGACCTGGTGGTCGTTCATTGGATTCTGAGACAATTGATAATGAAGAAAAACCCCAAAAAGATAAACGAGAAGTTCAAACTTATGAGGTTGGCGTGCCCGGTGCCACCCAGGAATTAGCGGCAGATTTAGCCGCTAATTCTCGCCAAGAGTCAGTGCGTCGCATAGAGGATTATGATATCGCCAGGGTAAAAGATTCAATCAGCCGGTCAATCGCTGACACGGGAAAAAATAAAGTTACAGCCCAAGAAGCAGCCGAAGAAATTAGAAATGTTACTAATTTGTTTTATCATTTATTGGAAAGTGGTGGGCCAGATCAAATTATGGTGGCCAAAGACGAAACTTACCCTGGTGATAAATTTTTGATTAGTAAGGAAAATGAGGAATATGTAAAAGGCATTTTGCGGGGTCAGCATTATGAGTTCAGTGATTTAGCCAAAAATTCGCAGTTGGGTTTTAGAGCCCAAAAAGGTGAAATTAATTTAGTATTTTTATTTGGACAGCAAAAATAATGATAATTTTAGGAATTGAATCTTCGTGCGATGAAACGGCGGCCGCCGTTGTTAAAATTAGTGGCCGGCGTTTTGATATTTTGGGGCATACCATTTCTTCGCAGATAAATATTCATAAAAAATATGGCGGGGTAGTGCCGGAGGTGGCCGCTAGAAATCACATCATCAATATTATTCCGGTTGTTGAACAAACTTTACACCAAGCAAAAATTCAACCTAAACAGATTAATCGCGTGGCTGTGACTTATGGTCCCGGTTTAATTACTTCTTTAATGGTTGGTTTGGAAACCGCCAAAACTTTGTCTTTTGCCTGGCAAAAACCGATCGTGGCCATTAATCACATGCGCGCGCATATTTATGCCAATTGGCTGGAAAATAAAAAAATTATTTTTCCCGTGATGTGCTTGGTGGTCTCCGGCGGCCATACGGAATTGGTTTTAATTAAAGACAACTCTAAATTTAAAAAAGTCGGGCAGACTTTAGACGACGCGGCTGGTGAGGCATTTGATAAAGTAGCGAAACTTTTAGATGTGGGCTATCCCGGCGGGCCGGTTATATCTCGTTTGGCTAAAACTGGTAATGCCAAAGCTTTTAATTTGGCGCGGCCGATGATTAACGCGAATAATTTGGATTTCAGTTTTTCCGGTCTGAAAACTTCGGTTTTATATGCCGTGCAAAAAGCCAAACGCACCGATCAAAAATTCAAAGCCGATATGTGCGCCTCTTTTCAGCAAGCCGCCATTGATGTTTTGGTCAGTAAAACTATCAAAGCCGCTCAACAATATAAAGTTAAAACGATTATGCTTTCCGGCGGCGTGTCGGCTAATTTATTGTTGCGCCAAACTTTATCCGAGCAAGCCGGTTATTTTGGCTTTGAATTTTTAATGCCCCGAATTGATTTTTGTACCGACAATGCTGCCATGGTGGCCGTGGCCGGATATTTTGGTCAAACTAAGCCTTATCAAAAAATTAAAGTTGATCCGAATTTAAGCCTTTGATATGAGATATTTTAGTAAAAATGCCAAAGAAACCTATAATTTGGGAAAAAAAATCGCGCTAACTTTGAAAGGCGGCGAGATTTTGGCTTTGAGTGGTAATTTAGGAGCGGGTAAGACGGTTTTTTCCAAAGGGGTAGCGGCCGGTTTGGGCGTTAAGGCTGTCATTACCAGTCCGACTTTTGTTTTAATGAAAATTTATCATCCAAAAAGCAAGATTTTAACTCTCAAGAAATTTGTTCATATTGATTGTTATCGCGTTGATGGTCCAATGGCGATTGAAGGAATTGGTGCCACTGATTATTTCAACCAGTCCGATAGCGTAGTTTTGATTGAGTGGGCGGAAAAAATTAAAAAAATTCTACCGCCATCAGCCATAAAAATCAAGATTAAAATTTTAAAGGAGGATAAAAGAGAAATTAATATTATCAAGTAAATATGCCGGAAAGATACAGACCAAGCAACTCTCACGAATCAAGAGAAGCGCACGAGGATCCCTTGTCGCCCAATGAAGAAAAGCTTTTTAAGATTGCCGAAGCCGAAGAGCAAAAACGGCCAGTGATTCAAGATTTTATTAATTTTGATAACTCTCAGGAATATAGCTCTCAGAAAATCGCAGCTGATCAGGCTGAGCTTGATGTTTACGACGAAGATAGAAAAAAATACGCCAAAACCAAACGCGGCGTAATTTTGGAATATGTTATCCGTCAGCATTTCTATCAGTCTAATTGGGGCGGTGACAACTGCTCGGTGATTGATACGACTTTATATGATGATGAAAAAAATAAAATTGATTGCGTTATTGAATGGGAGGAAGATGGAAAAGTTTATCGCTTGGCCGTTGATGTTACTAGCACCCAAAATGACATGGGATATGAGCCCAAGGCAAGAAAAATCCGAAGAGGTCTTGATGATGGAAAAATGGGGCAGATGAGATATTTTATTTCCGAAGCCGAAGGCAAAAAAATTGGATCTGTAGATAGTTTGCCTAAAGTGGTTTTAGCTTTGGGTCGCAAGAGCATTCAAAAATTATCCGATGAATTCGCCATGTCTCATGAATTGTTTGTTCAGGCGGCCGCCACCAAAGATGTCCGGCTGAAAAATAACTTAAGAAAACAATCCGTCGCTTTAAAAGAAAAAAATCCCGTCCAGATACTTTTAGCCGAACAAATCAGAGATCAGATGATTGATCAAATCGAATATTGTCTCGGGCAACTTTTAAATGAATTGGATCGGGACTTTGATTATTATCAAGAAAAAAATGCTGATGATAATAAAAAATTTTATTCTCAGTTAAACGAAGTTTTAAAAAGGGCGGAAGATTTGAAATACTTTCCGGAGGATGTGGAAAGCTTTTTGCTTTTTTTCTTTAATCAAAACGTTTTACAGGATCGGTTATCAATTCAGCATCCGAACAAAATTATCCAGCACTTGAATTCCATAAAAACTTTGCAGCCCATATTAAGAATCAGCAATAATTTAGTTAAAGAAAAAAGCGGCATAATTGAACCGGAAGTTTTGGCTCAAGTTACCGCCAGAAAAAATAAGAACGTGGTTCTGCGCAATATTGCCGACGGCATTCGGAATTTTACTCCGCCTTCGGCTTTGCGTCTGAGGCTGGCGGCGTAATTGGATTGCCACCTGCCATTTTTTGGCGCAGCGATTTTGCCGCTGTTTTAATGAGCTGCGCTCCAGTTTGGCCCAGTTGAGCCGTGGGTTTTTTCGTCTCACTTTGTTCTCCCATTGGTCTTACCCTCCATAGTTTGGAACAAATCGTGATTAATTAGTTTACAGCAAAAATTTGATTTTGTCAATGATACCAGCCAAATTTGCCGGTATATTTTTATTTTTATAATAAAAAAGATCCGTGGGGTATATACGGATCAAGTTACAAACTGATTAAATCTCAGCTAGTAGCCTTTGAATTTCTTGGGCCAGCGTATTCATTTCCTCCTCGGTAAAAATATTTTTTGGTACAAATGCGTCTCCCCAGGTGTAGGCAAAGCCCGACCAGGCGATAGTTTTGACGGCCGGGTTTTTTGCCTTGATGGCTTCGGCAATTTTTTTGCCGTCTTTGCCTGAGTAATCACCTGACGAGAGGTTACCATCTAAAACGGCAATGTTAATTCCCAAAGAATCAAGCTGTTCAACCAATTCCAAGGCTTGTTGGATGGTGCTGGCCTCAATAACCGTGTGGCCAAGCTTGACCAGGTAACCTATCACCAAAACGCGATACCTCTCCTTGTCTTCGACTAATAGCACAGTGGCCATATCTGTTTCCTCCTCGTGGCGTGTTTTGGCCGTTGGATAGAATTCTTCTTTTCGCTTGGGTCGCTCAGGTTGCCGTAAAGCTTTTAAAGGTTATCAGTTTGGCCCCTATTTGTCAAAAATAAAAACATCGGTCAAAGTAGCCGATGCCGGTCAAACAATTAAATTTAATCTTGCGCGCTGACGTCTTTAGCCACTCTAAAAACCTCATCGACCGAAGTAATGCCATCAATGGCTTTGAGTAAGCCGTCTTGAATCATGGAAATCATGCCATTTTTAAAACCAATAGCGCGCATATCATATTCGGAGACCTGGCCGGATAAAATTAAATTTTCCACGTCTTTGTTCATGGCCAAAACTTCATAAATGCCGATTCGGCCTTTATAACCCAAGCCCTGACAAGCCTCACAGCCGCCGCCTTTATAAAATTTTAATTTTTTCAGTTCGGCTTCGGGAATTTTAGTGCCGGATTTTTCCGGGATTTCCGAAAGAATTTTCATTACCCGCGAAAGAGTTTTGTTGTCCAGTTCCACTTCATTTTTACAGTTGGGGCAGATTTTTCTGACCAAACGCTGACCAATCATGGCGTTTAGAGCCGGCGCCAAAAGATAAGGTTTGACTTGCATGGACAAAAAACGGGGGATAGTACCGGCGGCGTCGTTGGTGTGAATGGTTGAGACAACCAAATGACCGGTTAAAGCGGCATTGATAGCAATTTCCGAAGTTTCCAAATCGCGGATTTCACCAACCATAATGACATCCGGGTCTTGGCGCAAAATTGATCTGAGGCCGGAGGCAAAATTGTAACCCTTGCTGGGATCGATTTGGCTCTGATTAATGCCGGCCAGTTTGTATTCAACCGGATCTTCAATGGTAATGATTTTGGTTTCTGAGTCGTTTAATTTGTTTAAGATCGCGTAAAGCGTGGTGGTTTTACCGGATCCGGTCGGGCCGGTAGTAACAATCATGCCGTTGGGTTTTTGAATCTCATTTTTCAGTTGTTCAAAAGCGCGGCCGCGCAGACCCAAATCTTCAAACGACACCCCGACAATTGAAGACATAAGTAAACGCATGACCACACTTTCGCCGTAAGCCGTCGGTAAAGTTGAAACTCTGACATCAATTTTTTCGCTTTCTAAAAAAATGGTAAAGCGGCCATCTTGCGGCCGATCAGCAATATTTATTTTTAATTTGGAAATGAGTTTAACGCGAGAAATTACTTGGGGCCAAGTTTTGGGCTTTAATTCAGCGGCGTCTTGTAAAATGCCGTCGATTCTAAAGCGAATTTTTACGCCCTTTTCTTCCGCTTCAATATGGATATCGGACGATCTGGCTTTTATCGCGGCGGCAATAATCAGAGTGAGCATGTCGGTAATGGTAACCTCATCCAGCTTGCGATTCAAGTCCTTGAAAGTTGATATTTCTTTTTCAAATTTTTTAATGTCCTCCTCGGTAATTTCCACGCCGCCGACGACTTTGCGGATGCGAGGCAGGGTTTTGTAGAGTTCAAAGGCGAACTTAAAACTTTCTTCGGAAATTAAATAAATTTTACCGTTAGCGTGGTATTCTTTTTCCAAGCTAACAACCAAATCTTTTAAAGTTTGATTGTTCGGATCAATGGCGCCGATACGAATATCATCAGCGCCCATGTAAAAACAAATGGCTTTAATTTCTCTGGCCAATTTTTCCGGAATAATACTCAAAGTCTCGGAATTGATGGGAAAGCCTTTAAGGCTGATATAGTCATAGCCGGCTCTGGACGCTTGGCTCTGAGCTTCCCGTTCCTTGTCTTGAGATTTGATTTGTTTAATTTTGCTTTCAAATTCTTTTTGCGTTTCATTTTCGGAGATAATCGGCTTGCGAGTCGTAAGAATTTGTTTGATTAAATCATCATTTTGCGCCATATAGTTTCTTTTATTATAGCTTTTTTTTAACTATTCGCCAAGAAAATTCCGCTTTAGATAAAAAAACACCTCAAAAAGGCTCAAGGTGTTTTTTGGAAATGTTTAAATTATTTTTTGGAACGATTCAAAAAATTAATGATATGGCTGCTCAATGACGTTTTCTTGCTGGTTACTAATTCAAAAATTATCGCCCAGCTAGACCATTGAAAAATGGTGGAAATAATTTGCGCGGCTAAAAAGATTAGAATTACCACCAAAAAGGTTAAGTATATACCCAGTTTGAAGCTGAAGAATAATTTAACCGCATAATAAAAAAGTTGGCCGATGAAAAAGCCTAAGAAAGCATTGGCCACGGCGATAATAATAAATAGTAAAAAGGAAATTTCCAAACAGGTTAACCAATTGTCTTTTATGATTTGCCAGGCGTTAGTTAGTGATTGTTTTAAATCCCAGTTGCGTAAAATTACTCCGCAAACGGCGAATTTGGTTAGTAAGGAAGTAAAAATTAGCGCCGTAATTGTCAGATCAAAAATTACAATGTAGACAATATTGGATCCCATAAATTTAAAAATGGAAAACATGCCCAGTAATAAAAATAAAACAACGACTATTGCGCGCAGTAATAAATTTAAGGTGAAAAGCTTCCAGAAATTTATTAAACCGCCAGCCAAGGCATCCGCCCATTTGATTGGTCGGTTTTTACTAAGACCGATGGCGCTGCTGATTAGAGCTGACTGGCAAACAATGGTGAGCCAAATAATAAATAAAGACACGCTTAAAACAATCAAGCCGATGATGGCAAACAGAAAAAGATATATTGGATGGCTGAATAAAGTTTGCATCACACCTCTAAAGCCTTGAAGCGTGAAAAGATGGGCATCAATTAAGCCTTGAATAAAAGCAAAAAATATTCCTTGACCGCCCAAGCCATAACCCCCATAAAAAAGTTCCATTTCGCTGCCCGTGCCGAGCAGAGCCAGGAAAAACCCAAAGAACCAAATCACGGGATTCTCCCAGGCAATTTTAAATGCTTGTTTAAAAATTTGGCGGTACGTGTACATATTTTTATGATTTTATGTTTGAGTTTTCAATTTTTTCTTCCACTGGTTCGGCCGGTTTCGATTCGACGCCGTTGGCCATTTTGATTTCCGGCTTAGACGGTTTTTTATCGTGAAAGAGCGCTTCGAATTCATCTTTTTCTAAAGTTTCTTTTTCCATCAATTTGGCGACAATCGCTTCAAGTTTATCGCGGTGAGACTTAATTAATGATTCGGCTTTTTTGACTCCGATTTCAATAAATTTGGAAATTTCTTTATCAATAGTTTCAGCCACTTTCTCGCTGTAATCTCTTTGCTCGGTAATTTCTCGGCCCAAGAAAATTAATTCTTCGCGTTTGCCAAAAGTGCGCGGGCCCAAAACATCACTCATGCCAAATTCCATAATTAAACGGCGAGCCAGACGCGTGGCTTCTTTAAGATCGTTGGAAGCGCCGGTGGAAACATCGCCAAAAATTTCTTTTTCCGTAACATAACCGGCTAGATATACAGCCAGCTCGGACTCGAATTCCGACTTGGTTTGGAAGCTGCGATCTTTGTTGGGCATTTTTAAGGTATAGCCGGCGGCGCGGCCGCGAGAAATGATGGAGACTTTTTGGACGGTTTCTGACAGAGACAATTCATGAGCCACCAAGGCGTGGCCGGCTTCGTGGTAGGCCGTGATTTTTTTCTCGTCCAAAGAAAGTAAATGACTTTTTCTTTCCGGGCCCAAGATAACCTTTTCGATACTTTCCAAAATTTCGATGTTATCAATTTTAGTTTTATTTCTTCTGGCAGCCAAAATGGCGGCTTCATTCAGCAAGTTATTCAAATCCGCGCCGGTAAAACCCGGAGTGCGTTCAGCCACTTGTCTTAAATTCACGTCGGAGGATAAGGGTTTTTTTCTGGCGTGAACTTTTAAAATGGCTTCGCGATCATCAATGTTGGGCGCGTCTAAAACCACGCGGCGATCAAAACGGCCGGGACGCAACAGAGCCATGTCTAAAATATCCGGCCGATTAGTGGCCGCCATAACAATGATATTGGTAGTAACGTCAAAACCGTCCATTTCCACCAGAATTTGATTTAAAGTTTGTTCTCTTTCGTCATTAGAGCCGCCCATGCCGGCGCCGCGCTGGCGGCCAACCGCGTCAAGTTCGTCAATAAATAAAATGCAGGGTGAGTTCTTTTTTGCTTTGGCGAATAAATCACGAACGCGCGACGCCCCGACGCCCACAAACATTTCCACGAATTCAGAACCGGAAATATTAAAGAATGGCACGTTAGCTTCGCCGGCCACCGCTCGAGCCAAAAGGGTTTTACCGGTACCCGGCGGGCCGACCAGTAAAACGCCTTTGGGAATTCTCGCGCCCAAATTTAGAAATTTTTTCGGACTTTTTAAAAACTCGACGATTTCGGTTAATTCTTCTTTGGCTTCTTTGGCTCCGGCGACATCACTGAAAGTAATACGATTCTTTTTATCCTGTGGCGCGACTTCTCTGGCTTTGGATTGACCGAACATCATGGCTTTGCTGTTGGCGCCTTGGACTTGACGCATCATAAAATAAATAAATCCGGCGATCAGAATTAGCGGAATCAAAAACGGCAACAAGCTAGCCAGCCAAAAATCCAGACTGTTATTGGCCTGAACTTCAATCTTGATGGTTTTTAATTTTTCCGCGTCAACGTGATAATTATTGAGCAATTGACCCAAAGATTCGCCGGCTTCTTTTTTTACTTCCGCCAAATCGCCGTTATTTAGGGTTACGGTAACGTCATTATCAACTACTTTTATTTCTTTGACTTCGTTCTTGTTAATTTTGTCGACCAACGAAATTATGTCGATGGTGGTTTTGGTTTTTTCGGGATTAATGTAGATCGAAAACAAGCTGGCAATCGCCAAAAATACCAAGAAGATGACGAGAAAGTTTTTTGAGAGTTTTTTGAACATAAATTTATTAAAACTAAAACAGGTAACTTAGTTTATAGTATACCTGTTTTAGCGAGATATTTCAAGTATTTTTATTCGGCTTTTTCTTCGGTTTTGGCCGCTTCTTTTTCTTCAGTGTTCTCGGCTGGTTTGGCGGCTTTCGGTTCCTTGGTTCTTAAGCTTAAACCCAAGCGATGTTGATTTGGTTCAATAGAAAGCACTCGGAATTCTTTAACATCGCCAATTTTGGCCACTTCAGAAACATCAGCCACCGGTTTGTCGGAAATTTCGGAGATATGAGCTAAGCCGTGAATGTCGCGATCCAATTCCACAAATAATCCGAAAGGATTGATTTTGAGAATTTTACCTTTGACGACTTGGCCGATTTGATACTTTTCCGCCACATTTTTCCATGGGTCATCTTTTAATTTTTTCATGGACAAAAAGATTTTGGAATTCTCGATATTGATAATTTCGGCTTTAATGATATCGCCCACGGCGACAAAATCAGATGGATTATCAATTCTTTGCCAAGCCAATTCGGAAATGTGCACTAAGCCTTCCAATTTTTCTTCGCCAAATTCCACAAAAACGCCAAAGTCGGTAACCGCGGTTACTTTACCTTCCACCACATCACCTACTTTAAAGCTGGCGATAACGTCCTTTTGTTTTTCTTCCCAGCTAGCTTTTTCGGAAACAATTAATTTATCCTCGGTTTCGTTGACGTCAATAATCTTAACATCAAAATCTTTGCCGGTATAGCTTTTTAGTCTTTCTAAGATTTTGTTCTTATCGCCGCCGGGTACGCGCGGATAATGTTCGGGCATTAATTGGGAGACCGGTAAAAATCCGGAAATTTTTCCAACTTTGATCATCAAGCCGCCGCGATTGGCATCGGTAATGGTCGCTTTGACAATTTCACCTTTGTCTCTTAAATCAGTCAAATTGTCCCAGGCCTTTTGGTGGCCGGCGGAACGGAATGATAACTCCATTTCACCATTTTCGTTTTCCAATTCCATGACCGTGGCTTCCACTTCGTCACCGATATTGAATTCACCATAATCGCTTGATTCATCCAAAAACTCTCGACCCCGAACAATGCCGGTGGTCAAGCCATCAATTTCGATGCGAATTTCTGAGCGGGAAATATCAATGATATTACCCTTAACAATATCACCAACTTTAGGCACTTTAATATAATCGCCTTCGGCCAGTAATTTTTTTAGCTGAGATGCCTGTTCATTAGCCGGCGCCACAACTGGTTTTATAGCAATTTTCTTTTTTGGCATAAAAAAAATGTGCTTAGCCTTGCGAGGTGGTCCCCGTAAAGCCCCATCGCCAAGCGCGATGAGTGTTAATTAAAGTGCTTTGATACTACCATATAAATAAAAATAAATCAAGGGGAAGCCAAAGTGTCTTTTGGCTCAAATCAAGTGCCGGTCATATTAAACACGTCGTTTTTTATCTGAAGTATTTTTAGCCAGATTGACTGAATTTATCTAATATGTTTATATTTAGGGGTTGCGATTCTGCGACAGCTTAGCCACGAAGCGCGTGGGCGTCATTTAGTTGAACTCAAGAGAAGGAATATAATTATGAATGCAGAGAATGCGGCAGTAGAGTCCAAACATTGGGCCAGTTGGGAGCTGCTTGATTTGGCCGATAGGCAGCTTTTGGATGTTAACAATTGGTTGGCTGGTTTTGTCTTGGCCAGTAAGCAGATGCAAATGACGACGATGACGGATATTATGGAGCGGCTTCAAGACAAAAAAGATCAGGCAGTTCAAGAGATCGCCAATAGTAGTTTACCTCAAAATCATTTGCCATTGTTGCCGGCCATAGACTTAAGGAGTATGCGTGCGTCAGTTCAGATGCAAATGGTTCGATTCCGGTCATTTAACGGCGTCAGTTCGTTGAAAGATGACCAAATCAGCGATCAAGTTCAAATGTCCGAAGTAGCTTGGTGGGCCATTGATGTTGAAAAAGGCGATCAATTCGCTGTCCATGAAACTACGCCCTTTGACGAGAAAGAAGAGCTTGCTCGGCAAGGTCGCCTTTGCGCCGTGGTTTCAGAGGCGATTGCCATAGGTGTTCACACGGATACCTTGCGGTATCATGGTATCTATGCTATTGGGTCAAGATACCGGGGTGACAGGATTTTGCATGTAATGGCCAATCTAGGTGGGCCGAATTTGGTGGCCAGCCCCATCAATTTGTCCCAACAGGGAGTCGGAACTGCTTCTTGCTTGAAGCGGGTATAGATCTTTTTTTGGAGGAATTATAGCGGGTTGTGGGCAAGCTTTTAGCCGACAACTTTTTTTATTATTCTAAACTACAAAAAAATGTTAAAATAATAACATGTCAACTCCCTTGCCCAGTAAAATTTCTCGCGATAGTTTTAAAAAAACTTTAGCCGGCCGCCAAGGTTATATTTCTTCGGCTCAAACCAAGGCCTTGAAACAGGCTGGTTTAAGCGGCATTTTATCTAAGAAAAATGTTACCCGAGCCGAGGCTTTAAAAGCGGTCAAAACCTTGCAAGACCAGGGTCAGCTATCAAAGTTAAAGTCCGCTTCCGATCTCTATAACCAGGCAGCCAGAGGAGAACGTCGCCAGCTTGAGATTAAAGAAGGAATTAAACAAGGGCACTTGCGGGGTTTTTTGGCTATGGACGTGTCCGAACAACTGCAGCGGGAGGAATTAGAAAATGATTTTATCAAATATCCCAAAAGATCTTTTTCTTCTGTAGCGGAAAAAGTGGAATATGAAAATAAACTCAGAGCGGCCAAAGTGGCGGAGGAAAAAGAAAAAAGAAGCAAATTATTTAATAGTCAGGTAAAACCCGCTACTCCAATTGTGGTTACTCCGCCGGACATGATTATTGATTGATTATTTGAGTTGGTTGGAAAAAATTTGTTTAATAATATGGCTTAGATTAGCCATTTTTTTTGAACAATTTTTTTCCGAAATCACTTGCCATAAATGAGTTTTTTTGCTAAAATAAGAGTGGTATTTAGCCACCATTTTTAATTTCCAAAAATTTTATGAACATTTATTGGTACGGACAATCATTTTTTAAAATTGAGGGTGATAAAAGTGTTTTAGTCATTGACCCCTTTGATAATTCTTTCGGTTTAAAACTGCCTCGGCTTTCAGCCGACGTGGTTACAGTCAGCCATGATCATTCCGATCATAATAATGTCGACTCAATTAAAGGGATTGGCGATGACGATCCATTTGTTATCACCAGCCCCGGTGAGTACGAAGTCAAAGGTATCTTTATTCAGGGAATGGCTGCTTTTCATGACGACAAAGAAGGCAGCGAGCAGGGTGAGAATATTATTTATCGTTATGACATTGACGGCATCAGTTTGGCTCACTTGGGAGATTTGGGTCACAGTTTGACTGATCATCAATTGGAAAAACTTGAGGGAGTTGATATTTTATTTATTCCGGTCGGCGGCGGTTCAACCATTGATGCCAAAAAAGCGACTGAAGTCATCAGCCAGCTTGAACCGAGAATCGTAATCCCGATGCATTATAGTCTGCCTGGTTTAAAAACTAAAACCAAGCTTGATGACTTGAACGCCTTTTGCAAAGAAATCGGGGTCTGTCCCAAGGAAAAAATTAATAAATATAAAATTACCAAAAAAGATTTGCCCCAGGATAATTTGCAAATAATCGTTTTGGAACCATAATTTATGCCGGAAACAGAGAACGAGCGCGATCAAGCAAAAGAAAAATTTGATGTCCAGCAACTGCCGGTAGAAACTAGAAAAATGATTCTTTGATTTCCATCGGACTGATTATGATAATTATTGTTGGTTTCTGGTCGCTATCACTAAAGGATTCTTTGCTAAAAAATAGTTTAATGTCCGGACAGCCAGAAGAAATTGACGGAGTTAAAACCGAGATTGGCAGCTTGGTGGCCGATTTAAAAAATAATTTATCCGGCTTGCAATCAAAAATAAAACAGTTGGAAAAAACCGAAGGTGTCAGTACCACCACCAATCAGCTGAATGATTTGAAGGAAAAAATTGTTGAACAACAAACTCAGAATTGGGCGAGTTATACTAACGACGATTTTGGCTTCACAATTAAATATCCGATAATTTTGTTGCCTTTGATTCCGCCATCATCCACCGAAGACGTGGTTATCTTCCAACCGATTGGCACCAGCACGGCCGTTTATAAAATTAAAAAGTTTTCTTCTTATAATAATTTGATGAACATGCGATACCTGGTTAATGTCTGGCAAAAGGATGAAATATTTTTGGCCGCGTTCGATTACCAGGAAAGCACTACCACTCAATTAATGTCTAATACGATTAAATCTATTGAAAATAATTTGTAAATATGGCCAAGGCAAAAAAGTTTTTAAAAAAAATTGATAAAAAGAAAAATGATCCGGCGGCTCAGCCGGAAACGATTAATCCCAAGCAGTCGGATATTTTTCAAACCGCGGAATTACGCGAGGGTATCGGCAAACTCGTCAACCGGCCGATTGTGGATGAAATGCAGGAAGCTTATCTGGATTATGCCATGTCGGTTATTATTTCTCGGGCTTTGCCTGATGTGCGAGATGGTTTAAAACCGGTCCATCGCCGCATTCTTTATGCCATGTGGAATATCGGTTTAAGACCCAGTGCTAAGTTTCGAAAATCGGCGACTGTCGTCGGCGAGGTGTTAGGTAAATACCATCCGCATGGTGATGCGGCGGTTTATGAATCAATGGTCAGGATGGCCCAGGATTTTTCTTTACGTTATCCCTTAGTTAAGGGTCAAGGTAACTTTGGTTCTATGGACGGCGACTCCGCGGCGGCTATGAGATACACTGAAGCTAAATTGGCGGGTATTTCCGAAGAATTGCTTTCGGATATTGAAAAAAATACCGTGCCTTTTATTCCCAATTATGATGGCACGCATAAGGAACCTACGGTTTTACCGGCTAAGCTGCCTAACCTTTTGATTAATGGCACGGTCGGTATCGCGGTAGGCATGGCCACTAATATCGCGCCCCATAATCTAAACGAAGTCATTGACGCCACGGTGCATTTAATTGAGCATCCAAACGCGACCGTTGATGATTTAACCAATTTTGTCAAAGGTCCGGATTTTCCGACCGGCGGCATAATTTATAATATCAACGACATTAAACAAACTTACGCGACCGGCAAGGGCGGCGTGGTTGTCAGGGCCAAAGCCGAAATTGTCGAAGGTAAAAATGATACTTTCAAAATTATTGTTACCGAAGTTCCGTATCAGGTAAACAAGGCTTCGGTCGTGGAAAAAATCGCGGAGTTAGTGCGTGATAAAAAAATTGAGGGCATTAAGGACCTGCGCGACGAATCCAACAAAGAAGGCGTGCGCGTGGTAATTGAACTAAAAAAAGACGCTTACCCCAAAAAGATTTTAAACAGTTTGTTTAAAATGACGGACTTGCAGACGACTTTTCATTCCAATATGTTGGCGCTCGTTGATGGCATTCAGCCCAGAGTTTTGACTTTGAAGATGATTTTGGAAGAACATATCAAACATCGCCAGGCGGTAGTGCGCGCCCGAACGGAATACGATTTAGCCAAGGCGCAAGATCGCGCGCATATTTTGCAGGGTTTAAAAATGGCTTTGGCCAAAATTGATGAAGTAATTAAAACCATTAAACAGTCAAAAGACAAAGAAGTCGCCAAAATTAATTTAATCAAGCGCTTCAAACTTTCGGAACGCCAGGCGATTGCGATTTTAGAGATGCGCTTGCAGCAGTTGGCCAATTTGGAAAGACTAAAGATTGAGCAAGAGTTAAAAGAAAAAATGGACTTGATTAAAGAATTGGAATCGATATTGAAATCAGCGGCTAAAATTTTAAATATTATCAAAAAAGAATTAATTGAATTAAGAGATAAATTCGGTAACGAACGCCGCACGCAAATTGTTTCGCATGGCATTAAAGATTTTACCGCCGAAGATTTGATTCCGGACGAAGAAACCATTGTTACTATGACCAAGGACGGCTACATCAAGCGTTTACCGCCGGAAACCTTTAAAACTCAAAGCCGTGGCGGCAAAGGTGTTGTGGGTTTAACGACCAAAGAAGAAGATCAGGTGGAACATTTCTTTACTACGACCACGCATTGTGATATTTTGTTTTTCACCAGCAAGGGTCGGGTTTTTCAATTGAAGGCTTATGACATTCCCAAGGGCTCCAGAACCGCCAAAGGGCAAGCTATTGTTAATTTTTTGCAATTGTCGCCCGATGAAAAAGTTTCCGCCGCTTTGCCGCTGACAGAACTGGGTGATTATAAATTTTTGGTTATGGTAACCAGCCACGGTAATATCAAAAAAGTAAACATTACCGATTTTGACAATATTCGTCGCTCGGGTTTAATCGCCATTAAACTGAAAAAGAATGATGAACTAAGATGGATCAAACCGTCGAATGGCAAAGATGAAATAATTATTACCACTTCCGCCGGCCAGGCCATCAGATTTAAAGAAAGCCAGGTTCGGCCAATGGGTCGCGGGGCTTCCGGCGTACGAGCGATTCGCCTGAAAGGCGGAGATTCCGTGGTTAGTTTGGATATTGTCGCATCAGCGCTTTCCAGTGTTGGCCAATTATTAACCGTCATGGCTCACGGTTTCGGCAAGCGCAGCAGTCTATCGAATTACAAGATTCAGGGTCGCGGGGGATCGGGCATTAAAACGGCCAAAATTACTTCCAAAACCGGAAACATTGTGGCCGCTACCGTGGTCAATTCCAAAGCCCTGGAAGAAGATATGATTATTATTTCTTCTCACGGCCAAGTGATTCGTATGCAGCTGAAATCAGTCAATGTGGCCGGGCGGGCAACCCAGGGTGTCAGGTTGATGAAATTCAAAGAACCCAATGACAAAGTTTCGTCCGTTACTTTCGTCTAAAATTGCCAAGTGAGTTCGATTTAAGTAAAATATAATTAATTAAGTTAAAAAAATAATCAAATAAAATTATGCCAGTACCACCAAAAAGAAGAAGCCAATCTAAAGGTAAAAGAGGTCGTGCCCACTTTGCCCTAAAAAAGGCTAATTTAATTAAATGTCCAAAATGCAAAAAACCGGCCATGCCTCATCGCGTCTGCCAGGTTTGCGGCACTTACCAGGGCAAAGAAATAATTAAATTAAAAACCAAGAAAAAAGAAGTTAAAAAATAATAATTTTTTAATAAAAAATAAGCAAGCTTTTTGCCGTTGGTTTCTAAGACAGCCCTTAAATTTGTCTGTTTCGGGCCAATGGCATCAAGCTATCCCTTTCTATGTCTAATCGCCACTTAGCTCGCACCATTGCTTTACAAACTCTTTATCAATGGGATTTTAATAATAAGGAAAAAAGTGGTTTGCAAGATAGCATCGGCCGCAATTTAAAAGAGTTCGCGCCTCAGTTTGATGACAAAGGTTTTATCAGGCATTTGGTGGAAGGGGTAATTGATAAGCAGGAAGAAATTGACAGTCTTATTATTCGCTACGCGCCCGAATGGCCGATCGAACAGATTACCATGGTAGACCGCAATGTTTTGCGGGTGGGAATTTTTGAAATGAAATATGATCCGGATATTCCGGAAAAAGTGGCGATTAACGAAGCTATTGAATTGGCTAAAACTTTTGGCGGAGAATCTTCCGGCAAATTCGTCAATGGAGTTTTAGGGACAATTTATAAAAAAATTGTGGAAATGGGCGAGGGTAAGCCGATCAAAGAGAAGCTGGATAAATAACATAATTATTGATTAGGTATTAGAAAATCGGTATGTTAAGTTGATTAACATTTCGATTTTTCTATACCTGGGGTAAAACCATGAAAGATTTTTCTAAAATCGAAAAGATTATTAAGGTTAGTTTTAAAAGTCAGGATTTGTTAAAACAAGCCTTTGTTCATCGTTCATATCTGAACGAGAATCCCACGTTTGGCCTGGAACAAAACGAGCGGTTGGAGTTTTTGGGCGACGCAGTTTTGGAACTGGTGGTAACGGATTATTTATATAACAATTACCCCAATCCGGAAGGTGAATTGACAAATTGGCGCGCCAGTTTAGTTAACAGCAACATGCTTTCCGTGATTGCTAAGCGTATTAATCTCGAAGAATTTTTATTTTTAAGTAAGGGCGAATCCAAAGATAAAAACAGCAAGGCCCGTGGTTATATTTTAGCCAACGCTTTTGAAGCTTTAATCGGCGCGATTTATTTGGATCAAGGTTATGACTCGGCCAAACAATTTATTCACGAGTTTTTATTGCCGGAACTGCCCGACATTTTGGCCAAGCATTTGTATATTGATCCGAAAAGTAAATTTCAAGAAATCGCTCAGGAAAAAATGGGTATCACGCCGAACTATAAAGTTATATCTGAAAGCGGTCCGGATCACGCGAAAAATTTTGAAATTGGTGTGTATTTGGATGAGGAATTGGTGGCCACCGGTTTTGGTTCCAGTAAACAAGAGGCGCAAATCAACGCCGCCGCTCAAGCTTTAAAAAATAAAGATTGGGAATAATTTATAATTTTAAATTTATGAGAAGGAGACCTGAAAGCGAAATTAAGCCTAGTCCTAATGAATTATTAAGAATGACCCTAGACAGCGCTGATGTTATTGATTTACCCGAAGATAATGAAGCGTTTAAAGGCATGCAGGCTTTTGAAATTAGGGTTAAGGATAAAGATAAGTGGCAAACCGAAGAAGAGATGAAAAAGTTGGTTGATTCTTTCGGTGATTTGGCCATGAAGGCCTATGGTTCAAGGGAAAATCCGCCAGTCTATGACCGAAATAATCCTGAAAGCGTGGCTAAGGCTTTGGAAGATATTGCTGACGGAGATATTTCAATTGGTGATAGAGTTTTTGTAGTTTCCGATAACGAGAAAGTTGTTTCATTTTTGGTGGTAGAAGAATTTGACACTTCTGATGAAAGAAAGTTGGGCTATGTCGCTTTGAATGTTACGGCCCCTGATCAAAGGAACAAAGGTTATGCGGCTGAGTTGTTGCGTGAATATATAAAAAATGGTGACGCAGAAATTATCATGGGTATTTCTTCAACGCCGGCGGCGATTCAAATCGGCCACAACATAGCCAAAGAGTTTGGTTTCCAAAATTATTTTTGTGGATATAAAGACGGCGTCTATGGTGATCGGGGTACGCCGGAAGAACAAGCAGAAATTGATAAATTACATAAAGAAATAGAGACTGAGTGGCGTAAAGCAGAGGTTACGATTGAAGATGAAATGCCAGCGGGATATATTGTCATTGATGAAAAGAATGGACCGATTCGACCACTAAAAGCCGAAGAAATGAAGTTTCCCCAAGGTAGTCCGCTGGAGAAAACTTTTAGAGAAGGATTATTGCCGGTTCAGGAAAAATTTATGCCTCATACGGTTTACGGTATTGATTTGGCTATTAGGTCAAAAATTGAATAAATATTCAAATAAAAATTTATGAACATTGACGATTTATTTAAAATCGCGGTTGATTCTAAAGCCTCGGATTTGCATATTATTGTCGGCATGCCGCCGGTATTAAGAATTGACGGTCAGTTGCAACAAATTAAGGGTCAGGGCAAACTCACCAACAAGGCGGCGCAAGATTTGATTTACGAAATTTTGACGGAAAAACAGAAACAGATTTTTTTGATTCAAAAAGAGTTGGATCTTTCTCATCAGATAAAAAGCGGCTATCGTTTTCGCGTCAATTTGCATTGGGAAAAAGAAAATATTGGTTTGGTAGCGCGCGTAATTTCCAGCCAGATTCCGATTATGGAAGAGATTAACATGCCCAAAATTGCTTATGATTTGCTGAACATGAACCAGGGTTTAATTCTGGTCACTGGCCCAACCGGCTGCGGCAAGTCTACAACTTTAGCGGCCATGGTTAACTATATTAATACGACCCGCTCCGCTAATATTATTACCCTGGAAGATCCGGTGGAATTCGTCTTTGAGCCGGATAAAAGTATTATCAAACAGCGCCAATTGCATACGGACATGAATTCATTCGGCAGCGCTTTGATTCATGTTTTGCGTCAAGACCCGAACGTGATTATGGTGGGCGAAATGCGTAATTTGGAGACAATTGCCGCTACGATTACTTTAGCGGAAACCGGACATTTGGTTTTGGCCACTTTACATACTCACAACGCCGCCCAAACCATGGATCGTATTATTGATATTTTTCCGGCTCATCAGCAGCAACAAATCAGACTTCAGGTTTCTCTAACTTTAAAGGCGGTTATTTCTCAGCAGTTAATTCCCCGAGCGGATGGTAAAGGCCGGGTGGCGGCTCGAGAAATATTGATCAATACTCCGGCCGTTTCAAATTTGTTACGAGAAAATAAAATTACTCAGATCAAAACCGTAATCCAGACTTCGGCCGATGAGGGCATGATTACTATGGATCAGGATTTAATTAATTTGTACAATGAAGGCTTGGTGAGTAAGGATATGGCCAAGGCACATATGTTAAATCCTGAGTTTATTCGATAATTATTATCGTCAGGCTAAAATATTTTTTGATGCCTAAATTTAATCTGTTTTGGTAGCTCAATAAATGCCTGCCCAGTGGTTCGCACGCCTGCATTGCTATGCGAAGGTATGGCGGGCGGGCGTTTGGCGGAACTTATCCCGTACAAATTGTGCCCATAGCTCAATGGATAGAGCGTTTGGCTTCGGACCAAAAGGTTGTAGGTTCAAATCCTACTGGGCACAATTTGTACGGGAGCCATAAATTCTAATTAAAAATGAAGGTCGCCTAACGGCGATCTTTTTGTAATAAAAAATCCCCGGCAGTTAGCCGGGGATATAAATTGGTTGATTATTCGACTACTGGTGTGGCTGGCTCTTCAGCTGCGGCTGGTTCAGTGCTTTCGGCCGCTGGCGGTGTTGATATTTTGGCGGCTTTGCCCTTAAGAGATTCTTTTAGGTTTTTTCCAGCTTTGAATTTTGGAACCGTAACCGCGTGAATTTCAATTTTTTCTGAAGGGTTTCTCGGATTGACGCCAATGCGACCCTTTCTGGTTCTGGCTGAAAAGGCGCCAAAACCGGTTAAGGTTACTTCATCACCACCTTTAATTTTTTCGGTGATAGTCTCCAGCATGGTATCAATGACTTCCTCGACTTCTTTTTTAGAAACGTTAGCTTTGCTGCTTATGGTTTCAATTAATTCGGCTTTGTTCATAATAATTTTTTTAGTTATTGATTATACAATTATATTTTACTAAACCATGACTTTTCTGTCCACCCGAATAATTGACGTGGCTTTTTGGGTCTTGGGGTCAAATTCAATCAAAACACCGTCAACTTCCACTTCACCTTCTTCGGGTATTTCTAAAATAGCGGCGCCTTGAGTCAAAAAGCTTTTTAGGATGGGTTCTTTTTTGTCGCCGATAACCGAATCAATTGCCCCCACCATGCCTAAGTCGGTAACGTAGGCCGTGCCCTGGGGCAGAATTGCCGCGTCAGCCGTTGGGACATGAGTGTGAGTACCAACTACCGCCGTGACGCGTCCGTTGGCGTACCAACCAAAAGCCTTTTTTTCCGAAGTCGCCTCGGCGTGCAAATCAACAATAATACCGGCTAAGTTTTTAGTATTGATTTTTTCCAATAGTTCATCCAGCTTTCTGAAGGGGCAGTCAAAATTTTCTCGCATAAAAACTCGACCGACTAAATTGATTATCGCAATTGACCTTGAACCAATTTCCACGATTTTGTATTCCGCGCCGGCGACGCCAGGCGGATAATTAGCCGGTCTGACTATTACTGAATCGGAGGCAGTTAAAAGACCTTCCGCTTCGGCTTTAGCAAAAATATGGTTGCCGGAAGTGAAAAAATCTACCCCGGCTTTTTTTAAGTCTTCCAGGGTTTTTTGGGTTATGCCAATACCATGAGCGGCATTTTCCGCATTGGCCATAATTAAATCGGGCTGATATTCAGCTTTTAGTTCCGGCAGAATTTTGGTTAAAGCCTGCCGGCCGATTTTTCCAATTACGTCGCCAAAAAATAAAATTTTCATACGCAATATAATACTAATATGCGAATTTATGCGAATCTACTAATCTACAAATGTTTGGAAATATTCGCAACATTCGCATATATTAGTAGATTAGTATCGCTTAACGAGCGTATTCAATAATTCTGGTTTCGCGAATCAAAGTTACTTTGATTTCGCCCGGATATTTTAATTCTTCTTCGATTTTTTTCGCAATATCTTTGGCTAGTTTGTTAGCTGCCAAGTCATCAATTTCATCCGGCAAGACAAAAACGCGGATTTCGCGGCCGGCTTGAATGGCGTAAGCTTTGTCGACACCGTTGAAAGTCACGGCTACTTTTTCCAATTCTTCCAAGCGTTGCAAGTATTGTTCATAGGTATCTTTTCTGGCACCCGGTCGCGCGCCGGAAATGGCGTCGGCGACTTTAACAATAATTGCTTCCAAGGTTTTAGGACTGTCTTCGTGGTGAGAGCGGGCGATATAAGCAATTTCTTCCGGCAAGCCGAATTTTTTCAAAATATCATAACCAATTTCCGGATGGGTGCCTTGAACTTCATGATCAACCGCTTTACCAATATCGTGCAGTAAACCGCCTTTTTTGGCGATCGTAACGTCCGCGCCCAATTCTTCGGCCAACAAGGCTGAAATGTGAGCGATTTCAATGGAGTGTTGTAAAATATTTTGACCGTAGCTAGTGCGGTATTTTAAGCGGCCGACAATTTGTACCAACTTTGGATCTAAACCGGTAACGCCTAATTCATACATGGCGTTTTCGCCGGCTTCTTTAATTTCAATGGCCAACTCTTTTTTAGCCGTATCAATAGCTTCTTCAATTTTGACCGGATGAATGCGGCCGTCAGTGATTAATTTTTCTAAGGCCTTTTTGGCCACCTGGCGTCTGATCGGCGAGAAGCCGGAAACCGTAATGGCTTGCGGCGTATCGTCAACAATAATTTCCACGCCGGTTAAGCGTTCAATGGTTCTGATGTTTCTGCCTTCACGACCGATAATTCTGCCCTTCATTTCGTCAGACGGTAAATCAACCACGCTGGTGGTGGTTTCAGTCGCGTGGGAGACGGCGCAGCGCTGAATGGCTAAAGACAACATCTCTTTGGCTTTTTTATCCAATTCATCGGCGGCGACTTGGTTCAATTTTTTGATTCTAACCACTAAATCTTCCCTAATTTCTCGTTCGGTGTTTTCTAATAAGACACGCTTGGCGTCTTCTTTGGTTAAGCCGGCAATTTTTTCCAATTTCGCCATTTGCTCTTCTTTGACTTTGGAAATTTCGGTTTTAATTTTTTCAATTCGTTCGGCTTTGTCCAATAAATCCTGTTTCTTGTTTTCCAATTCCAAAAGCTTCTGGTCAAAAAGCGCTTCGCGGCTTTCCAAACGTTTTTGGGAACGATTTAATTCCTGCTGACGCTGGCGTTCTTCGACTTTGGCTTCTTCAATGATTTTTAAAGCCTTGTCGTTGGCTTGCAAAAGAATTTCCTTTTGCTTAGCCTTGGCTTCGTTAATAAAGTTTTCAACTTTGGCCTCAACGGTGTCTTTTCTTTTTAAAGCCCAGATTTTTCTTGATTGGTAGCCGATTAAAACACCAAGCAGCAGGGCGACAAATAAGCCGATCAGCCAGTAAAGAGTTAACATAAAATTCTATCTTTTAACAAGATAGAGAATTAAGGCAAAGTTTTTGAGATTTGCCCGTAGGCAAAACTATAGAGTAATACCCGGAAATACCATTTCCGGTTGAGAGATTTTAAGCTAATTTTTCCGTTTGAAAGGAAATTATATGCTTCAAGAAAGTGAATAAAATGGGAAATTCTAGCAATTTTTAGCCTAATTACTTATTACTCAATTGCCCGATTCTCAAATCCAGTTTATTAATTAGGTCTGCAAAGATAATAGCATATAAAGGCTAATTTGGCAAGGGTAGGGTTTTGGTTGTCAGACTTGCGTGATCTAAGAAATTGAATAATAAAAAAGCGGGAGAGAATGCTTCGCGTATAGCAAAGGCATTTCTTCCGCTTACGGGTTGTTGGCAATTAGCCGCTGGTCCACATGGGTCCGCCACCGACCATTTTGTCGGCCCAGGGACACGGTTCTACGAAGAAATTGGAAGGTCCGGTTTCAGCAAAGACATAGAAGCCGCCCGTGGCTTGAGCTTGCGTCAGGCGTTTCTCGGCATCCAATCTGGCCTGATCGGGGGAAGCGGCACTATCACCTTGCAAGGATTCAGGCTTGGGATCCGACGTCGGCATGGTTGTCTCCTTGGTTGTGCCATGTGACCATGGCCGAAATACCTATTTCCCAGGTTTGCCGGAGATAAAATCCCCCAAACTGTATGGCAAGTGGCCGAAATTCTGCGTTTTGCTGACGTACGTCGTCTGGTCTTTGTCCGGGGTGGTATCCGGAGTGGTGCTGGTCGTCGGGGCGGCATCCGGTTTCTTGTCCGTCGTTGCGGTTTCCCTGTCCATGTCCATGATGTTTTCTCCTGTTTATGAGCGAAGTCACATTGACATCACTCAGCCAAAGATCGAAAAAAGCCAACCTTTTTGGGGATAGATTGGCTTTTTTCGACCAAAAAAACTCTTGGGAAAAAGAGTCTTTTTAATCTTGTTATCTTTCCCATGGGGCTGAATTTAGCACTTTTCCACCTAAGGCGGAAGTTGCTGGCTACCTTTGGGTCAGTTCCCTTAACAAGTAGCACTCTTAATAACCTCTCAATTGTAAACTTATAAACATTTTAGCAAAAGAACAATTATTGTCAAGAGCCAATAAACTTAAGATTTTTATCAAATATAATTAGTCCTAAATTAAAAATCACCCCGTACTTTTCGGGGTAATTTTTTAAGAATTATTTGTTGATTAAAACCTTATCAATTAGGCCATACTTTTTGGCTTCATCGGTGCTCATGAAATAATCACGATCCGTATCTCTTTCAATTTTTGCCAGTGGCTGAGATGTGTGCTTGGCCAGCAAGCGATTCAAGCGGTCTTTAATCTTTAGAATCTGTTCCGCGCGAATCTTGACGTCAGTAGCTTGCCCCTCGGCTCCACCCATAACTTGATGAATCATTATCTCGGCATTGGGTAAAGCGATTCTCTTGCCTGGCGCTCCGGCGGCCAGTAAGAACGCGCCCATTGAAGCGGCCATGCCTACGCAAATGGTTTGAATATCGGGTTTGACATATTGCATGGTATCATAAATAGCCAAGCCGGCGGTTACCGAACCACCGGGGGAATTGATGTAGAGTTTAATGTCTTTTTTGCTATCCTCGCTTTCCAAAAATAAAAGCTGAGCGATGATGGTGTTGGCCACGGCATCATCAACCGGCGAACCCAGAAAAATAATTCTTTCTTTCAGCAGTCGAGAATAAATGTCGTAGGCGCGTTCGCCAAAGGTTGATTTTTCAATGACAGTTGGGATGAGATACATATTTTTATTTATTGTTTAATAAAATAATTTTTGATTTATTGAATACTCCAGTGACCGTCAGCAGTGGTAATTAACCGACCCTTGATTTTAAATCCCGCGGCTTTTTGGTGTCCGCCGCCTCCAAATATTTTAGCTAATTTGGCCACGTCGATCAAATCATTATTAGTGCGCAGGCTGCCTTTGATTAAATTATCGGGCAGTTCCTGGATCACTAGCAACGCTTTAATACCGGTCAAATTATTTAAAAAATTCGCGATGCCTTCGGTGATGTCGGTATTATCAGGCTGATTTTCCAGGTCTTTAAGGGTAACATAAGTAGAAGCGATTTCCCAATCTTGGTTATATTTTAATCTCATTAAAATTTCGCCCCAAATTTTTAAAGACTCAATGCTTTTATTTTTTAAAATCGAATCGCTGACTTGGTTTAGTGAAGCGCCGGCGATTAACATTTTTGCCGCGGTTTCCAGGGATTGATAATTGGTGTTGGGATTGGTGAAATTGTAACTATCGTAAATAATTCCGGCCAAAATGGCGCTGGCGATGTTTTTTGTAATCTGAATTTTTAATATGCTGAAGAATTGATAAATAATTTCGCTGGTCGAAACGGCTTGCGGTAAAACCAAATTAATATCACCAAAGCTGACGTTGGTGGCGTGATGATCAATATTGATGATCTTTGGCCGAGCTGGCAAGGCGGCGATAATTCGATCGGCGCCCGCGTGAGCTAAGTCGCTGGAATCCAAGACAATCAATAAATCGAAATCTTGGGATAAATCAACGGCCGAAACAAAAAGAGGCTTGTAATTAGCCAGCCAGGCCAGATTCTGCGGGGGCAGATCATAAGCCAATTTAACGTGATTTTTACCTAAAGTGTCCAGCCAATAGCCCAAAGCTAACATGCTGCCAAAGGCATCAGCATCCGGTCGTTGGTGGGAGACAATTAGGATTCTTTTTGCTTCGAGAATTGAAGAATAAATTTTTTGGCTAGTTAGATTGATATCCATAGCCAAGTATCTTAACCGTTTTTTTTGATTTGGTCAAGGAGCTCTTCAATGGCCGCGGCCTTTTGTTCGGTTTTGTCGATGACAAAGCGAATTCTCGGCAGAGGCCTCATGGATAAGCGTTGATTTAATAAAAATTGAAGATTGCCAATTTCGGCTTTAAGTTTGGTTAAGACTTTGCCGGTTAGATAACCCGGCATAATACTAATTGATATTTTAGCGTGGCGCAGATCTTTGGAAACCTCGGTTTCGGTAATGGTAACCAGGCAGCCTTTGGGAAATTCGATTTCAGTTAATAACAAATTCGCCACTTCGTGGCGGATTAATTCGCTAACTTGTTCAAGGCGGTGCGGCATATTATAGTTTTTTGATCTTAGTTTCTTCGGTATAGGCCTCTAAAATATCGCCCTCGGCGATTACCGGCTTGCCTTCATATTGCAAACCGCAATCTTGACCTTGAGTTACTTCATTGACATCAACTTTATTTGATTGGACTTTAATCAATTGGCCGGTAGCTATTTTTATGTTATTGCGCATGACATCAACTTTACACATGGGAATAATTTTTCCTTTGGTTACGCTGCCGCCGATAATCATATGTTTATCCTCTTTTTTGAAAATTGCCAAAACTTTAATACGACCCAGGTCGGTGCGAATGACTTCGGGGGAAAGCAATTTTTCCAAACGGGCTTTAACCTCGTCCAAGAGATGATAGATTACATCATAGAGTTTGACCTCTGATTTCATTTCTTTGGCCAAATTTTCGGCTTCAGTCGTTAATTTGACATGAAAGCCCAAAATTAAAGCATTGCCCGAGGCGGCTAATTTGATATCGTTTTCGGAAATATTGCCCAAGCCTTTGGCGATAATACTGACCGAGACTTCCGGATTTTCAATTTTTGTTAGAGAAGAAATAATTGCTTCCAGTGAACCCAAAACATCAGCCTTAATAATGACATTGAGCGAACGGTTTTCTTTCTTGTCATCTTTTTTAATTTCGCGCGGGCGAGAGTAGTCAACTGATTGCTGGGTTAATTGGTATTTATTAATTTTTTTCTTTTTATCAACTTCACCGACGACTTGCAAAACATCACCAACAGACGGGGTAGCCTTTAAGCCCAAAATTTTAACCGGCATGGCCGGTTCGGCTTGATCAATATCCTTGCCTAAAAAGTTTTTTAACCCGCGAATTTTGCCGTAGTAAGTATCGGTTACTTCCACCAAATCGCCACGTCGAAGAGTACCGTTTTGCACGATTAAAGTCGCGACCGGGCCTTCGCCTCGGTCAATGTGAGCTTCAATAATCGTACCGGCCGCGGATTTATTGGGATTGGCCACAATCTTTTCTTTTTCCGTTTCGGCGACCAATAAAATCATTTCCAATAATTCATCAATACCGGTGCCATCTTTGGCCGAAATTGGCACGCAAATGGTATTGCCGCCCCAGTCCTCGGGCAATAAATTCAATTGTGCCAAATCTTGTTTTACCTTATCAATATTGGCATCCGGTTTATCGATTTTATTAATCGCCACAATCATCGGCAAGCCGGCTGATTGAATGATTCTTATTGATTCTTTGGTTTGGGGTTGGATACTATCATCGGCGGCAATAACCAAAATCGCGATATCGGCCACGCGCGCGCCACGGGAGCGCATCGTGGTAAAAGCTTCATGACCCGGGGTATCAATAAAAGTAATCAATTGATTTTTTTTGACGACTTGATAAGCGCCGATATGCTGAGTAATGCCGCCGCTTTCACCTTCAATGACATGAGTCTTTCTGATTGAATCCAATAATTTGGTTTTGCCATGATCGACGTGGCCCATAACCACCACCACTGGCGGACGAGGAAGCAGTTTTTCTTTATCATCTTCGGCTAGTAGCGCTTCAAGTTTTTGCGTAGTGGTTTTTTCATCCTGGCTTTCCCGTGATTCTTCAGCCGAAACTTCAAAGCCAAAATCTTGCGCGATAATTGAGGCCGTATCAAAATCAATTTGTTCGTTCATGGAAGACAATACGCCGTTTTTCATCATCTCGCTCATAACTTTGGATAAAGGCAGCTTTAGTTTTTCCGCGAAATCTTTAACTCTAATCAATGGTGGCAAGCTAATCTTTTTGGGTTGAATTGGTTTGTTTTCAATGGCGACTTCAACTTTTTCTTCTTTGGCATTCATAGCTCGAAATTGAGCGAACAGTTGCGGCCATTTTTCTATAATTTTTTGCGCCTGGCGGTCATCGATTTTTATGGCTCTTTGGCCAATATCAAAACCGACTGCTGGCAGAATTTCCAGCAGTTCTTTACTTGAGATCTTCAATTTTCTCGCGAGTTCACTGACGTTCATAGGTTAAATAAAGGCCTGAGTGGGAATCGAACCCACGAATAACGGTTTTGCAGACCGTCGCCTTACCACTTGGCTATCAGGCCAAGGCGCTAAAAATGCAATAATTACTCACTTAGTGTAACAGAATAAGGCATAATAATCAAGTTTAATGCTAATTTACAAAAACGGCCGCCAAAGGCGGCCGCTGGTATTATTAGATTTATCTAAAATTACTCAATTACTTCAATCTTTAGGGTGCGAATACCAAATTTCATGGCATCGACTCTGGTTTTGAACCAGACATCGGCTCGGTAATAGTAGCGCGCATTCATTCTATCTTGGACAGTAAATACACGATCGCCGAAATATTGAGGAATCCTTACCTTGGTACCCAAGGGTAAAAAGTTAGCCGCGATAACGTTTTCCTGGTTATTCTTACATAAGTCGTAACCATTGGCCGTATGACAAGGGGTGCTGTCGGTTTGGTCAGCTGTTGAACTGTAGGCGGTGATTGGCACCGTATAAGTTTTGATGATTTTAACAGTTGGGGCTTCAGTCAGAGTTTCTTCTGAGGTCTGTTCGGTTACCATTTCGGTACTGGAAGCCAAAACATAGCTGGGTAGCATAATGCTGTCCGGTTTAGGAAGCTCAGCCGCCACCGCAAAGTGGGGGAAACACAGCTCATAGACGAAAATCAACAGAACCGTGATCTCAGTCTTTTGTTGTCTAATTCTATTGAATATAGTCATAATTATGGGTATATTTTGGCTAAATCTAAATAAAAAATTCCTTAAGAGGAAAGTATATCATATTAGCATATCAAACGATTTTTGTCAATGACTAAGCCGGGGCAAAATGAATTTTTAACCAGCCCGAAAAAGTTCATTTTTGGTTATAAAAAACTATAAATTTTAGGTAAGTAGATAATTTATGACCCGAGTTGCCGTATGATTTTTTAGATTTTGGGCGCCAAGCCATAATTTGGTCTTTAAGGATACGGATTTTAGAGCTGAGCCTGAAATTTTTTGATAAAATGACGATGTTTTTTGTTTAAAAAAATGCTATAATTAATTTTTGATTATTAAAAAATATTTCCATGAAGCAAATTCAAGACATTTTTAGCAAAGTTCAAGAGACCAAAAGAAAGCAGCGGGAGCTTAACCGGGCTTATCGCGATAGTCTAAATAATACTCAGCAATATGTTGATATTTTGGAAAAGATGGAAGAATTAAAACAAAAGAAAAAAATCATTGTGGAAAATCTTAAAAAGGAATTTCCCCAGCTTGATCGGCTTAAGGCCGATATTGAAAGTGATAATTTAATGTTAAGCGATTTAACCATTAATTGTATGATCAAGGGAGAACCTATAGAAATTGTTGATGAATACAATAATAAATATCAGCCAATTTTAAATGTGAAGTTTAAAAAGATCTAATAATTATTGTTTTAATATAAAATCCCCATAGAGACGCGCCCTGGCTTGTCTTTATGGGGATTTATTTTTTTAGCTTAACTTATTCCTTGTCGCAAAATACCACTAATCTTATGGGGTAGCTTTTTGATATATCATTCCAAGTACCTTCGCAGGTAATGAGGTTAAGGTGTGATTTTTTATCATTTGAATGGAAAACATTAGCTATTTTGTCATCCTGTTTATATCTTCGGATATTGTGAACAACAAAAGAGATAGTTTCTCCTTGATCATTTTCCACATATAATTTATCACCCTGACGTAATTTGTATAGATTATCAAAGGCTGATGGTTTTTGATCTTTCCAACCATAGTGGCCAGCCATAACAGCGCTGCCTATCTCTCCGGGACGCGGCCCGAGTTTGAGCCAAGCAACACTATCCTGGTTTTTTGGCACGTCCATGGCTCCGTCCGTTGTTAAACCCACTGGTTCAAGGGACGCGTCAACATTGATTTTGGGAATTTTGAGTCGAGTGGGCATGCTGGAAGCGGGCAAATCAGAAATTATTGGGTCAACAAAAAGATTAATGCCTGACGATTCATTTTGGGTATTACCCATTTGATTTGGTTGAGTTTGTCCGGTATTATATTCTGATATATTATAAAAATTTGGGTTGGGCAGATAAAAATTGGGAAAAAAAACAACGGCTGAGGATAGTGCGACTACCCCAAGGCTAGTAATATATGTAAAAAATTTTAGCGAAGCTTTTGGTCGCATTGTTTATGGAAATATATAATAGATTAAAGACCCCGCCTAGGCGGGGTCTTTAATCAGCTCTAGGCCGAAGACGTAAAACTTATAATTATGTTCGACTATATTCGATATTTTTTAATCATGACCACGACTGAAGTCAAGACTAGCATAAGAATTCCAACCAGCAGTACCATGATCCAAAGCAGGCTACTATGCTCAGGTGCTAGTCCGCTGCTGGGTAGGCTGGGCGTAGACGCGGCTACCACTACGGTAGCAATCGCGAAATCTTTTGCCGTTGAACCATTGGCTTGACCAGAGGCAGTGGCAGTGTTAATGGTGGTTTCAGTCAAATTGGTTTGGCAGGTATAAGTCCAAGTTTCAGTGGTATCAAGTTTTGAATTATTATTAGTGTCGCCAGAGACGTAACTAATAGGTGAGCATTTATCATCAGTGAGAGTTACGTTGCTTAAAGCGACGGCTCCTGGATTGGTAATTTTTTCAGTGTAGGTAACTGTTCCTCCGCCAGCTAATAAAGTCAGGGGACTGGGTGTTTTGGTAACATGAATCAAGGGCGGTACGGTTGGTATGCCGACTACGACGGTAGCGCTAGCAATATCAGTCGCGCTAATGCCGTTAGCCCAACCAGTAGCCGTAACAGTGTTGGTATGAGTGGCCGATATGGTGGTTGAACAATTATATACCCACGTTTCGTTCACATCGAGTTTGGCATTGTTATTGATATCACCTGAAGTCAAAGTAATGGGACTGCAGGTATCGCCCACCATGGTTAAATCAGTTACTGAAACCGTGCCAATATTACGAAGGGTATAGGTGTAATTAACTAAACCAGCCCCGTTCGGCAAGGCCAGAGGACTTGGTACTTTTACGACGTCAATTAGTGGCGGTACTACTGGGGTGGTTACCGGTGTTCCTATGTCATTATTGGTTACGATGCAAGTTTTGATATCACCAGGACTGAGATTAACATGACCGTTAGTGTAACAATCGCCGGAAAATGCGGTAGTGTAATTGGCATTAGAAGTTTCAGTTACTACATAGGCATCGGCTGGCGCTTCGAAACTATTAGTTACACCAGAAATAACGGATGTACCATTAACAAAAAGCGGAAAATCTGCAATGGTTTTAGTTCCACCATTATCATTAATAACGTTTTTAACTACGTTGATTGTTCCACTCCGCACGCCACTGCCGCCTGGTGTCGCAGCGCAGGTTGGCAGAGTAATAGTGTTAGTGTCAGTGGTTACTGTTCCACCATAGGCTAAAGCGGCACCAGTCCAGATCGTATTAGCCCCTACGGTAATGCCGGCCGCATCAATGACGATTCCAGCAAAAGTTGTGTTGGCACCAAGAGTGGTAGCCGCCGACGGCGTCCAAAAAACATCGCAGGCAGAAGCACCGGTTAAGGTGATGACCGAGTTGTCAGTTGAAGTCAGAGCTCCGACTGGCCGGAATATGTATGTTCCACTGCCACTGAGAGTAAGCGGACCACCAATATTCATTGCCCCGGTGCTGCAATAGACTCCAGGAGTAAAAACGCCGGCCGCTCCATGTGTTATATCGGTTGATAAATTAATGGCTCCGGGCGCGAACTCGAAGGTGCAGGATTAGGCGGCTAAGGATGACCTGGCGCTGTTTTGGTTAGCACCGGCTTCGGCGTAAGGAGCGTCTGATCCATAGTTGGTATGCACGCCAGCGGGCGCGACGGCGGGTCCAGTGGTAAATCCGATATCACCAGTAATAGTGGTTCCGGCCGAGGTGTTGGTGTAGGTGCTGGATAGTACCGTAAAGGTTGACGCTGCTCCCAGGGTGGGGGTGGTGGCGGCCAGCGCCACGTTCAATCCACTTAGACTAAGGGTAAACGCAAAAATTAAAGCCAAAGCGAAAATTTTAGTAAAATTTTTCATAGAATATTTCTAAAATTATAAATTGAAATTTTTATTGTAGCTAACCTCCTTTTTAAAATTAATTAGTAATTAGACCTTTATTTAGTATATCATGTCGATAATATATTATCCATTATTTGTTCGCTCAGACTAAATAAACAAAATCGTCCAAGTAATTGTTTTAGAGTAGTAATTAAATTTTTCCCATGATTTTAATTCCGCCAAAATTGGTAAAAAATAAAACTAAAGTTCAAAATCGTCAACCTCGTAAACGTTGTTTTTTAGGTTCTTAAAAATTTTTTTTAAATCGGCTCCCTTTATTTGTACCGTCTTGGTGGGAAAAATTGGACTAAAAAGCAACCATTCTTGATCGTATATCTTGGGATCAATATAAATATCATATTGATTATCAAAAGCAAACGGGTAGGCACAACCAGGTTGAGCGCCGAAGAATTCATTTAATTCTTCGGCGGTTGATAGTCGAACTTTGTTGGTGCCAAGTTTTTCCTTGATTTTTGCGAAATCAATTCGGTTGCCTTGAAGCGTGATATAAACGATAAACTTAGTGTCTGTTTTAATTACCATGCACTTCATTTCAGATCCAAAAAATCCGGCTTCTTTTTGCACTTTGGCTAAGGCTTCATAAGTCAGCGCTTCTGAATGAGTAAATAATTTAAACTCAGCTTGATTCTCATTAAGCAAGTTAATTATTTGATCATATATTTCATTTGTATTAACCATAAATTATATAGTTGATTGGTTTTACCTTACAAATTTACTATACCAAAAAATCGCCTCTGGAGCGATTTTTTACATAAAGCAACTTGTTGTATGACCTGCCTTTGCCGGCCAGGCAGATGTTTGAATTAAAAGCTATATCCAGAACACTCCATCAGAGTTATTTTACTATTTCTGTAATAATATGCCCTAAGTGCATTACGGGCTGAAAAATTTTTTCGCCATCTTGCCTAAAATTAATCTGACCATTCTCCTTATCCACGACGACTGTTGCGCTTTCATCATCCACTTCACCATTATCATAATATTTACCAATTTCCAAAGGGTGAACGCCGACTTCTAGTTTAGAGGTTTTTACGGATTTATCAATCAATCCAGACATATCGGCCGCCAGCATAGTCGAATGGACAGACCTGTTTATAAAATCTGCTTCTTCTGGCCTAATAAATAGTACTTTAGTTGATAGCATTTGAAGCGAATATTTAGATTTGTGACCAATATAGGCGGGCTTTTCCAACTTTTTAATTCTAAAAGATGCGCCATTACTCAGAACAAAATAAATTGATCCTTTCTCGGTTGTAAATATATTTTGCAGCCTATCTTTTTCTCTGATTAAATTTTGCGTAAGTTCAGAAACGATTCTTTCTTCTTCCTCTGAAAATTCATCAAGTCTCTTATCTAGTGCGCCCAATTTGTTTTCGGTTGATTCTATTAAACTATTAATTTCTTCTACTGTTATTGGATCTTTCTTTTCAATTTCATGGGTTGGGGTTAGCGATGGTTCTCTTGTCTCTGACATATATTTATTAATATATTTTATTTTATTATTTAGATTATACCAAAAATCGTCTAATTAAGCGATTTAATTCTAAAATTATTAAAAAGTAAACTAGAAATGCCTAAAAACATATGATATACTTTAGCCGAAAGGAGGATTCTCACTATGAGAATAGTCCTCGCAACAAAAGGTGGTTGATGTTTGACGAAGGTTATCGTATTTTTTTTCGACCAATTACTTTGGTATTCGGCGGATCATAATTGAGACCCCCAATGGATTTTAATTATGATCTTGGAGTAGGTCTACCACCAGGCTGTCTTTAATTGCCTTCTCAGCCGTCCTGCTTTATGGGGCATAATTGTTGCCTTCCCGAATACACTACCTCACTTGAGGGTGATTGAGCTGGGCTCAATCATAGGCTGTATCTGCTGACTCAGCCTTAAAAGGGATTCAGTTACCCAAGTCAGCCAACGCGGCGTTACTAACCATGTCTCGCCGCTCTTTTTATATGAGTTGGTTAGCTCCTGACTAAATCATAATATTCGTGATAGTTGGTAGGTTCAGCTTTGATTTATCAGAATAGTTACTTATACAATCTTTGGATAAAAAAGCCTGCACGATTGGTTGCGTCTTATTAATAAAATAATTATTTGATAATTTGCAAAAGCGATATATTATGTTATATTGCTAAATAATAACGAGTAATTTAAAGAGAAAATTTATGAAACGAGTAAATTTTGAATATGGGAGTGAGATCCCCGATTTTGGCCAAGAATCAATGGCCAGTACGGATAGAATGGAGGAGTTAAGACTATACTCTGCGTATATAGAGGGTCGCGTTAGGGATGAGAAATCGTCACCCATCCAACTGCATGAAAAGCTGCAACCTAATGAAAACGATCCCCAGCCAGTAGTTGAAGGAAAAAAATCAGCTTTGGCGGCTGCGGAAAGGTTGCCAGCAATATTGGCGGCAAATACCAGAGTAAATACTGAACTGCAAAAGGGAGAGCATGAATTACAAAAACAATTGCAAGGGCTGGAAGTTCAAAAGGATAGTGAATCAGCAGACAAAGATTCAGAATTAGAAACAAAAATAGCTGAACTAAAAAAAGAAATTCAAATACTTACAGATTATACGGCCAAAGAAATAGATAAAATTCAGGTAATAATTGATGCCCTGCGCAATGAAAAAGATTGGGAAAAACGATGGGAACCATCTTATAAGATAGCAAAGGAGTTTAAGGAAAACGAACAAGAAGAGGATGATTTAAGAAAAAGCATAAAAGATGCGCAGGAGGAGTATGATAAGTTGACCAGGCAGAAAGATTCTGACGCAGATCTTCGGAAGAAAATTGATGAAATGATGACAGCTGGGGAGCAGATTAAAAAAATGTTTGAACGTTTAGTATCGTTGATTGATCGAGACATGGAAATTCTAAAGGATAGTGAGGCTGCGCCTGTATTTGATAGTCCTCAATTTAAGGTTTATGAATACTATAGAGATCGTCAGAATTAGATAAAAAAATATAGAACAATTCTTTTAGAAAATCGCCTTTAAGGCGATTTCTTGCATGGAGCAACTTATTGTATGACCTGCCTTTGCCGGCAGTCAGGCGTTAGAATTAAGATTATAAAAAAACCGCATACTTGTAATATGCGGTTGGGCGCAAATATTATCGCCGTAGATAAATTAGATGTCAGTCGCCATCGCAGCAACTGTAACATCTTCCATCTGATAGAGCATCACCGCAGGAAGGGCAATAATGTTGCATAACTTCTCGCGGTTTTCTCTCATATCTGTAATCCGTTGTCCAACCCTCATCGTGCTCATCCCAGACCTCTTTTTTGATTCTTATCGTGCCACAACCTTTGCATTGGTCTACGCGAGCGTCTGGATCAAGCCGGTGACCACAGCAGGGGCATAATTCCGTAAAAGGTGATTCTGGCATAGTCTCATCCTCCTATTGTTTGCTAGCACCAAAGAACATTCCTCTTAATTCACTCTTAGTTTATAATTTATAAAATAATTTGTCCTAAAAAAATAGATATTTATTTGAAATATCAATTAATATTGACTAATTTTAGATAAAATGTATAATATAAATGTTGTCGAAGAATATGTACGAATCAATATTAGTACAAGCTGGATTGACGGAAAAGCAAGCCAAAGTGTATTTGGCTTGCTTAGAGTTGAATATGGCAAAAGTCCCTGAAATTAGCCGGAGAGCAAATATCAAACGGACAACGACCTACGGTATAATTGATGAATTAGTAAAAATGGAAATATTAAATTCCGTTGTCAAAAATAAGTCTAAGCTATTCCAAGCCCAGTCTCCAGCATTATTGCTTGATATTCTAGATAAGCGCCGGGAAGCTTTGAAAAAATCATTGCCGGAATTAGAAAATGTTTTTTCCACTTATCATATACACCCCCAGGTAACTTTTTTTGAAGGGAAAAGCGGCATTAGACAGATCTATCAAGACGGCCTTAATTGCATTTCAAAAAAGATTTACCAGGTTGTAAAAGCAAAAAGTCATAGTGAATTACTCGGTGAAGATTTCGTGGAAGAGTATATTAAAGAAAGGATAAAAAGAGGAATTACTGCGTATGATTTGCACCCAAAATCAGGCGATATTTATACTGAGAAGAGAGGACGACAAAATATTAACTTGAAAAGATATGTTAGATATCTTCCACCTGATTTGTTTAGCGCATCAATGATTATGGTCTATGACAACAAAGTCGCAATGATTTCCAGTAAAAAAGAAAATTTTGGTTTTATAATTGAGAGCAAGGAATTCTCCAATACGCTAAAAGGCTTCTTCGATTTCATGTGGAAACTGGGATCGACTGAGCCGGACATAAATTAGTTAGTGTTAATAATACAAAAAAAATCTAGGTTTATATCTAGATTTTTTGACGAGTACCTCATTAGATGACGTTAGAATTGAGATATGTTCTCAAGTTAGCTAAAAAATAACTACTACACTATTATTGACAGAGCAATTTATGTATGTTATGATCATTTGTTGATCTTTAATACCTAATTGTTTGACTCTACAAATTGGTTATTTGATGCACCAATTTAGTTAAATAATCATTTTGTGGAGTCAAGAGACACAAGCTTTACTACAAGGAGAAGAGACAATGATTTTGACAACGCGGTATTACATTCGGCCTAAAGATTTGGCAGATCTTGTTGAAGGTAGGACAGTATATCTTCAACTCCAAGTAGAAGAAGGTATGTATGAGCTTACCGTCGATTTGTCCAAAGTGGAAAAAATTGATGTGCGGTCGAATTGCAGTAATCCTGGTATGTATGTCCGGCTCAGAGTGCTTTCTGAGTAGGATTTATTAAGCGAAGTTGCGGCTCACGCCACCGATCAGAGCATATCGGTGGTGATTTTTTTTGAATCAAAAAATCGCCTCTAGGGCGATTTCTTGCATGGAGCGGGTAAGGGGAGTCTCCGCCAGAGGCGGATGCGCCGGCGGCGCAGAACCCTCGTTATTTTATCCTAAAAGCGGGTAAGGGGAGTCGAACCCCTGTCAACAGGTTGGAAACCTGTGATAATAGCCGTTATATGATACCCGCTTTCAGGATAAAATATTTAAATCATTAAATTTTGGTCGGGGTAGTTCGCCTCGGGCGAACGGTCTCTGCTTTTTAAAAATGATTGGTCGGGGTAGCCGGACTCGAACCGGCGGTCTCCTGCTCCCAAAGCTTGGCTCCGCCGGCTGGCGGACAACTTCGCTATACTTCGAAAATCTTGTTATTTTTTAAACCTCTTTTTAACAAAAATTCTGGTCGGGGTAGCCGGACTCGAACCGGCGGTCTCCTGCTCCCAAAGCAGGCGCGATAGCCAACTTCGCTATACCCCGAAAAAAAATCTCAGATTTCAAATCTCAAATTTCAAAAATGAAATCAATAATATTTTTGAGATTTAAGATTTGAGATAATTGGTGCCGGGTCCCAGAATTGAACCTGCCTACCGGCAGGCAGGCTGGGGACGCAAGGATTTTCAGTCCGGAGTTTGTCCCATAATATCCCTTGCCGGGTCCCAGAATTGAACTGGGGACGCAAGGATTTTCAGTCCTTCGCTCTACCACTGAGCTAACCCGGCTTAATACCGGCAAGGGACATTATGGGACTTTACAACTGAGCTAACCCGGCCCTTAGTTTCTGGATTGAATTACCGGTAAATGATTGGTGGGCGATCGAGGACTCGAACCTCGGACCTCGTCATTATCAGTGACGCGCTCTAACCAGCTGAGCTAATCGCCCTAAACAAATAATAGTTTTTATTTTTAACCAGCTGCCTGTCCGCCAGGCTTTGCCGAAACGATGTGAAAGCGGGCTTGTCTCGCCGAAGCTCCGAGCGAAGGCGAGGAGCGAAGGCGGAAGCTAATCGCCCTAAACAAATAAATTGACCAATTAGTAGCTTCTTTCAGTTTACTTATGGCCAAAAACGGTTAAAAATTACTTTCCTAATATATCAAAAACAATTGAACTCGTCAACCCTGCATGACACAAAAATCCAGGAATAAAAGCCTGGATTTTGTTTAAATAGACTATTCTACCAGCCGAGCTTAATTAGTCTAACCTCTTTATGTGGTACAACGTATAATATTTTAGTTCCGTCCGGTGAAAGACGCGGGGAGGTATAGAAATTTTCTCCGGTGACTAATCGCTTTTTTTTGCCGGTCATAACTTCGGCCAACCAAAGCTCATTGTCGTTATTGTAAATAATGTATTTACTATTGGGACTAAAGTTACCATCCAGCGCTTGGGAGTTGTCGGAAAATGCATATTTATCGATACTCAAGATATCGGTTTTTTTGCCATCGGCCAAATTCATTAAATAGATTTCTCGAGCCAGGGGATTGTTTTCGGCGTAGTCTCTAAAAATTAAGGCTGTCGTGCTATCAGGCGAAAAAATAACATGACCGTCAACTAATCCCTCGCTGGGCGCTAAAATAATTTTTTTATTCACCGCGTCAAAAATATTGGCGTTATAAAAAGTTAAATAGCGGCTGTCCTTTGTCCAGACAAAATATGTCGTGTCATTTGATCCGGTAAAATTACCGATGCTTACCAGCTCGTCCAGAGATTTTGCGTTAAGGGGTAGAATATAAAATCGGAAAGTAACGGCGTCAGGACTGTTGTAGCGGGAAAAGAAAGCCGCGTTTTTGCCATCAGGTGAAATGGACAAATGGTTGACATCATTTATTTCTTTTTTAGTTTCTGGATCCAGGTATTTGATTTTATCAAGCAGTTCAAAACCTTTAAGGGTGGCTGGCGCGGCGACTTTTAGGGCAACTTGTTCAGGATTAGATAAATCAACAATTCTTTTTTCAGTCGCAAAATTATTGTTATCTATCCAATAGGCATCAGGGGAAACAGGGTTATCCTTTATTTCAATGGCGGTAGTGGTATTGGTGGTAAAATTAAAGATGCTGTAGCTTTTATATTCGGGATCACCTTCTTCGGTTTGACCAGAAAATTGATAGACAAAAGCTTTTTGACTGTCGCTGGACCAGGCGTTGTTTGTTAATTTATAATCGCCGGAAAAAATTACTTGATCAGACGCGATTTTTGGCAAGACAAAAGTATCAATGGGCTTTTGTACGGTTTCATTTAATTTTTCCTCAGCCATTAAATTCAATTCTTTATTTTTTTGCCAAACAAAATAACAGGCTATGGCTAGGGCAATTAAAACTATTACCAATAAAATTCCGGTTTTAGGGTATATTTTTTTTCTCGGTCTGGGCAGAGGAGCGGCTTCGGATGTGGTCGGTTTCAAGCTGGCCGCAGCGGCCGAAGTTTTCGTTTTAGCCCGAGATTTTGCCAGGGTTTTGACGCTGGGGATTTTTGTATTTTTTATTTTTGCATTTTGCATCGCCATAGGTTTTATTTTTTAATACCAATTTTAAATTAGTTTGGTTATATCATATATAATATCATAAAATTGGCAAAACAAAAAACCAGCGTTTGACGCTGATTTTTTGCTGATACTTTAACAATTTAGAAGTGACCATACCTGATCAATATCCGTTCGTTGCGCTTATAGCGCACGTCGACAGTTATGAAGAGCGGAATTCCGGCTCTCCATAAAATTTGTCTCCCTAGAAAGGAGGTGATCCATCCACAGCTTCCGCTACGGATGCCTTGTTACGACTTCGTCCCTGTCATCTGTCTTACCTTTTGCCGGTCTACACCGACATTTGGGTACTACAGACTTCCTTGACGTGACGGGCGGTGTGTACAAGACCCGAGAACGTATTCAACGCACCATGGCTGATATGCGTTTACTAGCGATTCCAGCTTCATGAGGTCGAGTTGCAGACCTCAATCCGAACTGAGGCCAGTTTTGGTGGGATTAGCTCCGCCTTACGGCTTGGCAACCCTTTGTACTGGCCATTGTAGCACGTGTGTCGCCCAGGATGTAAGAGCCATGCTGATTTGACGTCATCCCCGCCTTCCTCCCCCCACTCAGAGCACTTGCATTGCAAATGCGCTCAGTGGGGGGCAGTTTTCTGTGATTGATTTAACACAGAATAGGGGTTGCGCTCGTTGCCCGACTTAACGGTACATCTCACGACACGAGCTGACGACAACCATGCAGCACCTGTCTAGCACCCTCGAAGGAGTCTCAGTTTCCTGAGATTTGCAGCTAGATGTCAAACCCTGGTAAGGTTCCTCGCTTATTGTCGAATTAAACCACATGCTCCACCGCTTGTGCGGGTCCCCGTCAATTCCTTTGAGTTTTAGCCTTGCGGCCGTACTCCCCAGG
>JBAYMO010000013.1:0-41336 GCA_041663485.1 Candidatus Buchananbacteria bacterium | reverse complement strand
TATTAGCTTGGAAGGTCATGTGATTGTGATGTTGAGCCGGATTATGTTGAGCTTGATGTCATACAACGGTTTTGTTCAGGCTTACGCCGTTACGGCCGGCTGGACGATTGTGCGCGATGTGGCCAACATGTTTTTTATTCTGGTGCTTTTGGCTTTGTCTATTGGTACGATTTTAAAAATTGAATCTTATAATTTTAAACGGCTTTTACCTAAAGTATTATTGATGGCCGTGTTGGTTAATTTCAGCCGGACCATTTGCGGGTTGATGATTGATTTTGCTCAGGTAGTTATGATGACATTCGCGGTTTCGTTTGCCAGTGTGGCTGGAGCGGCGGATTTGATGGCGACTCTGCACATCACGGACATGATTAATTATTCCGGAAAAAATATCAGCGGTGCCAAAGTCGCCGACGGTTCCATGGTAGTAACCGGTATGCTAGCTGTGGTTTTATTGCTGATTGCCATGCTTGTAATTTTAGTCATGACAGTGGTAATTCTGATGCGTATGATTATGCTTTGGATTCTTTTGGTTCTTTCACCTCTGCCATTTATTCTTTCGGCTTTTCCGGCCGGCCAGCGTTATGCTCAGCAGTGGTGGACGGAATTTACCAAATATGTCATTGTTGGTCCGGTGATGGCGTTTTTCCTTTGGCTTTCATTTGCCGTGGCTTCTAAAGGGTTTTCTGATGAAACTTTGGGTGGTACCAGCGCCAGCGCGCAGAAGTTAATTGCCAGCTCCGAATCAACTGAGCAGGACGTGCCGGCGGGTGGTCAGTCAACCCAAGGTATTTTTTCCGGTATTGGTGACACTAAAAATTTTTTAAGTTTTGTTATAGGTATCGGGATGTTAATGGGCGGATTGATGGTAACGCAGCAATTGGGGGTGGCCGGTGGGTCTTTTGCCGGCAGTATGCTTAACCGCATTAAACAAACCGGTTTGGGCGGCGCTCAAAAAGCCCTAAGTCTTGGTTTGAAGGCGCCGTTGAAAACTTACGGTTGGGCGGCCAGAAAAATTGCGGCCGGTAAATTGCCGGGTGGAGCCGGTTTGGCCGGGTTACAGCTAAATCCGGTTATAATTTATCAAGGCATTAAAAAATCTTTAGACGAAAGAAAAAATAAAGAAATTATCCAGGGACAAGTGGCTTCCGGCAAGGCCTTGGAGGCTGGTGGTATGGGAGGCTTGGTTAAAGGTTTAGGCGCGGGTCAGGATTGGGGCGATGCTTACATCAAAGGCTTTTTAAACTTAAAAGGTTTTGGCCGCATGGGTCGGACTTTAACCGGCGATGAGGAAACCATACGTGGTTTTAGGGGTGAAGAAGAAAGCGAGAAAAAACAAGCCGCTTTGGATTATCAGAAATATGTCAATCGTCGGGCCGCTTTGGGTTTGACTGATACGGAGAGAGAGGCTGTTTTACTCAGGGATATGAGTTATGAAACGGACGAAAAAAAATCGCCTGAATTTAAGCTAGCCATAGATGACGCCAGAAGACGACGTGAGGTTGGTGAATATGACAACAAGGAACATGATCAAGAATTATTTAAAGTTTTAAATAAAGCTGGATTATCCGGCGTTAGTACGGTTGGCATGAGCGAAGAAGATATTGAATCTTTGGATGAAGAGAAAGAAATTGAAATAAATAAATTTAATGAAGAGTGGGATAAAAAAGTGGCTATCGAAAATTTTAGGAAGCAGGGTAAAATTATGACTACCGAGGAGGCTGAACGTAAAATTGCCAGTGCGGCTGCCGGTGATCAAGATGCTTTGGATGAAATTGACAAACTAACCAATAACTATTTTGCTGACCAATCGACTAAAAAATCAGCCGAAGCGTCCAGAATTGAGGCCGGTGGATTTTCCGACGACGAATTGGCGGCCAATCAAAAACATTTACTTTCAGTTAATGAGCGCATGGCGTTTTTATTAAAACGTATTGCCAATGAAAAAGCCGCTGGCCGCGAGACCGCGGGTCTCGAAGAAGAGAAGAAAGCCTTAGTTGAGGCTAATGAAAAAGTCGGAACTTTCGACGCGGCCCGAGGTTTGTTTACCGCCAATACCACAATGGCGAAACCGACTGATGACAAGAAGAGGGCGGATTTCGAAAAAAGCCGTCAGGCTAAAGCTGAGACTGCCAGAACCCAAGCGGAAAAAAATCAGTTACTATCTCAGGCCAGTTCCTGGAGTCAGGCTCAGCGTCAGACGGTTTTGGATGAGTCTAATGGGTCTTTAAGGGTTTCGCAGCAGCATACGGCTAATGCCCAGAAAGCTTCACAAAAAGCCGAAAAATATATACCGCCCCGGGCTTTTTATGCTTCCATCGCCGAGCGCAGTTTGGTTAATGACGAACAGAAAAAAATTACTTCCGAGCTTGATTCGGAATTAATCGCTAATTTGAGAGACTCGATTCAAGAAGGTGATAATGCGAAGATGGCGGCTTTGGTGAAAAAATTAACCGCCGACGGCAATGACAATGAGATTTGGAATGCTTTTGGTTTTACTTCTGATCATAAAGGTATGCACTCGTTCTTTGACGCGGTAGTTATGGGTAAGTCCGGCGTGAAAAAAGGCGATGGCACGGCTTATACCGGTCCGGCTTTGCGCATGAATGAGCAGCAGGCTCTGGCTCTGGAAAGCGATGTTTCGTTTATTAATGAAAAAATTAATCATTGGGAAACCGCCCGCGTTATTGATGTTAAAGACGGAAAATACGAAAGAATGACTGAGCAGGATCACGCCACGGCGGCTTTGGCCGAAATTATGAAAAAAAATCCCAGAGAAATTTCGCGCTCTTTTAACCGATTGGCTTATGGCGGCGAACGGCCCAATCCCGACGGTTCCAGAAATTTTGAGGCCAGCGCCTTGGGCGTGGCCTTGCTCCGGTCTTTGGGTCAAGAAATCGCGGAAAATATTGGTAAGACAGGAGCGGAATATAATAAAAATGCCGTAATGAATATTGGTCAGTTGTCTAATAAAGATCTGGCGGGTTTGCGTGTTCCTACGAAATATGTTGATGCGATGCGGGTAAAATATGATGTTTTAGCCAAAGAAGCGGGTATTGGCGTTGGAGCCATTGTAGCTAAAATATTTGACGAAGGCATTGCCGAAGTTCTTGATCGTCGCAACCAACCCAAAACATAAAAAATATGATTGATTTAACCAACCAGGAAATATTTGAAGAAATACAAAAGCAGGCTCACGATGCTTTGGTAGAAAACGACGTGCGCCGCAGTAATATTTTTATTCGTAACATGGCTAGCTTTTTGAAAGCGCCGGAGAATAAAAATTTAGCCAATTTTCCTCAAATGCAAAAGACTTATCAACAGCTGATTAATCAGCTCAGTTTTGTTTGTTTGGCCAGTTTGACTGAGAAAGAAATTATAAATTTATTGGAAGAAAATTTGCTGACGGGCTTGGAAAATGAATATATCGATTTGATAGAAAAGTCTACAACCAAGCTGGTTTCTTATTCCGCTTTTTCGGAACGAGATGTTTTGCGCCGCAAGATGAGAGAGGCTTTGCTGCGCAACAGTGAAACGCTGGGCCGTGTTAATATTAAAGATGAGGAGAAAATGGTGCGGCCGACTGTGGCCAATTGGTTAAAGAAATATAGTGCGGCCGTGGGCTCCCAACCGGTTGGTCCGGCTCAATCTAATCAATTTTTGTCAGCTGAGCCTGATGTAAAAAAATTATCTGAAAAAGATTTAATTATTCTGAGAAAATTAGTTAATTTTTTTGAATTTTTAAAGGAATCTTCACAGACGCCTCAGGGCTTGGAAGATCCGGTGGCTTTTGCCTTTGGCGATGAAGTCAGAATTTTAAACAAAGGAAATTTTGAAACGGTTAAATTGCCCGCCCTGGCTCAAAAGGTGATTGATGAATTATTTCCTGGCCAGAAGCCGAAAGTTACCGCGACGGCCGTACCTGAGTCCCAAGCTAAATTGGAAGCGGAAATCGCGGCCGCTTATCGTGGTGATTTAAAAACGCAAAAAGCCGTGGCCTCTGAATCAGAAAAGATTTCCCAATTGATTAAGGGTGATTTGTTAAAATTGCAAGCGGAATTTTATAAGGCCGTTCAGGAGCAAAATCCTAACCGCACCGTGGCGGCTTTGCATTTACTTTCTCAGGGCAACGGACTTTTGGACTTTATTAAAAACGACCAGAAGCTTAATAAATTTCTGGCCGCGACTTGGGAGAAAAAATATGGTTCTGAGTTGGTGGCGGATTTTATTAAAGATCCGACCAAGCCTAAATATGTGAGAATGTTTTTACAATATGTGCTGTCTGAGCGTTTAAAACTGACCGAAAATGACGCGGGTAGAATCGCCATGCAAATTGGTAATGTTTTTACGGCTCAAGGCAAGAGCGAATACAACCGCTTGGCTTATTTTGACGTAGCGAGTAAAATGTTTAAATGGTTTACTGATTAGTTTGAAGCAGCCAATAGTCAATAATCGAAGATATTTAGCTAGTTAAATAATAAATTTATTTTTCCTGTATTTGGGGATCAGGATAATCGCCGTAATTTATAAAGACGGCAAGAAAGGATAAATATGTTTGGAAAAAAACAAAAGACCTACATTTTTACTTCGGAATCCGTTACTGAGGGTCATCCGGACAAAATTTGCGATCAAATTTCTGACGGAATTTTGGACGCGGCTTTAGCCAACGACGCCAGATCGCGCGTCGCCATTGAAACTTTAGTAACCACGGGTTTGGTGGTGGTGGCCGGTGAAATGACCACTTCCACTTATATCGACGTGCCAAAAGTGGTTCGGGGTATTATTAAAGATATTGGTTATACCGATCCCACCATTGGTTTTGATTGGGAAAATTGCGCCGTGGTTACTTCTATTGACGCCCAAAGTCAAGATATTTCCCAGGGCGTAACTGAAGGTGAGGGACTGTTCGCCGAACAAGGAGCGGGCGATCAGGGTATGATGTTTGGTTATGCCACCGATGAGACGCCGGAATTTATGCCGTTACCGATTGTTTTGGCTCATAAATTGACCAAACGTTTGGCGGAAATAAGAAAGAATGGGGAATTGTCCTGGTTGCGTCCGGACGGTAAAGCTCAGGTTTCGATTGAATACGTGGATGGTAAACCAAAGCGCGCCGATACCATTGTCGTTTCCACTCAGCATACCGCCGAAGTCGAACATGATACCATCGAAAAAGAAGTAATCGAAAGAGTTGTTAAGCCGGTTTGCGGGGAATGGCTGGATGAAAAAACAAAATTTTATATTAATCCGACCGGAAGATTTGTTATCGGCGGTCCTCACGGCGATACGGGCGTAACCGGCCGTAAAATTATTGTTGATACTTATGGCGGTCACGGCAGTCATGGTGGTGGAGCGTTTTCCGGCAAAGATCCGTCCAAGGTTGATCGCACTGGGGCTTACATGGCTAGATATATTGCCAAGAATGTGGTGGCCGCGGGTTTGGCCAATGCCTGTGAAGTGCAATTAGCTTACGCCATTGGCGTAGCCGAGCCGGTTTCACTTTTGATTAATACCGACGGCACCGCTAAGGTTGATGAAGAGAAAATCGCACTCGCGGTCAGAAAAATATTTCCTTTGAAACCGGCGGGTATGATTGAGCATTTAAAGTTACGTCAGCCAATATTTCGCAAAACTACTTGTTATGGCCATTTCGGACGCAATGACGCGGATTTTGGTTGGGAAAAAACCGACATGGTTGAAGCTTTAAAGAAAGAATTGGGCGTATAAATTTTCTTGAAAAACCTAGTTTAATTAGCAGTTAAGTTTTTTGTTATGGTGATATCAGCCAATAACAATTCCGATGATTTTTTCAGTTTGTTGGAGAAAGAACAAAAGGAGGAAAGTCAACAGCTGGCCGACGAAATAATTTTTTTGGATGAGGCCGGTCAAATGAAGGTCCTAAAAAATGGGCAAGTTTTTGATTTTGAAAAAAAGACTGCTAAAGAAAATAAGCCGGCGGCTAAGATTAAGATTAAAGCGGCCAAACCCCAAACTAAGAATGATTCTGCCACGATTTCTTCGGCCGCGGCGCCGCCGATTAAACCAAATTCTAATCAGCCGGTTAAAAAAGAAAATAATAACGCCGATAGTATTTCCTCAGAAATTAAAATTCCGGCGGCGCCTTTTTTTCCTCCGGATTTTTTTCTGCAAAAACCTGTGTCGGCAGCCGCTGTGGCCAGCCAAGCCACTTATCAATCAGTGGCCGAAGAGATTATTGCTCAGACACTTGGTAAAAAATCAGCTGATTTGGATTTGTTAAAGCGGTTAAAGAACATCATTATTTCGCATCTGAAAAATATTCGGGATAGAGTGGAGGCCAAAGAAATGCTTATGGCTCCGGTTAATGGCGGTGGGGCGGGTTTAAATTATGAATTAGCCGCAAAAATTTTGGATTTAGCTAGCTATAAGCGAGCTGAATTTTTGCAGGAGAAATTGCCGGAGGTTCCCAAGATGACCATGGATTTACAAACTCAGACCAGCCAAGCTCCAATTCGGTCATTGACTAAACCTTTGGCTATAGCTCCCGTGGTGGCGCCCGCCAAACTAAAACCAAAAGTTAATCCGGCGCCGAGGAAAAATTCAGTCTCGGTTTTGGCTGAGTCAGTCAATAATTCTGCGCCGTCAATTACAGAATTAGTAAAAAAATCAAAAGTTGAGCCGAGTCGGCCGGAAAAATTTACGAGAACAGAAAAAAATAAATTACCGCCAAAAAAATCCGAGCCGTACGCGGTTTCGCCCGTTAAAAAAAACGAACCGGTATTTTTTAAACCGCAACTGCTGGGACCAGTGGAAGAAATTAAGACCATGAATTTAACTGATTTCCGTCGTTTGAACTCTGATCCGCAGAAAGCCACGGAAAAAATTCTGGAAAAGATTGAGTTGCTTCAAGATCAGTCGTTGGTGGAAAAAATTCGTGGGATCAAGGCCTGGAAGGAAAGCGAGGTCTATCAGATGTATCTCAGTTTGGGCAATCAGGCCATGGCAGAGAAAAAAACCATTGCTCAGGTAATCTCGGAGCGTCAAAGCTTAAATCAGCCGACTTTGAGTAATGAAGAAATTGAAGCGATTATTGAATTGAGTCAAAAATTACGCTATTAGTGGCTTGATTGTGCTATTTATGTTATAGTTAATGAGTCGTTAGTGATAATTTTCATGCAACAATTTGTCGTACCACAATTTATTGACGTCGAAGATAAAGTGTTGGGCCCGGTGACGGTCAGACAATTTATTATATGTTTGGTTGGCGGCGGCATGATTTTTGTCGCTTACAAATTAGCCGATTTCACTTTATTCATCGTGGAAGGTTTGGCTATTGCTTTCGTCACTTTAATTATTGCTTTTGTCAAAATTAACGGCCGGCCTATCCATTATTTTATTTTAAATATCATTCAAACACTAATGCGTGAACGGCTGAGAGTCTGGGTTAAAATTTTTTCCAAGGCTGAAATCAGATCTCGCGGGAAAGAACCAATCACGAAATTACCGGTGGCCATAATAAGAAAAAATAAAGTCAGAGCTTCTCGGTTGGCCGAAATGTCTTTAATTGTTGATACGGGCGGGGTCTACGAGGGCGAAAAAGAACCGCCGGCCAGTAAGGATCAAATTGTATGAGATCAAAAAAACTAGCAGGCAATAAAATTAACGCTTCAACTCAGAAGTATTTAGATATTGCCGAAATTAAAGATGATTGCGTGGTGCTCAAAGATGGGACGATGAGGGCGGTGGTTTTAGTTTCCAGTATTAATTTTGCTTTGAAGTCCGAAGATGAACAGAATGCCATTATTTCGGCTTATGTCAGTTTTTTAAATTTTTTAGAATATCCTTTACAAATTGTTATTCAATCTCGGAAGCTGGACATCGACGGTTATATCAATCGTTTAAGAAAAATCGAGAAAGAACAGGTTAATGAACTTTTGCGTTTGCAGATTGTGGAGTATACCAATTATGTTAAGGAACTGGTGGAAATCGGCGATATTATGACCAAAAGATTTTACGTGGTCGTGCCTTACAATCCCTTATCAGATAAACAGAAATCCTGGTTTAAGAGATTTATGGGCTTATTCTCGGCCGCGTCCGAAGTTAAATTAAGCCAGCAAAATTTTGTTAAACGCCGGCATGACTTATTCCAAAGAGTAGAGCACGTCTTAACTGGTTTGGGTAGCATGGGCGTCAAAAGTATCGTTTTGGATACGGCTAGCTTAATTGAACTTTACTATAATACTTACAATTTGGATGTTTACAGTAAAGAAAAATTAACCGATTTAAACAAGCTTCAAGTTGAAGAATAATTATTATGGCGATTAAACCCCAACAAATATTAAAAGAAGAAGCCTTGGCTCAATTAAATCAAGCCAATCCCGCTTTGAGCGCCGAACAAAAGAAGGCTCAAGTGGCGGCTGAACTTGAAAGTCAGCGCGATGTCATTGAAGATTATAATGAATATCTGCAAGGGGTGATTTCTATTCGTGATTTAATCGCGCCGGCGGCCATGGAAGTTACGCCGACCTACATGAAATTAGGGGATAAATTTGTTCGTACGATTTTTGTCGTCAGTTATCCGCGTTATATCGCCGTGGGTTGGTTTACGCCGATTATTAATTTGAGCACGACTTTGGATATCGGCATGTTTTTTTATCCGGTTAAGTCGGATGTGATTTTAAAACAATTACGCAATAAGGTTGGGGCGCTGGAGGCGCAAATAATTTCTGATCGGGAGAAAGGCGCTCCGCGCGATCCGATTAGAGAAACGGCATTGCGCGATATTGAAAAATTAAGAGATGATTTGACTCAAGGCGTGGAGCATTTTTTTCAGTATGGCCTGTATATTACATTTTATGCTGACTCCAAAGAGCAGCTTGATAATTTGACCGGTGATATCGAATCGCTGTTTGGTTCGCGCCTGGTTTTTACAAAAAAAGTTTTATATCAAGCTGAGCAAGGTTTCAATTCGACTTTGCCGCTAGGTAATGATGAATTAATGATCGGTTTCAACATGAATTCATCGCCGGTGGCGTCATCCTTTCCTTTTATGTCATCGGAGCTGACGTCGGATGAGGGAATCTTGTATGGCATTAACCGCCATAATAATAGCTTAATTTTATTTGATCGATTTTCTTTACAAAACGCCAACACGGTGGTGTTCGCCACTTCCGGCGCGGGCAAAAGTTACGCGATTAAATTGGAGGTTTTGCGGACGATGATGTTTGGTACGGATGTGATTGTTATTGATCCGGAGCGCGAATACAAACATCTTTGTGAAGCCGTAGGTGGAACTTATATCAATATTTCTTTAAGTTCGGAAGCAAAAATTAATCCTTTTGATTTGCCGCGCGCGGTCGGGGATCAACGGCCCGATGATATTATTCGCGGAGCGGTTATTACCCTTAAGGGTTTAATTCGTTTAATGCTGGGTCAATTAACGCATCAGGAGGATTCAATTGTCGACCGCGCGCTGCTTGAGACTTATGCTAAAAAAGATATTACGGCTGACGCGGATTTGTCCAAAGTTGAGCCGCCAATCATGCAAGACTTTCAGGATATATTGGACGGCATGGAAGGCGCGTCGGATTTGTCTTTGCGTTTGAAAAAATATACTTCCGGAACTTTTGCCGGCTTATTTAACAATCCGACCAATGTGGACATGAAAAATCAGCTGGTAGTTTTTTCCGTTAGGGATTTGGAAGATGAATTAAGGCCGATGGCCATTTATACTATTGTTAATTATATTTGGAACGTCGTGCGCTCTCAGCTGAAAAAACGTATTCTAATCATTGATGAGGCCTGGTGGCTGATGCAAAATGAGGATTCCGCCAAATTCATTTACGCTTTAGTCAAACGCTGTCGTAAATATTACTTAGGGGTAACCAATATCACTCAGGATGTTAATGATTTTTTACTTTCACCCTATGGCCAGGCCATAGTAAATAATTCCGCTCTTCAGCTTCTAATGCGCCAGTCCACCGCGTCGGTTGATACGATTCAAAAAACCTTTCTTTTGACCGAGGGGGAAAAATATTTACTTTTGGAATGCGGCGTTGGCGAAGGAATATTTTTTGCCGGGGACAAACACGCAGCGATTAAAGTTGTAGCCTCTTATGCCGAAGATCAGCTCATTACTTCCGACCCGCGACAACTTTTGGAAATTGAAGAGGCGAAGAGAGAATTTGATCAAGCGCGGGCAAATGAACAGACCGGCAGTGAGATTAGTCAATAATTATTAATTTATGGACAGAAGAAAAAAAATAATCATCGGTATAATCGGTTTGGCTGTGGTCTTGTTGCTAATTTTGATTGTTTGGCTATGGTTTCGATTCCGCGGCGGAGTGGCTAATCAACCTTCGGTAAATGCCAACGTGGGTTTGCAAATTCCTGCCGGTTTGCCGAGTGCTTCGGCGCCGTTGCCTCAGGTGCCGGCCGGACCAGTCAAAGAAGCAAAAACTGAAGCCAGTATCAAAGCCGTGGCCATGACTTTTACCGAACGGTATGGCAGTTTTTCTAATCAAGGCAATTATGCCAATCTTGATTCTATGCCTAATCTACTGACTGCCAAAATGAAAGCTGAGATTGAACAGACAAAAATTGCCGCCAGTCATGATTCGAATCAAACTTATTATGGTATTACCACTAAAGCTTTATCAGTTGATATCAAAATTTATGACCAAACTTTAGGTCGGGCTGAATTAGTGGTTTTAACCCAACGTCAGGAAGCCAGAGGCGATACCATTAATGCCACTTCATATTTTCAAGATTTAGTTTTAACAATGGTTAAGACTAAAGACAGCTGGCAAATTGATTCAGCTTCGTGGGGCGGCCGCAAGTAAAATAATAATTTTAATCAACATAGCGAAGTATTAAAGCTATGTTTGATTTAAAAAAAACAATTTTAGATTTAATTTTTCCCATATACTGCTTGGAATGCAGGCAAGTTGGAGCATGGGTTTGTCGTCGATGTTTTGAAGATATTAAATCATGCGCGAAATGGCAAGAAAATTTTTTAGACAATCAGCATCTAAGTCAAGTTTGGTCGCTCTTTGACTATCACCAGCCTATAATCGCCAAGATATTGCACGCTTATAAATACGAATTTATTACTGACTTGGAAAAGATAATTTCTGATATCTTAAGTCAGGCAGTTTTAAGCCAAGATTTTGCCAAACAAATTAAACCAGAATTCGTGGATTTGATCTGTCCGGTGCCATTATCCAAAAAAAGACGGCGTTGGCGCGGGTTTAATCAGTCGGAAATTTTAGCTGAAGTAGTGGCAAAAAGTTTCAATCTCCCTGTCTCGGACGATATTTTGAATCGAAAATTTCATACTCGAGCCCAAGTTGGTTTGCCGGCAAAATTGCGCGAAATAAATATCAAGGGAATATTTCAAGCCAATAGCTTTAGCGTTTTAGAAAAAAGGATTCTATTGGTTGATGATGTTTTAACTACCGGGGCTACCATGAAAGAATGTGCCAGGGTGCTCAAAGAGGCTGGCGCTAAAGAGGTGATTGGGCTAGTCTTCGCCAAAGGTTAAAGCCCTAATGTAAATATTGACTCTTTACAAACTAATTTTTTATTGATATAATATTAAAACTTATTGAGCATAATCTGCGCTTTTGGAGAGGTGCCAGAGTGGCCGAATGGGACTCACTGCTAACGAGTTATCCCCCAAAAAGGGATCGAGGGTTCGAATCCCTCCCTCTCCGATTAGAGGCTAAAATATATGGCTTTAGAAAATGAAAAAAAAGATTATGGGCAAGTTCATTTTGCCTGGAAGTTTTCCGAATTTCCCCAGTATGAAAGAGGAAAAAATTGGTATGTTTTGGGTGGCGTGGTAGCTTTTGGTTTGTTGATATTTTCTTTAATCACAAAAGATTTCCTTTTTGGTCTGATTGTGGTCATGGTCGTTTTAATTTTTTTACTTTTTCAGAGAACCACCAAAGAAGTTGAATTTAAAATTTTTGAAGACGGCATAACAGTTAATGACAGTTTCTTTGACTATAAGATGATTAAGAATTTTTTTATAATTTATAATCCGCCGGAAGTTAAGACCTTATACTTTGAGCCTAAAAATATTTTGAGTCCCAGGATTCCGATTAGTCTGGAAAACCAAAACCCGGTCGAGGTGCGTCATTTATTAAAACAGTATTTAGATGAAGATTTGACTAGAGAACACGAGCCATTATCCGACCAAATCGCGAGAATGTTTAAATTTTAATTATTTTATTGGCTTAACCTTTATTTAAGCCCCTATAGCTCAACGGATAGAGCGCAAGCTTGCGGAGCTTGAAATGTAGGTTCGATTCCTGCTGGGGGCACTTACCTCGCTGTAGCGAAGGCGGGTTAACTACATTTTTTACCAGCCTACCGGCAGGCAGGTCGCGAGACCGATAGGGTTTAAAAAATTTCCAGGCTGAGTAGTATTACAATTCTTGAATTTAAAAAAAGAGCGAATTGATTTCGCGCTTTTTTAGTAATACTTGCTTATTTCTCTGCCAATGTTTTTTCCAATTTCAGACAATTGATTTATCCTAAATAACGCCATTTTCTTACTTTTTTCATCAGTGAATGGTTCACCCATATAATTAAGTTGATCAACTCCAGGGGTTATTTCACTAGGCACGCCGCCTCCTTCTCCCGTTGTTTTTTTTGTTACTCGTTTGTTTACAGTTGTTAAGTCTACATTACCTCCATACTCACCTACTGTGCCAATACCCCTAAAAACCTGAAAATTTTCGAATGGAACCGCAATAGTCCTCTCATCCAGCTCCACTTTATCCATAAATTCTTGTTCTCTTGCATCATTAGGAAGTTTATTAGAAAATTGTTTATGCAGGTAATCATCCCACAATTCCCAATTTAATGCTCTTACAACGCTCATAGTGCTCTCACCAGTTGCAACTGACTCATCATAAACAATCACTTTTGGATTTTGCTTTGTTATTCTTTTTTTGAAATAATCGATCCATTTAAGATAAGGCGAAAAATCTTGATCCATTCTTTTCCCCTGATTATAGTAAATAGCATTTGTAAGCGCCCTTGGATCAATACGATAAAATAGAGGGGGGTCTTCGTCCGAATATGCTGCCTTCCAAGCTTCTTTAAATAAAAAACCAAATGGCGTTGCCGAACATTCTGTAAGGAAAATATAATCGGGTTTTATCTCATCATGCCATCGCCGAATCATATTAATTATCTCGCTTCGTAACTGTCCGCCTTCCTTACAGCCCACAAGGAAGCCTGAAGCCATATCGGCAATATGATTTTTCCTCTTTTCGAATTGATCATCGTTCTCATCTTCTCTGCGGAAGTATTCGTCTTCCGCTGTAACAGTTAAATCATCTTTAGAATAGTACTCCAAGAGTTGATCTAAATCATCCGGCCTACCCTTCCTTAGCTCTGTTTCGGCTAAAATTATTGATTGTTCTTGTCTAATGCCATTACTTTCACGCATATTTTATTATTATAAGTCCCTAAATCATATTTTACTAAAAAATTGCCACATTGACAATCACATAAAACCTCAATTTAAGTTGATTTTTCAAGTTTATAATAGACTACATTTATTCCAGTTAGTCTAATGAGACACAAAAACCCGCACTAAGTGCCGTCTAATTTTGCCCCAACCGGGAAAGTTCAAATCTGGTCGCTGTTGATTCCTACAAAATCTTTCAACCGCTCAGTTGACGGCGGGTTGAGTAATTGATGGGGTTCAAAAAAGTTCAAGACCGAAAAACGTCAAAATTTTATAAACTAAAAAAGAGCGTGATGATTTCGTTTTTTTTGTTATGCTTTGCCTTTAGATTTTCTTGACTATTCCCTTGGTAGCATCAACTTCAACCAAGTCGCCATCTTTAAAAATTTCAGTGGCATTAGTTGTGCCGACGATGCAAGGAATTTTTAATTCGCGGGCGGTAATAGCAGCATGAGCAATCAGTCCACCGACATTAGTAATAATCGCCGCTGCTTTTTTCATGGCTGGCAATAGGTCCGGACTCGTAGCTTGTGAAACAAGAATGTCTCCTTGCTTCATTTTGGCCATATCCTTTGGAACAAAAATAATTTTAACTATACCTTTGGCCTTACCAGCAAAAGCTACTTGCCCCTTCGTCTCAGTAATTTTTGACGCCTTTTTTTCTAAATTCAATCCTTTATAAAATTTCTTTGCTCTTTGACCAATCAGCATTTTGAATGATTTAGCATTGTCAACAATTAGACAAGAAAATTTTCTTCTTTGCTGTAATTCTAACGGCCGGGGTTTATTTTTGAGAATAAAACTTTCCAGTTCCCACGGCAAAAGGTACAATACATCTCTCCAATCCTTAATGTTTTTTCGTTTGGCAATTTCCCTGAATAATGGTTCGTAACAATAAAGCCCATGGTACTCAACGTCTTTACGCCAACTTTTTTGCCATAAAATTAATTGAGCTATTTTAACCAGATGCTTAGCCCTTGTGTTAAATTTCAATTTACTCATTAAACCTTGCTGTTGCTTAGCCAGTACCCGGAGACAATCTTCAAGGTTAAGATCAATATTATTTTTTAAAGCTTTTCTCAATTCAGACTCAAATTCAATATATTGAATTGGTGGGCCGTAATACATATAATCAAGCCAGCAATATTTTTCATAGATTTTTCCCAGTGCTTTATCTTCATTAAGTAATGGCTTTGATTTGATCAAATTGGCTAATTTGGCAATTTCAATGTCTTTTTTCTGTCGTAAACTTAATTTTGTTGGCTGGGTTAGAATCGACCAATAATGATCGAAATTTTTATCATCGTCGACGTATTCTTGCAACTCATTTCGTAGTTTGTTTGAAAGATGATTACGGCCATCAAGCACCAAGCCATTTAGTAATACGCCCAAGATTCTAACCTGTTTCTGAAGAAAAATTATCTTTTTAAGCGTTTTTAAAATTTGTCCATCTGACATTTCAGGAATTGCAAGATTTTTTAAATCTTCACCGGCTTTAAAATATTTTTTTGTAAATTCAGAGTGTTTTTTATACATTTTATTACGCCAGCTATCATCATTTATCATTTTGTCGGCGTAATAATTAGCAGCCTTGCTAAACTGATTTTTATCAAAAATCATAAAATTTACATCATTTTCCATCACGCCAATGAAGCGGGTCATTGAAGTATTGCCGCCGTCACGCAATAGTTCGGAGAAATTGCGATTACTATAGCCGGTTAAGAACCAGTGGGCATTGTAAAATTTATCAAATATTTCCCATTCCATAGTTAACTTTTCGAATAGTTATCTTTCCACTCTTCTTCACGTTTTTCCTCGGCCTCTTTTATGTCTTTGACCAATACATTGAATTCTTCTGCGGAGTATGTTTTTTTAAGGTCTCGATATTCAACCATCACCGAACCATCGTCAAAGAATTTCACGCTAGAGCGTTCTAGCGGTTTACGCAGTTCTCCACCTAAGACTCGGTTAATTGAATCAACCGATATATCCTCTCCTAATAGTTTAAGTATTGTAAAATCAGAAGGCATATTATGAGAAATACCTTCAAAGTAAAACGGTCTGTCAGGGAAATACTTTTGGCTAACCCGTTGCATTGAAGTCATCCATCTAATTTGTTTCATGGCTCGTTCTTCGGGAGTAACAATAAACTCCGAGGGATTTAGTTGCTCTTCTGTCGAAACGCCGTTCTTTTGGAGCTGTGTAGCTAAACCAGGTAATTCGTCCGGCCGAGCAGCCCAGAGTTTAGCTATAAGATTTTCGTTGCCACCTGTAATCTTTTTCCATTTATCCAATGCCGGAAGAAACTTCGCGCGATCACTGACGCCTAACATTAACGTGTCATGAATATTTGTTATAACGAATTTTGTATCTGGTTGAGAACGCATATATTCAAGACGCTGTTGAATTTGTTCTTCGGGCTCTCCGGCGGTTCCAATCTCGGTAAGTTCTATTTCTAGGACTTGGCCATCAATTGATTCTCTCAGTCGTTCTATAAAAAGATCTTTCGTTTCGTGGGCTCTCGCTATCGGAGAAGACTCAAGACAAACAATGGATCCATTTGGCATTGTTTCAACCTCTACTAAAAAACTATCAACTGCACTGGCTATTTCAGAGGCGGCTTGTTCCTTATCTAAATTTTCGGTCAATGTGTCAGACTTCCCACCTTCGTTTATCTCTTTCGGAGCATGACGCCACACATTAAAGTCGAAAAGCTCTTTCATGTAATAAAATAATTTTATTATCTTAATTGAGAATACAACAATTTAGCTGGAAAATCAAGCTATTTTTATGGCAAAAAGTCATATCTTTTGCTATACTTAAACTTATATGTGGTATAAATACGTCACAAGAAGATTAGCCACGCAAGTCGCCCAAGCCTGGAATTTTGGTTGGGGTGATGCAATGGAAAAAGTGTATAAAGTATCGGTTAAAAATACTTTGGTTTTTCGTGACCAAAATAAAACAGAGTACTACGTCGATTTAGCTCAGCATAAAAAATATGTTTTTTATCTTTATAAATTATTAAAAAATCCAAGATTTATTAAATCCTTCCATCAGCAAGCTCAAGAAGAATTGGAGAATATTCTGGAAGATACGCAAAAAATATTTGGCGATAAAAACTTTTCCAAACTTTCAAACAATGAGTTACTGAAAATATATGAAGATTTTGTATTGCCAAATGTTGAGCAATTTTATATAAGAATGTGGATGGTATTTAATATTGGCGAACCATTGGCCAATACCGTTAAAAAACGGCTGACAAAATACATTTCTCCGGAAAAAGTGGATGGATATCTCCTAACTCTTTCATCGCCATTACTGCCTAACGATGTATTGAATGAAAGAAGCGACCTTTTAAAAATAGCTGCTCAAAAAGATAAACTTACAGCAGGTCGACTTAAGACTAAAATTAAAAAACATACGGCCAAATATCAGCATATTCCAATGTTTGATTTTGACCACGATCCGTATAATGAAAAACATTTTTTTGATGAATTTTTAAAGATTATAAACCCTCAAAAAGAATTAAGAGAGCTAAAGGAATTATTTGCCAGTCGTAAAAAGGATTTTAATAAAATATTGAATAACTTAAAGCTTGATAAGCAATTCATCTATCTATTGAAATTTTTAAAAGAGAATGTCTATTTACGAGATTACAGAGATATGATTAGACAAAAATTAAACTTGGAGTTAAGAAGCTTTTATCTAGAAATTGGTAAAAGGTTAGCTTTATCAATTGATGAGGTTGCGACCTTGACTAATAAAGAAATAATTTTTTGTTTGAGTAAGAATGTTAAATTTTCTAAGCAAGAAGTGCAAAAAAGAGAATTATCATATTTGCTTATTCAAAAGGGTAATAAATATAAAATTTATTCCGGGCAAGATGCTATCAGTAGAGCCAATAAGGAGCTTAAATTTGAAAAAATAAAAAAAGTTAAAGTTGTAAAAGGTATTGTTGGCTCGTCAGGAAGGGCGAGGGGTAGGGCAAAAATCGTTTATACAAATAAGGATCTACATAAAGTAAAAAAAGGGGACGTGCTGGTTAGCACTATGACAAGACAAGATTTTGTAGTAGCCATTAGAAAATCTGTAGCTCTGGTAACTGATGAGGGAAGCGTAACTGCGCATGCGGCAATTATTGCCCGGGAGCTAAAGATTCCTTGTATCGTGGCCGCTAAAATTGCCACTAAGGTATTCAAGGATGGTGATCTGTTGGAAGTCGACGCTTATAATGGTATCGTTACGAAATTAGAATAATATTAATCTATCCTATATTTTCTTACCGTCTTACTGACATAAATTCAGGTCTAAAAAAGAGCGATTGATTTCGCTCTTTTTAGGTATGTTGTTAGTGTTTTAATAAATTACGGTTTGGGTGGAGTTTGGGGACGAATTTGAATTGTTTTGGCAGTCAAACTCCCATCGCTGTTGGTGGTGCCGCTAGCCATAATATTTAAACCTGTGGTCAAATCTTGAAGGGAGCCTTCGGCCATTTTGCTAACCGTAGTCGAAGCGGATAGAAAAATAATTTTTGAACCGCCATCTTGTAATTTAATGGTAAGGCTCTTATCGTCTTGACTCAATATTTCGCCGTCGATAAATCCGCCGCTGTTTTGTTTTAGATTACCTTCGCCATTACCCATTTGTCCTCTTTGACTGAGTTGGTTTTTAAATTGTTCGTTACCTCGATTAAACTGACTCTTTGATTTGCCGTACAAAGTACCACCCCAAAAAGCCAAGCCGCTTATTAGAACTAAAGCCAGAATCATCGCGATTAATTTTTTGTTTTTTTCCATAGTTACTTTATTATTAATTATTAGTAAGCTATTCAAATCTTAAAGCTTCAATGGGGTTTAGCCCAGCCGCTTTTCTGGCCGGATAAAAGCCAAAAACAATGCCAATACCGGCGGAAACGCCAAAAGCCAAGAGCACGGAAGACAGAGTTACTTTCGAGGCCAAGCCAAAAAAACTTGAAGCAATTAATGATATTAGCCAGCCTGAAGCCGTACCGATTACACCGCCGATAAAAGTCAAAGTAATTGCTTCGGCCAAAAATTGTAAACTGATATCAATTCTTTTAGCGCCAATGGCTTTACGCAAGCCGATTTCTCGGGTTCTTTCCGTGACGGAAGTAATCATCATGTTCATAATGCCGATGCCGCCTACCAAAAGGGAAATGCCGGCAATGGCGCCCAGTAGTAAAGTTAACGTACTGGTGATGGAGCTGGCTGAAGAGGCGATATCAGTTTGATTCATGATGGAAAAGTCAGCTTGCGTGGCGTCGGATTTATTGTGGCGATCTAAAAGTAAATTAGTGATATCGTCCTGCAATTGTGTCATGACCTCCTGACTTTGAGCCTGGACGCTAATAGTCGAAACATATTCGTCGCCAGTCAAAAATTTTTGAGCTGTTGAAATGGGAACGTATACCATATCATCTTGGTTGCTAAAACCGGATCCGCCTTTAGCTTTTGTGACGCCGATAACTTTAAAATCAATTTTATTAATTCTAATAGTCTGGCCAATTGGATCGGTATCTTCGCCAAAAAGATCATCTCTGACAGTGGGACCCAAAACCGCCACTTTGGCATTGCTTTCAACGTTTTGACTGGTAATAAATAAACCTTCATCAGTTTCAACATTTCTCGTGCTGGCATAGTCGGGAGTGGTACCAACAACTTGAGTGTTGGTATTTTTTCCCGGCGTAGTAATTTGATAACGCTTGGATACCTCGGCCGAGACGGCAGAGGCTAAAGTTAGTTCTTTTCTGATCGCGTCGGCATCAGATAATTTAAGACTTTGAGCGGAGCCAAAACCCGCGCTGACCCCGGCGGTTCTTTGCGCGCCGTTTTGTACCATAATTAAATTTGAACCAATTGATTGTACGCTTGAAGTGATTGAATTTTGGGCGCCTTGGCCAACAGCCGTTAAAGCAATAACCGAACCAATGCCAATCACAATACCTAAAATAGTCAAGCCGGAACGCGCTTTATTGACTACAATGGCCGCGTAAGTTTCTTGGATCAAATCATTAAATTTCATATTACTTTTTTAGGGTTATTGGATTTTTAACTTTTTCGTCACTAACGATTAAGCCGTCGCGAATCATAATAATTCTGTCGGCATGCTCGGCCACGTCTCTTTCGTGAGTGATAATAATAATCGTGTGGCCTTTTTCGCGATTCAGGGCTTGGAAAGTTTCTAAAACAATTTCTCCGGTTTGCGTATCTAAATTACCGGTTGGTTCATCGGCTAAAATTAATTTCGGATCATTGACTAAAGCTCGGGCAATGGCGACGCGCTGCATTTGACCGCCGGAAAGCTGATTGGACAAGTGATCCCAACGATCTTTAGGCAAGCCAACTGCTTCAAGCGCTTGCGCCGCTCTGGTTGGCCTTTCCTCGACGGGAATATCCGTATAAATTAAGGGTAATATGACATTTCTCATCACTGTGGCTCGAGCCAAAAGATTAAAAGCCTGAAAAACAAAACCAATTTTATTCCTTCTGATATCGGCCAATTCGTTTTCTGATAATTCGGAGACGTCATGGCCATCAAAAAGATAAGTGCCGCTAGTGGGATTATCCAAAGCGCCAATGATGTGCATTAAGGTTGATTTGCCGGAGCCGGACGGTCCCATAATGGCGACAAATTCTCCATTATTAATTTTGAATGAAATACCTTTTAGCACGGGAGTTTCGTTTTCGCCCGAAAGATAGGTTTTGGTTAGATTTTTGATTTCAATCATAGTTTATTTTAAAAGGCTGGGGGACCGCCGGCTCCCATATCTGGCGGGCCGCCGGCTGAATCGCCAGTGGCACTTGTGCTTTTGCTGCTACTGCTGTTAGTATTTGTACTTTTGCTCGAGCCGGTGCTTTTGGTGGCGGAACTATTTTTATTACCGCCCATGCCAAAGAGACTAAAGATACTGGTTTGAGATTTTGTCGCGCTGGCGCTGCTGGTTACGGTTTTAGTCACAACTTGATCGCCCTCGTTTAAACCGGAAATGATTTCCGTAAATTCATCATTAGCCAGTCCCACTTCCACGGTTTGTTGGGTTGGTGGTATCAGAGAAGCTATTCCTTGATTATTGGTGCTTGATTCAATGGCCGGGTTGAATATTTCCACATAGCTAATAGTGCCATTTTTTTTCACGGCATTATTTGGTACCAGCAAGACATCGGATTTTGACTCAGTAATAATTGAAGCGCTGGCGCTCATGCCCGGTTTGATTTGGTCGTCTTGAGTGTCAAACCCGATTTTTACCGTATAGCTGACAACGTTTTGAGAAACTGTGCCAATAGTATCAACTTCCGCGACGGTACCAGAAATACTCAAATCAGAAACCGCGTCAAAAGTAAGAGTGGCTTTTTGGCCGACTTTAACTTTGGCTACGTCAACTTCGTTTAAGGTTACCTCCGCCATTTTTTGCTGCGTAATCAGGGTAGCTACGGCCGTGCCTGATGAAGCCGCGTCGCCTTTTTCTGCATCAACACTGGCAATAATGCCGTCGAATGGCGCCCGTAAGCTATAATCAGCCAAAGTCACTTGAGCGTCGTATAAGGAATTTTCCTTTTGTTTAACTGATAGCTTGGCTGACTCTAAATCTATGGCATCGGTACCGGCTTTTAGGTCATTTAACGACTCGGTTTTCTCTTTGATGGTGGCCAGACTGGACGTGATAGTTTCCTTGTCTTCTTTAATAGTATTAATGATATTTGCTAGGCTGGAAAGATTGGTGTTAGCTTTTGACGTATAGGTGGAAATGCTGCTTTGATGCGTGGACAGTAGAGAGGGCAGGGTATGGTTTTTATCCGTTAATTTATCTCGGGTAAAACTTAAATAATTGTCAGAATTTTTTACCGCTTCGGTAATTAATTTAGTGGTGTTGTATGTTTCATTTAGCAAAGCTTCAATTTTTTCTTCATTGTCATACCGGCTGGCCGCCTTGTAGTCGTCAAAATTATTATCATAAGCCGTTTTGGCAGTTTGATAGGATGTGCCGGCGCTTGATTTGAATAAAGTGGCCGTAGAGTTATAATCCGTATTGTTTAACGTTTTGATCTGATCGGAGTAATAATCAATATTGGTCAAATACTGGTCGTAGTCATAACGATATAAAATATCATGAACACCGGTAACCACTGTTGGCAGTTCCAAAAAAGCGTTGGCCACGGCCGTAAAAGCGTCTTCGTAAGCTTTAACCAAATCTTCCTCGGCTCTTGATTTGGCTTGCTGAGCCGAAGCCAAAGAGTTTTCGCTCTGAATTAAAGATAAATTGTCAGCCGGCTGTTGGAGTTTTTGCAAGGACAATTTAGCACTCTGCAAACTGATCGTAGCATCTCGGACGGTTTTCAGCGCATCTTTGGCGTTAAGTGAAACGATTAAATCACCGGCCTTGACCGACTGGCCAGCTTTAACATTAACCTTCAGGATGTCACCGGAAGCCTTAGGTTTTAAGTCTACTTGATTTGAGGCTGAGACTTGGCCGCTGCCGGAAACCGAGACAATCAGCATGCCTTTACTGACGTTAGTGGTTACATAGCTAGTGGTTGTGGTTTTGGCGGTAATTTTTTGGTAACCATAATAGCCGCCGCCCAGGGCGATAATCAAAATTAAAGCCACTAGCCATTTTTTCTTTAGAATTTTTTTGATTAAATTCATAGTTAGTATAGGTTCGGGTATTTAAAATTCATAAGGTCTGGTCTTGGCGGCAATGGGGGCTGATCGTTTTCATTAAAAACTCGAATAAATTTACAATCAATCGTTCCGTCATCTTTGGGTTCGCCGATAATAACCAATTTATCGCCAATTTTTAATTTATTTGCCGTGATTGAATCTCGGCCGTTTCTAATGGTGGTTTCTTGACTTAAATTAATAATTTTTTCCGTGCCAGTTGGATCCTTAATTAATATATCCTTGTCTTCAATTTTGATTATTTCACCAACATTACCGTGGCCATCAATAAAATTTTTATTGGCAAAATCGCCGGCAAAACCTTCATTCGGCCCGCCAAAGTTACGATGGTAGTTTTCTCCCCAGTGGCAGAAGAAATCAGCTTGGCGTTGGCCAACGATGGTGCCAGCCCTAAAAGCCAGCAAGACAATCACTAAAGCGGCCAAAGCACCGAGTATTAATTTAAAATTTTTTGATAAAAAAATATTTTTTGGGTCCATATCTTTAATTTAATGATTGATGGGTCAATTGGTTTAAGTTTTGAATTTGTTGGGTTATGGATCGGCTGGCGGTTAAAATGACCAGAAAAGCGCTTAAAATTGCCGCCAAGCTTAAGGTAGGTAAAGTTTCTAATATAGTCAGACCGAAATCTTGCCAATAAGTTTTAATTATGTCGAAATCAAGAAAAATTAATGAAACATAGTGCCAAAAACCCGATTCAACCAGGTTACTTCGGAAAATTGAAAAAATCGGCACCAGGGCGGTAATAGAGCCAAAAAATATAACTGTCGAAAAAAACAGCTTTCTTTTGATTAAACCAATCTTTTTTTCTTGGTTAATTTTAGCCATTATTTTGGCCAAAAGCTCTGCCGGTGGCTCAAAGGTTGTAAATTGGGAATGATTGTCCATATTTAATATACGAAAAAACGGAGCGTTTTGGTGCACCGTTTTTTTGCTGACAATTTTAGACTTTTAAGCTTTTTTTAATCTGGTTGACGGCTCGCCGGTATCGGCTCTTAACCGTGTTAATTGATTCGTTTTTAATTGTGGAAATTTCCTGAAAAGTTAATTCACGCTGATGATATAAAGATAAAGTTTCTTGATACGACTGATTAAGCTGATTGACGGCTTCTTGAATTTGAGCGGTCAATATTTTTGTGTCAGCTGTTTCTAGGGGATGGTAACTATCGTCAGCTAAAGACTCCATCAGCCAATTTTTGCCTTCCAAACTTTCAAAATTGGAGAAGGGAATGGCTCTTTTCTTTTTTAAGTAATCCAAGGCGGTATTCTTGGCTATTTCAAAAATCCAAGTGCTAAATTTTTTTTCGAGATTAAACTTATTTAAATTTCGCCAAACTTTGATAAATACTTCTTGGGATAAGTCATCGGCTTCCTCTGGTTCTTGGACGTAATTTCTAATGACGCTATAGACCAAATTCAGATATCGGGCAAATAAAACTTTTAAAGCTTCATCGTTGTTAGCCAAAGCCAGGCCAATTAAATTGGCATCTGAGGGGTTGGCGGGGGAAATATTTTGTTGATTAAATTCGTTCATAGTCTTACTCTAGCATTTTTTTTCATTAAAATCAATCAAAATAAGGTTAAAATAAAAAATTTTCTAGACAAAAATGGTAAAAAACACTAGAATTAAGCCATAATTTATTGCTCGGTTCTTATCGGCCTATTATGAAATTAGAGCTATCTACTCCGGTTTCAATGTTAAATCGGGTGGGCAAAACTACCGCGGGGCGTTTGAAGCATCTGGGACTAGAGACAGTCTTTGATTTGATTTTTTATTACCCTTTTCGTTGGCAGGATTTTAGCCAAGTGGTTAATATCGGCGAGTTGACGCCGTCTGAAGCCGTAAGCGTCAAGGGTAAAATTCAATTAATTAATAGTCGCCGCAGCTTTAAAACTCGAACCAATTTAACTGAAGCTTTAATCGCCGATCAAACCGGTTCGGTCAAGGCTATCTGGTTTAATCAGCCCTATTTGGCGAAAACATTGCAGCCGGGTGACGAAATTTACCTATCCGGCAAGGTAGATGAGAACCGTTACGTGATGCAATTTAATAATCCGGTTTATGAAAAAGTCGGTTATGGTCAAACGACTCATACGGCCAGGTTGGTGCCCATTTATTCTTTGACCAGTAACTTAACGGAAAAGCAGTTGCGTTTTTTAATTAAAACCGCTTTGGGAGCGGTCGGGCAAATCCCTGAATTTTTGCCGGCGGCGGTGATTAAAGAAAATCATTTACTCGATTTGCATACCGCGCTGCAAGAAATCCATTTTCCGCGGAATAAAAAATTTTTAGATCAGGCAATCCGGCGTTTGAAATTTGACGAACTTTTTCTATTTCAGCTGCAAATTATTGTCAATAAAAACGATTTGGCGGCCTTACCGGCTAAGCCGATTGAATTTAATGAAATAAAAACGCAAGAGTTTGTCAGTCATTTGCCGTTCCAATTAACCGATGATCAAAAGAAATGCGCCTGGAAAATAATTTCTGATTTATCTAAAAATCATCCGATGAATAGATTACTGGAGGGTGAAGTCGGTTCTGGTAAAACTGTCGTGGCAGCCTTAGCCATTCTTAACGCGGTTTTAGCGGGTCAACAAGCCGCCTTAATCGCGCCGACGGAAATTTTGGCGGCTCAGCATGCCAAGAGCCTGGCTTCACTTTTAGCTTTGGCCAAAATTGAAGTTTGTTTATTTACCAGAAGTCAAAGATTTTTGGGCGACAGTAAAGAACCAAAAAATGATTTGCTGGCCGGCATAAAAAACGGTGAAATTAAAGTCGTGGTCGGCACTCATGCGATTATTCAAGATGATGTAGGTTTTAACAATTTGGGTCTAGTAATTATTGATGAGCAGCATCGTTTTGGCGTAAAGCAGCGCCAGGCCCTAAAGAACAAATCGGGAAAAAATAATAATATGCCGCATTTGCTGTCTATGACGGCTACGCCGATTCCGCGTTCTTTGGCTCTCACGCTTTGCGGCGATTTGGATTTGTCGATTATTCGTCAGCTGCCACGAGCCAGGAAAAAGATTATTACTAAAATCGTCGACTCGAAGAATCGGCAGCAAGCCTACGATTTTATCCGAGCCCAAATCAATGACGGCCGACAAGCTTTCGTGATTTGTCCTCTGATTGATCTGTCGGATAAATTAGGCGTTAAGGCGGTGGTAGATGAGTTTACTAAATTGGATAAAGAAATTTTTCCTGAATTTAAAATTGCCATTTTGCATGGCAAACTGAAAGCGGAAGAAAAAAGTCGGGTGATGGCAGACTTTTTAGCCAGAAAAATTGATATTTTGGTGGCGACTTCGGTGGTGGAAGTCGGCGTTGACGTGCCTAATGCTTCCGTAATGTTAATCGAAGGGGCGCAAAGATTTGGTTTAAGTCAGTTGCATCAATTTCGCGGGCGGGTCGGCCGCTCTTTACACCAGTCTTATTGTTTTATTTTTTCAGAAAAACCAAGTTTGAAAACTGATCAACGGCTTAAAGCCCTAGTTGAAGCCAAAGATGGTTTTGAATTAGCCGAGTATGATTTGAAATTTCGCGGTCCGGGAGAAATTTATGGCACTATTCAATCAGGCTTTCCTGAATTCAAAATCGCGCTTTTGACTGATTCGCAGCTGATGATTGAGGCCAAAGAAGCCGCGCAAAAACTTTTTGATGCGAATTTAAGTTTAAGAGATTATCCCGAATTAAAAGCCAGACTGGCGCAAGTCATGGAAAAGATACATTTTGAATAAAGGGCGAGGATATATCCTCGCCCTTCAAGTTTTCATTCAAGAATCTTTAGCGCTGCCGCAAGATTTTTAACCTGATAAATTTTTAGTTTGGAGGAAACTTTTTCTTTACTCTGAGGCATGATTACAGCCTTAAAGCCAAGTTTTTCCGCCTCGTCAATTCGTTTTTGCGCGGCGGCGACCGGCCTGATTTCTCCGCCTAAGCCGACTTCGCCTAAAGCAATTAGACCAACTGGCCAGGGTTTATCTTTTATGGCTGAAATTATGGCCAGACAAACCGGTAAGTCAATCGCTGGTTCGCTGACTTTTAGTCCGCCCACGAGATTTAAATAGATGTCTTGGTTGGCCAATTTTAAACCCAAGCGCCGAGAAAGGGTTGCGACTAAAAGTTGAAGACGGTTCAAATCAAAACCATCAGTTTTTCTTTGAGGATAGCCGAAAGTCGTGGTGTTAACTAAAGCTTGAACTTCCAAAAGAAAAATACGTGAACCTTCAAGCACCGGAGCAATCATTGAACCGGTCGGCGAAGCTTGCTCGGTTAAAAAAATCGCGGCTGGATCTTTGACTTCGCTCAGACCCTTGCCCTGCATTTCGAAAATGCCCACTTCCGAAGTTGAGCCAAAACGATTTTTAGCTCCGCGTAAAATTCTAAAAGCGTGATAAGGATCGCCTTCAAGATACAAAACGCTGTCGACTAAATGTTCAAGCGTTTTTGGTCCAGCGACTTCGCCGAATTTTGTCACATGGCCAATAATTAAAATCGTGATGTTATTTTTTTTCGCGACATTCAAAAGTTTAGTGGTGCAAATTCTGACTTGGTTGATGCTGCCGGCTCCGGACGGAGCTTCTAGAGAATAAACGGTTTGGATAGAATCAATAATGGCGAGTTGGGGTTTGTGCTCCAAGATGGTGGCGGCAATGGTTTCAATATTGGTTTCGCCCAAAAAAATTAAATTTTTTGTCTGCACGCCCAATCGATCAACGCGAGTCTTTATTTGTTGACCGGATTCCTCGCCGGAGACATATAGAATTTTGCCGGGAAGAGCCTGGCAAATCTGTAGCACTAAAGTTGATTTGCCAATACCGGGTTCGCCGCCGAGTAAAACTAAAGAACCGGTTACTAAGCCGCCGCCCAAAACTCGATCAAATTCTTCCAGTCCGGTTTTAGTTCGCTTAAAGTTCTCAATTTTTATCTGATCAAAGGATAGCACCTGGCCTGGCAAGGCTTCAGTCAAACCCTGACCGGGGCTGGTGGGTGTTTTAAGATTGACCGCCTGTGACTTTTCCAAGCTGCCCCAATGTCCACATTCCGGGCACTTGCCCGACCATTTGGGGAACTGCGCGTCGCAATCTGCGCAAACAAAAATTTCACTGATTATCTTGGCCATAATTATTTAATCAATAAAGTCCAATTATTTAAAAAACACAAAAACGGCAGCAATTGATTAGGGGTTTTTGTGTTTTGATTTTTATTTCAAATTAATTTTGTAAAGTTTACCGTTGGCTTGGCTGGTAAAATACAAATATTTGCCATCATCTGAAGTCATCATGGTTTCAATATTTTGGTTGCCCTCGGGAATGGCGATTTTTGTCTTCGCGCCGGAGACTAAATCAATTTTGTAAATATCGCAGCTAACGTCGTCCATTTCTTTGTAAAATATGCCGGCCCCCTCCTTAAGTTGAGTGGGAACAGCGCAATAAACCGTGTCATTGTTGCTGAAAGTACATTTGTCGGCCCAGGTATTAAGCTGTAGATTTTTTCGGTTTTGACCAATGCTTTCGCCTTGGGCTTCAACGATCCAAAGAGCCGGTCTGTAACCATTGTTGCTGGTATAGGCGCTGTACAAAAGGCGGTCGCCATTTTCTGACCATTGACTCTGCAGACCTCGGCCTTCCACGATGGTTGATTTGAAATTTTCGCTATTTTTTCCGATGAAATATAAATTTTGTTTATCAAAACTTTGATCTTCGGTATACATGGCAATGGTCTGGCCGTTAGGCGACCAAGAAGGGTAGACGGTTGAATCGGTATCGCCCAGAAGTTCAATTTTTTGCGCGCCGGAACCGTCGGCGTTAGCTATGGCCAGCCAGCGGTTATCCGCGCTGGTTCCCATGCTTTTAAAAACCATTTGCTGGCTATTGGGAGAAAAATCAAAATCTTTCCAATGTGAGGGTAGGGTAGTTTGTTTTTTTGTAGCAAAATCATAAAGAATGGTCGCACCGTCAGGAAATTTCATCACCGCTTTGGTTTTGTCGGTTGACCAGTAGACTGTTTCCACGGAATAAAAAACTTGATCGCTGTAGGGAGTAGATCGGCCGTCAGCACCGACTTGGTAAAATAAACCAGTGGCTTTGTCATAATAAATTACGTTTTGGCCGTTACCGGATAAGGTACTTTGATAGACGCGATTATTGGTTAAGGCGGTGGTTTTGGTCAGTCCGCCGGTGGCTGTAATTGACGCGGCCGTTTCGGTTTTGGTTTGACTGGGCGGACCGGGAATGGCTTCGCTGCCCTGAAGTCCGCCATTGATGTTGCCGGTCGTTTTAATGTTGGAATTGGTTCCGGCCTGAGGCAGGGTTCCAGTTGAGCCGTTGATCGCGTTGGTTGGTTGATTAGTAATTGGTATGGTGGGTTTTAAGAAAAAGAAATAGAGCGAGTAGCCGATTAAGACTACAACCGCCAGAAAGCCAAAAATCAAAGCGATTCTTTTCCAATTTAAATTCATAAGTTTAGAATTACTTCTCTTTAATAATTTTATCACTATTAGTCAATAACACCAATAGGTATTCCCATGAAATACTTCAAGCCTTCAAAGGCGATGACGATGGCGGATTTGATCGGGTTCATCCAAATATAAACCAATAGTGAAATACCAAATAGTATTAAGATAACCAAACCTAATAGGAGTAGGCCCAAACCGACGCAGCCAAGAATTTCAACCCATTCTAATTTGTTATTGGATACATTAAAAGGTTTGAAATCAGGTAGCCATTCTTCACCAAAGCGACAGAACAAATTCCCCCAAGGAGTAAAGTAAGCATTCAAAAAATGAAAGGCGATATATAAGTAAGCGGCGCCAAAAGAGGGAACGAGGCTGAACCAAGATTTGTTTAGCAGCTGTTTGAATAGCAAATGTTTTTGCAGCGCGCCTTCGGTTTTGGCCAGCATTTTTTGTTTTTTCGCGGCTTCTTTTTTCTGAGAATCAAGTTGTCTTTGGGTTCGAAAACGTTTAAAACCCTGTCCGTCTTTTAGTTCTTCCAGTTTCTTTTTTTTGTCTTCGATTTCTTCTCTGGTTTTATTTAAGTCTTTTCGTTGCTGTTCCAATTGTCGGCGCATCTGTTGTTCCCGGGTTTGGGGCTTGGTTTCTTCTTCGGCCTGAGTTTCAGCGTTTTCCGATGGCGCTGGCTGCTCGGACTGAGCCGGTTTATTTTCTTGGTCTGAACTGGATTCCTGGCTTTTGATTGGCCCTGCTTTTTTATCTCCCGTTTGGGTTGGCGACAGATCGGCTGAACCGCCGGCGTAGCTGGCCGAAACTTTCATGGGCGCGCCTTGGGCGTGAGCTTTAGCTTTTTGCTGTTCGGGCGAAAGTTTTTCATTCTCAGACTGTTGGGCCTGCTGGCGGCGCTCGGTTTGTTGCATCTGATAGAGTTCTCTAGCTCTTTGTTTTTCTTGTAACTTTTTTTCGAAATCAGTAATATCATCCCGGCTGGTTTTAACCTGGTTTTTTAGTTCCGATTCGGAATCAAATTTTTCTGCCGGCAAAGCCATCAGTTAATAATTATTTTATTATTCTTAACCTTTAAGTTAATAATTTTTTTTGTTTTATTTTTGCCCGATAATAAATAAATTGAGATGGGGTTTTCAATCAATGCCTGAATATTTTTCCTGACCGCTCGGCCACCCAAGGTGGCATCTTGACTTTTTTGAGCTAAATGATTAACCACCGCGGCCGGAATATTAATTTTTACGCCCAAATTGGCTAATTTTTTTTGTAATTCCAGTAATTGTCGTTTGGCGATCTGAGCCAATTCCTTGGAGTTTAGGGGTTTAAAAACCAAGGTTTTATCGATGCGGCTCAAAAATTCCGGGGGAAATTTTTCTTTTAGTTTTTTCAAAACGCTATTTTCGATCGTCAGTAGATTATTTAATATTTCGGATTCGGCTTTTTTTTCTTTTAAATTAAAACCAATGGCAGCCTGCTGATTAAAATTTTCCGAGCCTAAATTGGAAGTTAAAATAATTATGGTATGGCGAAAATCTATAGTCTTGCCCGAAGCATCGGTTAGATATCCGTCTTCTAAAACTTGCAGCAGTAAATAAAAGACTTGAGGATGAGCTTTTTCGATTTCATCAAACAAAACCACTGAATATGGCCGTCGTTTAACGGCATCGGTTAATTTCGCTCCTTCTTTATAACCGACGTAGCCGGCTGGCGCGCCGATTAGTTTGGAAATGTTAAAAGCTTCGGAAAATTCCGACATATCGATTTTTATCAAAGCTTGCGGGGAGCCAAAAATAGTTTCGGCCAAGACTTTGGCCAATTCGGTTTTGCCTACGCCCGATGGTCCTAAAAAAATAAACGAACCCAGCGGCCGCTTAGTATCACTCAAGCCGATTCGGGCGCGGCGAATTGCTTCGGCAATAGAATTAATCGCTTCGAGTTGGCCCACGATCTTTTTACTTAATTTTTTTTCTAAATTCAAAAGTTTGGATTTTTCTTCAGTGAGCAGTTCCGTCTGGGGGATGCCGGTAATTTTGGCTACCATTTTGGCGATGTCGGCGGCCGTAACTTGACTAGATTTTTTTTGATCTTTAATTTTAGTTTTTTTCTGGCTATTAATAGCTTCAATTTGTTCTATTAATTTTTGTTCTTGGTTGTGGCAAGTTAAGGCTGATTCGAAATCTTCATTCTTGGCAAAGTTAATTTTTTCCTCGGTGATTTGATTGAGTTTAGCTTGTAATTTTTCCGCCTCGGATAATATTTTTTGGCTTTGCTTGGTAATTCGCGCCGCCGCGGCCGCTTCGTCAATCAAGTCAATCGCCTTATCCGGCAAGCAGCGATCAAAAATGTATCTTTCGGCCAGCTGGGCGGCCGCGGCCAAGGCTTCATCGCTGATTTCTACGTCGTGATAAAGCTCATAATTTTTTCTCAAACCCTGAAGAATTTTTATCGTGTCGCTAACCGTGGCCTGGTTAATTTGAATAGTTTGGAAACGTCGTTCCATGGCCGGGTCGCTTTCGATTTGTTTTTTAAACGCCTCGGGCGTGGTCGCGCCAATGCAATGAATTTCGCCGCGCGCTAAAGCCGGCTTTAAAATATTAGCCGCGTCCATGGAGCCGGTCGCGGCTCCGGCGCCGGTTAAATTATGAATTTCATCAATAAATAAAATTACCTCTGGCCTCTGGCTGGCCTCGCTGATAACTTGTTTCAAACGATTCTCAAATTCACCGCGAAAGCTTGTGCCGGCTACGAGCGAACTTAAATCCAAATTAAAAATTTTTTTATCCGCTAAAATTGCCGGTGCCTCTTTAGAAATTATTTTTTTAGCCAACCCTTCGACGATAGCGGTTTTGCCCACGCCGGCCTCACCCAAAAGCAGGGGATTATTCTTGTGGCGCCGGCAAAGAATTTGAATCAAACGATCAATCTCCGCGCCGCGGCCGATTACCGGATCAATTTTTTGCTGCAGTCTGGGATCGGTTAATTCGGTGGCGAACGATTCCAAGGCAAAATTGGCAGTAGAATTTTGATGAGTTGGGTGTTGATTGAATTGATTAAAATTTTCGGTTAAATCGGGAAATTTAGCCGTACTGTTAAAAATCATTGTTAGCTGCTCTTTGATCTCACTGACGTCGACTTTTTTTTCAGACAGAAATTCTGATATTTGCTGATCATTAATTTTTAGCGCCGCTAACAATAAATGTTCCGTGCCAATATACTGATTTTGATTAGCGCCTGCCAGCCAAAATGCTTTTTCTAAAATTTTTTTTGTCGGCAAGCTGAATTGCGTTTGGGTAATAGTGGTTTGAGCCGTCGCGTCTTTTTTGATTGTGGCTTCAATTTTTTCGCCGGAAATTTTTGCCTTAACTAAAATTTGACTGGCTAAACTGCCTGATTCATTAGCTAAACCAAAAAGTAGATGCAGTGGTGTAACCTGGGGCTGGCCGCAAGAAACCGCTAGATTAAAAGCGGTTTTTAGGGCTTGACGAGAATGAGTTGAAAGCCTTTGAAATAAGTCAATCATTTTTAAGGTTTTAATAAGGCTTCAACATCATCAGGTATGCCGTTATTATTTTTATCAATAATGGTAGTGGTATTTGAAGCGGTATTGTCTTTGGCTGCCTGGTTTTTAAGGACTGATTCAACATCATCGGGTAGGCCATTGTTATTTGTATCAATATTAATATTCGGCGTGGCCGTGCTGGATCGGGCCTCAATAATTATTTGCTCAATATCATCGGGTAAGCCGTTATTGTTAGTATCAGCTCCGGGAGCAATATTTTGTGTTGTCGAAGAAGTAGAATTATTCTGCGCTTGTTTTAGCGGCTTGATTTCACGTGAATCTTTTTCGACTGGCTGTGTGGTAATTATGATTAAAGCCAAAAGTATAATGGAAAAGATTAGAATCGCGCCCAAAAGTCCAATTACGGCCAGACTGGAAACGCCGGTTTGGTTAAAAAAAGTGTTTTTTTTATTTTTTATTTTTTTTGCCATATATTTTTATTTGAATGAATTCGATTGAACCCTTAGGCCATTTGGCGCAAAGCTTTAATTCTTTCCTCGATCGGCGGGTGGGTGGCCATAATTTTGGAAAAGAATTTTCGTGAGCCGCCAAAAGGATTGGCGATATACAAATGAGCCGTGGCGGTATTGGCGTGATCCAGCGGTATATTTTCCAGAGATATTTTTTCCAAAGCGTTAGCCAGCCCGGCCGGATAACGGGTGAGAAGCGCGCCAGAGGCATCGGCTAAGAATTCCCGTTTGCGAGAAATTGCCAGCTGAATTAATTTGCCGATAATGGGCGAGAGCACCAAAAAAATTAAGCCAATAATTAAAAGAATCATTTGAATTTGGCCGCTGTCTTTGCCGCTATCGCGATCCTTGCCGCCAAAAAAACGAAAACGAATAAACCAATCTGAGAGTAAGGTAATTAAGCCGACTAAAACAATCACGACGGTCATAAGCAAGATGTCGTAATTTTTTACGTGAGAAAGTTCGTGGGCAATAACGCCTTCTAGTTCCTCGTTTTTTAATTTTTCAATCGCGCCTTGGGTGATAGCGATTGAGGCGTGCTGGGGGTCGCGGCCAGTGGCAAAAGCATTAATGCTGTCATCGGGCATGATATAAATCTTCGGCTGAGGTAATCCGGCAGTGATGGCTAAATTTTCCACCAGGCGATAAACATAAGCATTTTCGGTTTGGCTTAAGGGTCCTTTGGCGCCGGCCGTGAGCAAGGCCACTTTGTCGCCGGCAAAGTAGCTGCCTAAAGTCATAATTATCGAAACCATGGCCGCAATCACTAAGCCGCTATAACCGCTGTCGGTTAGTTGGGAGAAAGTCCAGCCGATTAAAATAACCACGGCGGCAAAAACCAGCATTAACAAAAATGTTTTTCTTTTGTTCGAATCAATCTGATTGTACATAATTTAAAGTTAAACAGCTATTAGTCTCCAAGCACTTCTTGGAGACTAGTCAGCTATCAAACTAGAATTTGACCTCTACGTTTTTTTTCTCGGCTTCGTCAGCTTGGAAAAATTCAAATTTTTTGAAACCAAGTAATCCCACAATCAAATTGCTGGGGAAAACTTCAATGGCAATATTGAAATCACGGGCGTTGCCGTTATAGAAACGACGAGCCGCCTGGATTTTGTTTTCCGTGTCGGATAATTCGTCCTGTAATTTTAGGAAGTTTTGCGAGGCTTTCAAGTCAGGATAAGCTTCGGCTACGGCAAAAACCGATTTCAAAGCGGAGGTTAGAACATTTTCCGCCTCTTCTTTTTGCTGAACTGTTTGCGCGTTAATGGCGGCCGCTCGAGCTTGAGTAACTTTTTCGAACACGCCGCTTTCATGAGTGGCGTAGCCTTTAACCGTCTCGACGAGATTGGGGATTAAATCGTGGCGGCGTTTAAGCTGAACGTCAATGTCAGAAAATGCTTCTTGAGTCCGGTTTTTTAAAGTAATCAGCCGGTTGAAGACATAAATTAGCCAAACAACCAAAGCGATTACCGCGGCCAGAATTAACCAGTAAATGTTTTTCATAGATCTAATTATAATTAATTAGTTAAATTTTATGATAATAAGGCTAAGTTTAATATTTTTTTCTCCAAAGAGTATGTTGGTGCTTTGAAATCAGTTAATCACTTGTCACTTCACCCGATTTTGTGTTAAAATATAATCAATAACTTGAGTTTATCTTGTTTAAATTATATAATAAAAAAGAGGTTTGGTCAAAGAATATTTTGGTTTTTGTCCGGTTCGCCAATTTGCGTAGTTTTTTTAAAAAAATTTGAATTATAATATATTTTTCTAATTTAATGCCCAAATTTTGGGTAATAATAGACTATGATAAATAAATTAAAGCAGGGTAATTTTAATAATCTTGTTTTGCCGTTAGTGACTGTTGTTTCAGTCGCTTTTTTTGTTTTTCCGGCCATCGTATTGGCCGTCTGGCAAGGTCCCACCGCTCTGCCGCCAGGTAACAATCCGCCTGGTTTTATTAATAATTCTTCCAACCAGCAAACTGATGCCAATTTTAATATCTCCGGCACGGGCCAGGCCAATACTTTTACCGCCCAAGTTATTAAGGCCAATGATCAGATTTGTTTAGGCTCCGGCTCGGGCAGCTGCAAGACTTCTTGGAGCCAAGTTAGTGGTTTTTGGCTAACTGATGCCGTCGGTATTCATTATAATGGCAAAGTAGGCATTGGGACGATTGCCAATAATTTGTATAGTCTGTATGTTGATTCTCCCAGTGGTGTTAATACTACTCTTTATGTCAATAATAGTAATAGCGGTACTGGTTTGGTGGCAGGAGGAGGCACGATTGGCGGGTATTTTTTCGGTACTTCTTATGGCATCTGGTCCAATGCTGGTAGTAATCATTTTTCCGGCTCTATTTCTGCTGGTTCCAAAACAACAATCGGTAGCTTGAGAGTTAATGGTGGCAATGGTGATTCGATTATTATGGTTACACCCGGTGATGGTTTGGCGACAGATTCTGGATTTTTGGAGGTAAACAATCGGGCGAGATTTGGCTACGATGGTGCGGCTGGTGCCGTGGTAGTTGATGATGATAGTAAATCGTTGCCAATTGTTTTTAAAACCGCCAATACCAATCGATTGCAAATCGCGGCTAACGGCAAAGTTGGTATTAATTCGGTTATTGATGGCTACGGATTTTACGTTGCCACGACTACTCGGGTTAATTCTTTGAATATAAATGGTCTTTATACTTTTCCGACGGCCAAGCCGACGGTTAATGGTCAGGTTTTAACTGGCAACACTAATGGCACTATGACCTGGGCTGCTGCCACGACCGGCGGTTTTTCCAATAACGTGCCAAAATGGAATTCAGCCGGCACGGCTTTGACCGCGACCAGTTCGCTGTATATCAATGCCAACCGAGTCGGCGTCGGTACGGCTTCACCGGCCGCCACGCTTGACGTAAGCGGCACAGTGAATGTCGCCGGCCAAACCATCAGTCATAAAACCAATAATGCTTTTTTCATTGATTCTAACGATCGACTCCAGCTAAGAATGAATGCCGACGCCGCCGGCACAGGTAATTTTCAAATAAATAATGCGGCTAATAATACGGTTTTTGCCATTACTGATGCTGGCGATGTTGGTGTTGGCACAACCGTGCCTGGGGCTAAGTTGGAAGTCAGTGGTCAGGTTAAAATTACCGGCGGTGCGCCTGGTGTTGGTAAGGTCTTGACTTCCGACGCCGATGGCTTGGCTTCTTGGGCCTCATCGGTTAACATCGGCAGCGCCACGGCTAATTACTTAACAAAATGGACTTCTCTTAATTCTTTGGGTAATAGTGTTATTTACAACAATGGCAACAAAATTGGTATCGGCACAACAAATCCCAAAGAGACAGTCGACATGGATAGCGACGGTTCGTCGGTAACCAGGCTAAGGATAACCGATGCTTATGCTAATCAAAACCCCGAACTTCAGTTGCAGTATGGTGTAAATACCGATGATCATTGGGGTATGTATAATAACAAAAGTGATTCAAACAGTTTAAATTTTTGGAACCCAACTGTTTCTAACGCAGTTACTATCGAGCAAAACGGTCGTGTCGGTATTGGCGTTGCCGACCCCACCGAGAGAATGGACATTAATGGCGCCTTGGTCGCAAGAGGTGCGGCTCAAACTACCATTAATCCCAATGTGGCCATCTTGGATTTTTCTGGGGGTAATGGCAGGCTGATTGCGCGCGGTCCTGATATTTCGACCAATGGCGGCTGGCAATTTATTACTACCAGATCTAACAATACTAATGTTTTAGCTCCCCTAACGATTAGTAGCGGCGGCAACGTTGGTGTTGGCACAACCGCGCCTGGAGCCAAGCTGGAAGTCAGCGGTCAGGTTAAAATCACCGGCGGTGCGCCTGGCGCTGGTAAAGTCTTAACTTCTGACTCAAATGGTTTAGCCTCTTGGGAGAATTCAGGTTCAGGCGGTCCGGGTAGCGGCACGAAAAATTATGTTCCCAAATGGGACGCGGCGGGCACGGCTTTAACTGCCACTAGTTTAATTTATGATAATGGCACTGACGTTACCATGGGTCTAGCTGGGGCTAATGTAAATTTGGCTAGTAATTTAGCCGTTGGTGGTAATACTACGGTTACCGGTCAAACAGTTAATCATAGTGTCAATAATCCATTTTATATTAATTCCAACGACCAGCTACAATTAAGAATAAACGCCGACGCCGCCGGCACAGGCAACTTTCAAATAAATAATGCGGCTAATAATACGGTTTTTGCCATTACCAATGCTGGTAATGTCGGTATCGGCACAATCGTGCCCGGCGCCAAGCTTGATGTCGCGGGTTCGGCTAAAGTCAACACTTTGACAGTCGGAACCTTTGCCGTGCCAGCCGCCAATGGTACAGCCGGTCAATTTTTGCAATATGACGGAACCTGGGCGACGCCACCGGCCGGTCTGACTGGCAGCGGCACGGCCACTAGGTTGGCTAAGTGGAATTCTAATAATACTTTAGGTGACAGTATGGTATATGATGACGGTAGTAAAGTCGGTATTGGGGCCGCCAGCCCGGACGCTCTGACGAAACTTTATGTCTATGGAAATATTAGTGGTAACAATAGGGTGATAGTCAGAAATGACAATAATACCGGTGCGGCGGTTTATCGCCTGGAAGTAAAAAATTCTTCAGGTACTGTTAATGGCGCTTTTTTAGCCTTGAATGGTGATAGCGCGGTTAATTCGTCCAATGTTTTCTCCGTGGGAAACGTTGTTGGTCCAATTGTTTTTATGACTGGCGGGGGAGCTCCCACTAATGAAAAAATGAGAATTACTTTTGATGGCAGAGTTGGGATTAATGTAACTTCACCTGACGCGCAATTTCAAGTTAATCCGCCCGCCTCAACAGAAGGCGTGAGGGTGCAGCTACCGGCTTCGTCAGCTTGGAGTCCCTTTGTCGCAGTTAATAGTGCCAAGGCTGATTTATTTCGCGTCAATGAATTAGGTAACGTGACGGCCGCTGGTAGCATCACCTCGGTTGGTGATGTTAACATTGGCGTTAATGGCATTATTAAGGGTACTAATTATTTAGAACTTGGCAATGGGGTATCTGGTAAAGAGGCAAATGCTGGCAAAATTGCTTACCAAAGATTTTCTCCCTATGACGCTTTGGATATCATTGGTGCTGGCACCATTAGCGGTAAGAGAAAAATTAAACTCTGGGATAATGTACTGATTGGCGGTAATGCCACGTCCAGTCATTTTGCCGCGGCTGAACTTTGTTTGAATGGTAGTTGTAAAACGGCTTGGCCGTCGGCTGGTCCGGGCACGGGTACGGTTAATAAATTAAGTAAGTGGTCAACCACTTCGTCTTTGGGTGATTCGCAAATTACTGATAATGGCACTAGTGTGGGAATTGGCGGCACAATACCCGCGACTAATCCGAAACTTTATGTGGCCGGGACTACTCAGTTCAACGGTGATTTTCTATTAAATAATACGACGGCCGGAACAAGCAAATTATTTTTCGGTAGCAATCTCCATCAAATTATTGCCGGTAATGATTCCAGTGATAGCATGTTAATTAATACGACTAATAATTTCAGTATTGCGGTTGGTGATGCTTATAATTCAGGTTTTGGTGCTTCAGCTGCCAATATTACCTTGACTCCGGGCACTAGTGGGCAAGTCATTGTCAATCAAGCCACAGTTAATCAGGCGACAATCCAGCTTAAGAAAAACGTCATGGGTTATATTCAGGATACGTCATGCCAAGCTGCCGAAGAAGGTCAAATAAAATACGTTAGACCCGCGGGTAGCAGTGGTCACGTTTTTGTTTGTATATATTACAGTGGAGACGTCTTAAAACCCGCTGGTCTTTATTGGCGAAATTTGACCAAAGATATTAATTAGTTTTTGATGAAAAATAAATTAATTTTAATTTTGGTTTTGGTGGTTTCGGCTGCTTTGGCCGGTCTGGCTTTTGTTGCCAGCGCGCCGGTGCCCGCAGTTTGTGGCGACGGCGTGGTTCAATCGCCCAACGATGCCGGTTTATATGAAAAGTGCGATGATGGCACCGGCTCGGGCGCCGCTCCGGTTCCGGCCGAAAGCGCTAGTTGCACGGCTCAGTGCGGCCAGAAAATGTTAGGTTGGGCCTGGGCGGATAATGGCGGCTGGATTTCTTTAAATAAAGATAATTGTAATTATTTATCCGGCACGGAAGTTTGCGGCGCGACTGCTCCCGCGATTGATTATTTCGTGCAAGTGGACGCGAACAATGATGTTCGGGGCTGGGGCTGGTCGGACAATTTAGGCTGGGTTTGTTTTGGTCAAACTTGCGACCAGGCTCATATTTGTGAATTAGCCGGCGGCAGTCCTTGCGTGCCGACTAATTTTGGTACGGGTATTCCGGAAACGGCAGGCACGAGCGGTTGGCGGGCGTATATTAAAGACAACGGCGAAAGTAACCCGCCCGTTTTGGGCTGGGGAAAAATTCTGGCTTTAAAAGATGAAGGTTGGCTGAACCTGTCTTGTCAAAATGATAATTCTTGTACGGCTGGCGCGACGGTTGATACGCAAATATATTTGACTAAAGGACTGTTCGGTTTGGCCGCCACACCGGAAAAAAGATTCAGCTTGAAAGGTTATGGCTTTAGCAGTGGCTCGTTGACCGGCGTGGGTTGGGTGGCGTTTTCACCCGAGATTGTTCAAGTTCAGCCTTGGCTGCAAACGCAGTATGGTGATATTTATTCCAATAAAGGTTTGTCGGGTCAACCGGCACCGCAACACGCCTACAATGCTACCTACCGCATTTTGTCCAGCGGACAAATCGTTGGTTTCTCTTCCGCTCAGGTTGAACCGCTTTGGGTGGAAGGGGGAGTGCAGCAGATAAATTTTCCGACGGCCGAGACTCGTTATTCTAACGCCTTGGGCGAACTTGATGTTTTGGGTTTAGTTTGCGATTTTGGCACAGCTGATACTTGTGTAAACAAATACGGCAATACGGTCGTTAATATTTCTAAAAATCCTTTGCAGTCCACGCAGACTTTGGGCGGAAAAATTTATTATTCGCCAACCAGTCTGAGTATTGGTTCGGCTAATCCGATCAAGTTGTCATTATTCAAAAATGGTATTAATTTTGAGAATGGCGCCGGCACGATCATTGTGAATGGTGATTTAACCATCAATAATGATATTTTGTACGATAATTCAAGCAGTTTAACGAAGTTTCGTAATTTGGCTTCAGTCGCCTGGATTGTCAAAGGTGATCTAAAAATCGGATCCGGCGTTAAAACATTGGCCGGAAATTTCGTAGTCATTGGTAATGATACGGCTTGCAGCGCGACCGGTGTTGGTCCGGCCGGCTGTGGTCAAGTTTTTTCTTGTTACAATGGCGTCAACTGCGGTCAAAACGGTTTATTGGTCAATGGTTTAATCATGGCGCGCAAATTTAACTTTGCCAGAACGTTCGCGCCGCCTACCGGTCTGGAAGCTTCCGAGGGTGTAATTTATGACGGCCGACTTTTAGCCAATACGCCACCGGGTCTGGGCGATTTTGCCAAGTCCCTGCCAGTTTGGCGTCCAAATTTTTCAAATTAGTAGACGGCATTAGATAAAAAATGTTATAATAGTTGAGTATGGGGTTATTTTCTACACCACAAAGTTACTTGGGGATAGATTTCGATACCAATGGCGTAAAAGTCGTTGAGCTTTTGAATGAACAAGGCCGGCCGCGCTTGGTTACTTACGGCTATCTGGATATTGAAGTGGAAAAATCCAACGCCACCAAAGAAAAAATCAGTTATCTTGATACCGCTAAATGGATTAAGGCGGTTTGTAAAGAAGCCAAAACGACTACGACCAAAGTGGTTACGGCCTTACCGGCTTTTTCGGTTTTCAGTTCCATCCTTAACTTGCCGGAAATGCCCAGTAAAGATTTGGCAGCGGCTGTTAAGTGGGAAGCCAAAAAAATTATTCCCATGCCCATTCAAGAAATGATTTTAGATTGGAAAATTTTACCGGCCGTGGCCGGAGAAAATCAGACCATCAATAGCAACGCGGACACGGCGTTTGGCTACAGTACGAATGGCAATGAAGAAGAATTGAGAAAAAAAGGTTTTTTAAAAATCAGTCCGGAAACCAAAAAAAAGTATTTAAAAGTTTTATTGACGGCCGCGGCCAAGGATCTGGTTAAGCGCTATATTGAAATCTTTAAGGCCGCCAATTTGAATTTATTAAGCCTGGATACTGAGCAATTCGCCTTGATTCGGTCTTTAGTCGGTAATGATCGGGCGCCATTAATGATTGTTGATATCGGTTCAGTGGTTACTAACGTCACTATCGTTTCCGAAAACGTTCCCTTGTTAAATCGCAGCATTGATATCGGGGGATTAACCATTACCAAAGCCATTGCCAGCAGCTTAAATATTAATTTAGGCCGGGCGGAGCAGTTTAAATACGACGTGGGTTTAAGCCAGCAAGTTAGTCAGGGGAATGTGCCCAAGGCGATTGAAACCACTTTAACTCCGATTGTGGACGAGTTGCGATATAGCATTAATTTATTTAAAAATCAGAGCCAGAGAAATATTGAAAAAATTATTTTAACGGGCGGCTCGTCTTTATTGATGAATTTGCCGGGTTATTTAACCAATCTTTTGGGGGTTAGAGTGTTTTTGGGAGATCCGTGGGCTCGGGTAGTTTATCCTCAGGATCTGAAACCAATTTTAGAT
>JBAYMO010000012.1:0-41494 GCA_041663485.1 Candidatus Buchananbacteria bacterium | reverse complement strand
ACTTTCATGGTGCTTAAATTCTGATTGGCAAAATCCCCGGCCGCATTCCAGATTATAGTTTTACTTGTACCCCCAGAAATATTGGTTCCAACTTGGCCGCTCACACTGGTATCAGTTACGGTCCAGTTACCACCATTATCCGAAGAAATATCTAACTCAATCAAGGAACTATTCTGATCCGCTAAATCATAAGTAAAAGTTACGCTCGTACCGCCCAGAGCTTGCAAAGCGCTGACGTTAGTCACGCGCGGCGCCTTGGTGTCTAATGAGAAGATGCCGGAAGATTGATCGTTGCTATTATTAAAAGTATCACTGGCCGTCAAACGAATCTTCATGGTTGTCTTTTCCTGGTTATTATAATCACTAATACCATTCCAGGTTATGGTTTTACCCGTACCGGGCGCCACGGCTGAACCAAAATCACCAGCCGCTGAGGTTGTAACCACATTCCAAGTCAAACCATCATCAGCGGAAATGGCCAAAGTGACGGCGGAATTTCCGCTGTCTTCTGCAAGGTCATAAGCGAAGCGAAAAGTTCCCGCTCCCCCGTTCTGGCTCGCGCTGATGTTATTTAATGCCGGCGCTTTGGTATCAACCGTAAAGGCATTGGAAATAATTTCCGTGGCCGAATTGCCGAAAGTGTCCCAGGCTCTGATTCTAACTTTTAAATTAGCATTATATTGATTGTCGTAATCCGTGCCGGCATTCCAAGAAATTGATTTATTACTGCCGGGAGTAACACTACCACCGACAGCACCAGTCATGGTGCTGGTAGCCACTGCCCAAGTGCTGCCACCATCGGCAGAAATATCGGCTATCACGGTACAATGGTTGGCATCAGCCAGATTATAAGTAAAATTTACTGTCCTTAGTCCGGAGTTTTGACTGGCGACCAAATTAGTTAGAATTGGATCTTTGGTATCAATAGCAAAAGCCGAGGAAACGACCGGGCTGCCATTAGCTAAAGTATCATTACCACGCAATTTGACATAAACCGTGGCATCTTCAGTGTTAGGTAAATCAGCGTTAGTATCCCACATCAGACTATAGTTGCTGCCAGTGGGTAAAAAAACTAAATTCGTCGTACCATTGGAACCGACGCCGGCTTTTTCTGTCAAAGTGTGCCAGACGGTGTTATCTGTCGAATATTCATAAGTGCTTAAACTGCTGATATCTCCCTGTCCGTCAGTGCCGGCGTAGGCCACGGCGACATAACGCGTACCGTTAGTAGTTTGGGCGTAAGAATTCAGAGCCAGCCCGGGCGCCGTGTTAGTAATTTGAGCCGTGGCCGAGTAAGCTGATTCGGACGAAGCGGCATGAGCTGAATCACTAGGATTGCGCGATTTAACTTTGAAAATATAATTAGCAACCGGTGAACTTAAGCCGGTAATTCTCACTTGACCAACCACGCCCGTGTTATGACCCCATTGACCCGAAGCGGTGCCGCTAACTTGCCAAACCGCGTTATTACCCAAAGTGCCATCGCTTTGAACAAATTTATTTTGCGTGGTCTCATAAATCGCATACGCCAAGTCACTCGCTTCGCCTATGGCCGCATTAACTAACAAATCCAAACGATTAGTAACCGGATTGCTTAAAGTTGGAGCCAAAGGCGTATAAGGTTTAACATATTTATAGCTTACGTCGGGATTTAAATTTTCATTGGCAAAAGATAAGCCATAATCATCCGCGTGAACGATTTCTACTTTAGAAATATAATCATGTCCGGTTAAGCTGGCGCCCACTGCTGTCACTTGATTAGCCGGCGCGGCCGTATTACTGTTACCGGCGGTAGCCGCACCATAGTCGGCACCATTAATGGCCACTTTAAAATCATTAATATTGGGATTAATTTCGGTAAATGTACCGCCGATTAAAACCGTAGTATCGCCGGCATTGGGCTGAGCCTTGAGATCAGATTGCACCAAAGTCGCCGGCGGCAAGGTATCTAAAGAAAAATTACTTGAAATAGCATAGCTGCCTTGGTTTTGAAATTTATCTTTGGCACGCACCCTAACCTGCATATTACTCTTATTTTGATTGGCATAATCGGCTCCTGCTTGCCAGTAAATAATTTTACCATTACCGGACGTCACACTGGTTCCAACATCACCGCTAACGCTCGTGGCTGGTACCGTCCAGGTACTGCCACCGTCACCGGATACTTGCAATTCCACGGTTATATTATCCGGCGTGTCATCAAATAAATCATACAAAATTTGAACCGTGGTCGTGCCTAAAATTTGTGAAGCGACCACGTTAGAAACAGTTGAAGTGGCATAATCAACAAAAAATGATGTCGAAGTGGCATAGGAACCGCTACCAATACCATCATTGGCGCGTAATCTGACGTAAACCGTAGAAGTTATATTGCCCAACTGTGATTTTGCGTCCCAGACAAAATTATGAGCCACTCCGGCTGGCGAACTGGTCAGACCTAAAACGCCCTGATGTGCCGGATCAGTCGTTGAAGCGGTCATCGAAACTTGCTCACCGGCGAAAGCGCCGGTCAAAGAATATTCATAATTAGTCAAACTTTCTGGATCACTATTATTGTCTTGCAAATTATAATTAACGTGGACGTAACCATAATCGGTATTTTGGGCCGGAGTTAAATTCAATATCTCCGGTAAAGAATTCTGAGTATAGCCGATAGTGATATTATCTAAAACCACCTGCTGGCTACCGCTACTGGATAAAAAAGCTCGCCACTTAATTTGATTCGTGCTGGTGGCAAAACTGCCAATGGCACTGCTTATTTGCGAAGCAGTATTATAATTACTCGCCCCAGCGCCAACCCAGGCCGTACCGTTATAATATTGCCAGTTACTCCCATTATCACTGGAAAGTTGATAATATATTTCTCCGCCGTTTTTTGTCGCCGTTTCCGTAAAAGAATCCCAGCTGATAGCTTTAGGCATGGTCAAGGAATTTACCGGCGTGATCGTGGGTCTGTCCGCGGCAAACACATGGGTAGTTTTTGACCAATTAATTACGACATTATCAAAACCGGCCACTGTGTTATAGGTACCTCTAGTACTTGGCGTGTCGCTATAAGCTACAATTTTTAAATAATAAGTGCCGGCTGTCGGAATTTTACCGGTAATATCGATGTTGGTGACACCAGTCCAAGCCGTAGTGCCGGTGATCTCACCGCTACTCCACACCTCAGAACCCAAGGTCGGATTGCCACTGGTCGTGTCGATAAAAGCATAGAGCTGATAACTATCAAAAGCAGCTGGAACCGAATAAGTAATTGAGCGCCAGTCCAAACTTAAAGTGGCCGTATCCGGAGCATTAACCGTCGTCGTAAATGCTTGCCGCCATAGACCGGCAGTTATCTTGCTCTGTTTTGGATTAAGAGTAACTCTGACATAACCGCCCGGATTACCGCCGCTAAACTGATAAGTACCGGCCGCGTTACCGCCATTTAACCAGTCAGCATAAGTCCAGCCGGTTGAATTAGTATTAAAACCAGTGTTGGTATTAGTTCCCGACGTCGTGCCGCCGATGTCTTTTAGCAAAGCCGCGCCTCCCGTTACTTCAATTTTAGCGGCGTCATAGGTGTAATCACTGGCATTATCAAAAGTCCAATCCTGAGTATCAGCCAAAAGTGTCTGAAAACCAAAAAGATAAAAAGACATTACGCCAACCAAAAAAGTCTTAGCGGCAAAAATCCCAACCGCTAAGACTATGGCGCCGATACTGATTTTGCGCCGCACTAAATAAACTTGTAACTGAGCTTTACCGTTTTTGTTTTTGGGAAAAATCCAGCCTCTTTGCTGCAGTGAGTTAGGCGAAACCGCGAAATATAAAGGCAAAGACAAAACGAATAAAATTAATTCAGCCGCCAAGAGCTCGACGGCGACCGGTAAAACCGATAACCAATTCTTACTTTTTGTAACTTTCTGACGGAGATTAAAAACATAGCCGGAGTAACGAAAATATAAATTTAGCCAGCGTCCCCCCATAATAATTATTTCAAATAGTTAAAATTGTCAGCACGATTCCTAGAAAAACAATGACCACGGCCGACCAATTGGCGCCATTATCAACGTTACCTACCACCCAATCGATCCAAGACGATTGGGCTTTAAAGTATTGCTGAGGCGCCGGCTGGCTTCGAATCCCCTGTTTTTCATCAAACGTAAAAACGATCACCGCGTGATTGCCCTCACTCAAATTAAAATTTTTCTGCGAATTTTCTACTTCCCATTTGCCCTTATCATTAACGGCCGCCGTATAAATAGCGGTCTGCTGATCGGACAATAACAAAACAACCGATGAATTCGGTTGACCATTGCCGGAAAAAATATAATTACCCTGGCTGTTTTTTTTGACTGATTGTAACTCAGGATAAGGCAGAGAATCCACCACTCTGGCGGTTTGAATCGCCGTATCCGAGGCCACTAACGCCTGCGTGGCGATATCCGCTGAACGAAAATCTGAAACCGAAAATAAATGTAAGGGACCGAAGACTGTTGGCAAAAAAAGTATCAATAACAATTTTATCAACCAAATTCCCGCCACTACGCCTAAGCCGGTAACCGTCAAAACTCGGCGCAAATTATAATCAAAAGTAATATCTTTATACGCGCTCTTATCGGCAAAATAAGCGGTTACTTTTTGAGGTTTTAAAGTTAAATAAATCGGCAAAGACACTAGACTCAAAACAATTTCCTGGCAAAATAGAATAAATACGTTAAATACCGCTTCCAGTCCGATTTGTTTTAAAATCAGCTGTTTTCGGTAATAAATGCGGTTAGTCAAAAGCAAGATAAAATTTAACCACTTTCTTTTCATTGATTTATTGTTAATCTTAAGATTTTAACAATTTACCAACCTTTTCATGCAAGGCCGAAAGGTCGGTCTCAGATTTTACAAAATAATCAGTCGCCCCTAAATTCTTGGCCTTGGCCATACTATCGTCATCACCCAAATTTGATAGAACAATAACCGGAATTGAACTTAAGGCGGCGTTAGCCTTAATGTCTTTGAGAAAAGAAAACCCGTCCATTTTTGGTAAAAGTAAATCCAAAAGAATAATATCCGGTTTAATTCTTTCCGCCATGCGTAGAGCTGTTTCCCCGTCCCCGGCCGTAGCAATAGTGTAATTCGCGCCGTGAAAAACCAGATAAAGCGCCCGCAATAAGACCTCATCGTCTTCAACCAATAAAATTATTTTTTGAGTTTCTTTTGCCATAAAATCAAACCTTTAACTGACTTTTGACAAAATCAATAATGCGAAACATCTCCGTATTTGATTTAATAAAATATTCTACTGCGCCTAAAGCTTTGGTTGATTTAATGTCCGCCGCTTCGCCCAAATTGGATAAGACCGCGACCGGTATATTTTTAATTTTGTCCTGGGACTTAATCTGTTTTAAAACCGCGAATCCATCCAAGCCGGGAATGACCAAATCCAATAAAATCATTTGGGGAGAAAATCGATCAATCGCGGCCATAACATCGTTGCCGTTTGACACCATTAAAACTTTGAACCCCTCTTTACTAAAACCATCCGATAAAACGCGCGACAATAAAGCATCGTCTTCAACAATTAGTACCCTTTTGGTTGAAGATTTTTTACCAAAAAACTTCTTTAGCATAGACAAATGAATATTCCATTTATTCTGATTGACAATATTATACCATAAATAACAAATCAACACCAAGAGGGCTGATTTAAAAAGTTTTTGATTTTAGTAATTGTTTAATAGCCCAATATTTTGATATAATAAATAAGTCTTAAATTTAACAAAAACCAATGGAAAAAAAATTATCAAAAATAAAAAAATTTTTTAAGATACTTGGTCCTGGAGTAATCACCGGCGCTGCTGACGACGACCCTTCGGGCATTGCCACCTACACCCAAACCGGTTCACAATTTGGTTACAACATGCTTTGGACCTCATTGTTTATTCTGCCCTTTTTAACTGCAGTGCAGGAAGCTTGCGCCCGAATCGGCGCGGTTACGGGCAAGGGCTTAGCTGCCGTAATTAAAGAAAATTACAATAAAAAAATTCTCTACGCCGTTGTTTTATTGGTGGTGGTGGCCAACACTATAAATATCGGCGCGGATATCGGAGCCATGGCCGCCGCCGCCCAGCTCTTACTGCCCATTAATTTTGTTATTCTCACTATTTCATTTACGGTTCTGATCTTGATTTTAGAAATATTTACTTCCTATAAAGTTTATTCAAAAATTCTAAAATGGCTGGCTTTATCATTACTGTCTTATCCTCTGACGGTTTTTCTAGTCAATCAGCCCTGGTTAAAAATTCTTGAAGCCACCCTTACTCCGGAAATAGAATGGAACTTTGCTTTCTTTTTCTTAATTACCGGCGTTTTAGGCACCACCATTTCTCCTTACATGTTTTTTTGGGAAGCCTCGGAAGAAGTCGAGGAAGAAAAGGCCAACCACATGCTCCTAAAAAATCATCGGCCGAAAATCAATAAAAAATTCATCAAAAAAATCAGGCTGGATAATTTAATTGGTATGTTTTTTTCCAACTTCGCTGCCTGGTCAATTATTATCGTGGGCGCCACCGTCTTGCATAATAACGGTATCACTGACGTGGCCACGGCCGCGGACGCGGCCAAGGCCCTGGAACCACTGGTCAAAACTTTTCCCAACGCGGGATTTTTGGCCAAATTGATTTTTGCGGTTGGCATTATCGGCCTTGGCCTGCTAGCAGTACCGGTTCTATCAGGTTCAGCCGCTTACGCCGTATCTGAGGCTTTTAACATGAAGGAAGGCCTTAATCTAAAATTAAAACGTGCTCACGGTTTTTATGGCGTTATCACCATTGCCACTTTAATCGGCCTGATTATCAATTTTGTCGGCATTAACCCAATCAAAGCTTTAGTTTTCACGGCCGTTTTTAACGGTGTGGCCTCAGTTCCCCTGCTGTTTATTATTGCTTCAATTGCCCAAAATAAAAAAATCATGGGCAAATACCGAAGCGGCAAAATATCTCAAACGCTGGTTTGGATTACTTTTGGCATTATGAGCGCTTCGGCCTTGGTAATGTTTTATACCATGACGCAAAATTAAGCTATTAAAAAAGCCCCGCCGCGGCGGGGCTTTTTTAATATAGCCGTTAAATACCGGCAAAATACATACTTAAAATAGTAAAAAAAATTGAAACTGTAAATATACCCGAAATGCCAACGCTAAGCACCTGATTGCCCGGCATCTGAGCAAAAATTAAAAGCAAAGCCACACCCACCACTTGCAAAAACATTTTAGTCTTACCAAAAACATTGGCTTTCGGCCGAAAATTTGGATGTTTCTTTTTCAAATAAAATGCCGCCAAAATGGTTACAAATTCCAAAACCAAAATTGTCACGATTAAAAATAAATGTAAATAACGATAAATTAGAATTAAACCAACCGAACCAATCAATAATTTATCAGCGACCGGATCAAAAAGTTCACCCCACTCCGTAATTTGATTTCGAATTCGAGCCATTGAGCCATCAATGGCATCGGTTAAAGCAGCAATAATAAAAAGAGCAAAGGCCACGTCGTAATCACGCAAAAAGACCAACCACACCACCGGCGGAGTCAAAATAAACCGCAAAATCGTAACGTGATTAGGTTTAATCCAATCCGGGATCGCCCACAAAATCATGCGATTAACTATAAAATCATGGGGATGAAGTTTATATTCACGATCAGCCATAGGCTTGACGCAACTTAAAACTTAAAATTTTCAAACATTATTAAATAAGCTTAACATTTTTTTGGGAATTTAGTCCAGATTTTCAAGTTTAAACTTCCGCTACTGGCTCTTGAATTATGTCAATTTTATTGATACAGTAAAAGAAGGAGTAGGCGTCAACGAGGGTCGCCAACCAAAGGAGGGCCTGTGATGGCATCGCTAGCCAGCAAGTCACGCTCAAGTACCATTAAACACAAAAAGAAACCGGCAAAATTTTGGACAAAAATTACCGATTTCTGGGCGAAACTGATCTGTGCCTTTGTGGGGCACGATTGGAAAACGGGGTCAGTCTGTAATCGCTGCAAAACTGATTTCGATCGCCGGCCGATTGAAAAACCATAATCAGCATAAACTTTCGATGCTGATCTTTTTTTAATTAAAAAACCGGCTACTTTAAAGGTAACCGATTTTTTACTGATACTATTTGAATTCTTTAAAAAATTCCGTAATTGATTTACCAACAATTTTTTGTTTAACCAAAGTGGAATTTTTAAGCTGAAAAACCTGTTGCTCATAGCTGGGGCGATTTTCTTGATACAAAATACCAATGGGTAATTTTTCCGTCTCCCCCGCTTTTTGGTAGGCCGCTAACTTGTCATTGGGTATATAACCGCTATCTTCTAGCTTATAAACTTTTTGCCGATAAATTTCTCTGATATTTTTTTCATTAAAAATTACACAAGGCTGCAAGACATCAACCAAAGAAAAACCTTTATGGGCAATGGCTTGCTTAAAAATTTCTTTAAGATGAGCCACTTCATCAGCATAGCCCTGTGCCACAAAAGTGGCGCCGCAGGTAATGGCCATTTGCAGACCATGAAACGGATATTCAATTAATCCGTCCGGAGTGGATTTGGTTTTTTCTCCGTGTTCGGTGGTAGGTGAAGCTTGGCCGGTAGTCAGACTGTAGCGATGATTATTGTGAATAATATAAGTTATGTCTACATTGCCGCGGCAGGTATGGATAAAGTGATTGCCGCCCTCGCCGTAGCCGCCACCATCACCGGAAATCGCGATCACTTTCAAATCATGATTAGCCAATTTAATAGCAAAAGCTACCGGCAACGGCCGGCCATGTAGGCTGTGAAAACCGTAAAGGTTAAAATAATTAGCGCCATTACCGCAGCAGCCGATATCAAAACACATCGCTACTTGGTGGGGTTCTAAACCAAGTTCGGCCAAAGCTTGACGCAAAGCGGCATTAATGCCGAAGTTGCCGCAGCCGGCACACCAGGTCGGAGTTTGATTAGATTGAAAGTCCTTATCATTGGCCATATATTTATTTAATCTTTTTTAATTCTTCAACGATTTCTTCGGGGAAAAATTGCGCCCCGTCGTATTTGGTCAACCTTTTATAAACTTTAATGTGGCAAAGCTCTTGCAAGACATCCGCCAATTGACTGTTATAATTATTTTCAATGGCAATTAATTTTTTAACTCCCTTTAACGCCTTTTGCATGACTTCGGGTGAAAGCGGCCAAGGCGCCTGAATATGCAAATAATTAAAATTGGATACAGTCTTTAAAGCTTCCAAAACCGGCCCTTTGGTTGAACCCCAACCAACTAAAGTGTATTTGGCCGATTTAGGGCCAAACAAAATTGGCTTGGGTAAATCTTTAATAATACCGGCCAATTTAACCATTCTTTTTTTCATCATTTTCTTTCTGATTTCCGGAGTAAATCCTTCGATCGTGAAACCGAATTCATCATGCTCATCACTATTGGCTAAATGCATGCCGCCCTTTTGTCCGGGCAAAGCTCTGGGAGAAACTCCGGTCTTGGAATATTGATAGCGTTTATAGCCGTTAATTTTCGCCAACTGCTCTTCAGTTAAAATTTGGCCACGATCAATTTTAATTTTATCGGTTTGTGGTTCCTTAATTGATTGATGACCCTCGGCATTATATTTATCCAGCATAATAAAAACCGGAATCTGCCATTTCTCCGCCAAATTAAAAGCCTGAATAGTTAAATCAAAAGCTTCCTGCGGATCAGCCGGCGCTAAAAGTACGCGAATGAATTCACCATGACCCGAATGGGCGACATAAGATAAATCACCTTGCTCGGTCCAAGTCGGCAAACCGGTCGCCGGGCCCGGCCGCTGAGCTTCGGCAATAACAATCGGGGTTTCGGTAATACCGGCTAAAGACAAACCTTCGTTCATAAGGGCAAAACCGCCGCCGGAAGTGGCCGTCATAGCTCTTACGCCGGCAAAACCCGCGCCAATAGCCATGTGGATGGCCGAAATTTCGTCTTCAGCGTGTTTAACTAGCATACCGGATTGATCCGACCAGGCCGCCAGGTTATGAAGAATTGATGAGGCAGGGGTCATTGGATAAGCTGACAAAAAAGTGCAGCCGGCGGCTACGGCCGCCAAAGATGTGGTGTCATTGGAAGTAACAATAATTGACTTGTTATTTGCCGCTTTGACTTTAAGATTGTAAGGAAATTTATCAACATCAAAGTTCTTTTTCGCGTAATCATAGCCGAACTTGGCAGCCTTCACGTTCATGTCAACAACTTCTTGGCCTTTATCGGCAAAAGTATCGGCAATTACCTCGGCCAAAAGGCCTAGATCGAAATTCAATAAGGCCGTGGCGGCACCGGTAATAATAATATTTATGGCCAACGGTTTGATATCCGCCTCTTTGGCCAACTGCGCCAAAGGCAGAGCAAAAATCTTGACGCCTTTAACCTCTTTAGGATCAATTTTAAATTTGTCGGCATCGTAGATAATGGCTCCGTCTTTAGTCATATCCGGCAGACAATAGTCAAAAGCTTCCCGATTTAAAGCGATCAACAGCTGAGTTTGTTTATAAATAGCCCAAACCGGCTGATCGGCAATACTGACGCGATAAGTCACCAGGCCGCCGCGAATCCGCGACGGATACTCCGAGCTGTCAAAAGTATAAAGCCCGGCGCGCACGCAGGCTTTGGTGAAAATTAGACCGGCCACTTGCTGGCCGCCGCCGGCGATACCGCCGATTTTCCAAGTGAAAACCTTGGATTGGTTATTTTTTTCATTTTTCATACTTTGGTATTCTATCAAAAATAATTCGAAAAGTAAAAACAAAAAATTAAGAAAACAAGAAATCGGCCAATCAAAATGGAATTTTGAATTTAATTTCCTATTTTCTTAGTTAATACTGCATAATCATCTTCGGCGTCTTGGTTTCAGCGAATTTATGGGAAATAATTTTTTCAATATTGTAAGTACCGAATTTGGGCGCTTCCACAAAACCCTGCATCGCCGCTTCGGCGAACCAACCGCTATTAACCCAGTCCAGCAGCCACTCGTTAGCATACTTGGGATCATCTTGACTTACGGCCGAACCAATGGTTCTTAGCCAGCGCCGATTAAAATCTTCCTGTGAACCGATTGGCGGCGACATGACAATCGGCACGCCCAAGGCGCAATAGAAACTTAATTCCGAAGGTTTAGTCCATAAAATATCCGTCACCCGCAAAGCTTGGTTGAATTTTTTAAAATATTCTTCCTTGGAGCTGGCAAAAATAATCTTGACGCCCCGGCCCAATTCGTTTCTCAGCCCCGCCTGACGCGCCGTCTGCCTAAAAAAAGTACTGACTGAATTATGAATACCGGCCACCAAAATCATTCTGACTTTTTTCTCTAAAATCTGCTGGCTCAAACTGGTTAGAATCGTAGCGGCAATATCCTTCTGAGCGCCGGCGCCGCCCACCGCGAAAGTTACCGTTAAGGGATGATTAGTCTGACTGGGCAAATTTTTAATCTTTAAAAATCGTTTAACATCTTGCTGATAACGCTTCCAGTAATCTCTTTGGGGATCCAAATTAGCCAATCGATTAACCAAATCATTTTTTAAAATCTCCAAACGCTCGGTGCCAATATTTTCCAAAGGCAAAGGAAAACCGGTCAAAAATATTTTTTCGGCACTAATACCATAAAGTTTCAACCGATCAACGACGCGGTAATTCGGCGCGAAATATTTAATTCGGCTGACGGCCGGATGAAGCGGCGCCCAGGCGCGGCTGATGTCAGTATCGGTCGCCAGACAATAAATTTCCCCGGGGTAATTAAATACCTCGGCCATATACGCCGTGGCAAAAAATGTCGTAATCAGCGGTATTGGTTTTTTTGCCAGCCGATCAATCAAATGCTTCCCCCATTGCTGCTTATTGATTAAATTATAAATGGTTTTAACTTGCATGCTCGGCTTGGATAAATCCCGCCGCGGATAAAATTTAGGAATTTCCTGCAAGTTGTCATAAAACTCAAAAACTTTGCCTCCGATAAAAGGTACTTTCTTAAAGCGGGAGATAAATTCATAGACCCTCCGGCTTTCCTGCCAGATTCTGCGATCCTTCGCCGGAATGCCCGGATAGCTATTGGCGCTGATGATTTTTCCGCCCTGAGCCAAATACTTCAAAGGGAAGGCCGCTCGTTGGTGGCCATAACCCATATCAACTGAAATAATCCAGGCTTTAATATGACGCTGATTGTTATTATTCATAGTTTATTTATTTTAACAAAAAAATCCGCTCAAGCCAAAACTAAATTGCCGACAACTTTTTTAAATATTTTACCAATGTTTGTAAAGCCATAGCGGCAAAAAGTATTATTAACGGCAAAAATTGAAAAAAGAAATAAGACAAATCATAATCCATGATATTTACTTTTTTAGCCATAATAAATGACAACCAGGTAAACGCGGTTAAAATGGCAAAAAACCAACTCAATAAATAATCTTTTTTACTGACCTTTTTTAAAGCCAGCGTTATGGTGGTGGCCAGCAGCAAAGCCGGGAATAAAAACAATAAGCCGGAGTTATCCGTCCAAGCCGCGAATGCCCAAGCAATGCCTGAAAAATAAAAATAAGAATTGCCCTGACCGACTAAGTAATAATAATAGCCCACTAGCATCAACATCATAAAAATCGCCAGCAGCCAATCCGAACTCGGAACGCGTTCAACGCCAAACATTAAGGGCGGCAGAAAAGCCAGAATGGCCGTTGTAAAATTTTTAAAAACCACGCTGGAATTTTTTGGCAGACAAAAATAAAAAATTGCCAGCAGTAATAAATAATAAAAGACGCTGATGTAATTCAAATTTCTTTCTGAGTAACCACTGTTAGCTGATAGCCAAACTCTAAGCATGGTGTCATTAAGCGGTTTGACACTTTCACCACCGCCAAGATAAAAAGCACTCTGCGGGTCTTGGACAATATTTCTACTGAAAAAAATTGTTTTGGCTTTAAAGTTTAGACTCTGCCCATTGTCTTGGGTATAGATTGGGTAGCTGTTAATTCGGCTGGAGACAATAAATAACTGTAAAAGAATCACGGAAACCAAAAAAATTAAAGATACTTTTTCAAAGTTGGGATAATTTTTAAAAGTTACGATTTTTTCTTGAATAAAACCCTTGAATCTTTTAAATTTTGGCCAAGGTACTTTGCGCTCAAACAAAAAAACCATGAAACCAAAACCAAAAATCTGCGAAATTGCTCCCCAAAGAAAAATCAAATAACTGAACTTAAAACCCATGAAAACATTATAAGAAAAAACATCCAAAGTAAATCCGGCCAAACCAATCAACCAGCCGACAAAAAATTTAAAACCGAAGCTAAAACTTTTGCTTCGATCAATTAAATAAATCAGCATGTACCCTCTCGGCCAAATAATCGCGAGGGCAAAAATAATTTTTAAGAAAATAATAAAATTGTCCATGAACATATTTTACCTTATTTCCCCTGATTATTCCAATTTACTCGGAACTCACAATACGCTATAATGAAATTATGATTTCGGGTATTATCGACATTCTAGCTAATATCATAATTAGTATTATCGGCTATCTCGGCTATACCGGGGTTTTTTTGCTAATGTTCTTAGAATCATGCGGCCTACCGATTCCCTCCGAGATTATTATGCCTTTTGCCGGTTTCTTGGTTGCCAAAGGTCAACTCTCATTTTTTTGGGTTGGTTTATTGGGTAGCTTAGGAAATTTAGCCGGTTCGGCTCTGGCTTATTATATTGGACTCTGGGGCGGCCGGCCTCTGATTGAAAAATACGGCAAATGGTTTTTAATTTCCAAACATGATTTAAATTTAGCCGATCATTGGTTTAATAAATACGGCGATTGGGCGGTCTTTTTCGGCCGGCTCTTGCCGGTTGTTAGAACTTACATTTCTTTTCCGGCTGGAATTGCCAAAATGGATATAAAAAAATTCTGCTTTTACTCTTTTATTGGCGCTCTGCCCTGGTGCTTTCTCTTTGCCTGGCTGGGAATCAAAATGGGTAATAATTGGGAATTAATCCGGGAAAAACTTCACGCCTTTGATATGACTATATTAGCGCTGGTGATTTTAATGATTTTACTTTACGTCTGGCGCCATCTCAAAAATTTAAAAAAAATATAAATATTTCTGAAAAAAACTTGGGCTAATTGGCTCATTTTTTTGTTCTTGCCATTTTTTTAATAATCGTCTAAGATAAAACCAATCAACAGCGAACCTTGCAGGAGGGGTTAAGATGGCGATAACTAAAACCCGACGAAGAGTACTGAAGAATCATCTCAAACGGCTAAATCAAGAGTTGATCAATTACGCTCGTGATGGCAACTGGGAGATGGTTGAAGAGACGTTGAATACCGGCGCGGACATTGACACAGCTTGTCAAATGGCGGGGAAAACCGCTCTTCATTACGCGGCCGAGGCCGGCGATTTCGAAGCGGTCGCGATGCTCTGTGATAATGGGGCAGACCCCAGACTCACAGACAATGAGCACAGAACGCCCCGTCAGATTGCTATTAAATTGGAGTTTGAAGATATCGCCCGCTTTTTGGAGGATGACGAATGAGACCAAACACACGTTTGGCTCTTTTTTTACCCTTACGCCAACAACCAACTTGTGCTAAAATAGTAATATTAAATAATTAAAATTTCTATGATTTTTGAATTTATTGTCATCATTATTGGGCTCTGTCTTTTTGAAGTCATCAGCAGCGTTGATAACGCGATAGTTAACGCCCACGTTTTAAAAACCCTGCCAGAAAAATTTCGAAGAATCTTTTTAGTCTGGGGTCTGCTTTTGGCGGTTTTTGTGGTTAGGGGTATTTTGCCGTTTATTATTGTTTGGTTTGCCAACCCCAGCCTTTCTATTGTTGAGCTAATTACTTTTACTTTTTCCGGCAGCGCGGAAATTACTGAATACGTTGATAAATCAAAGCCTTTACTGCTTTTAGGCGGCGGCGTTTACTTATTTATGGTATTTTTAAGCTGGTTATTCTTGGAAGAAAAAAATTATGCTCATCGCTTGGAAGCTATAATCCATCGCCAATCGGTTTGGTTCTACGCGATTGCTTCTCTATTTTTTACGGCAATTATCTATTACTCTTTGCAAGCCAATTCCCTGCTCGCGCTGTCGGCCTCAATTGGCTCCACCGCCTTCTTCATTACGGACGGCTTCAAACGCAACGCCGAGGAAAAAGAAAAAGAATTAGTGTCGGGACATATGAGCGCTTGGAGTAAAATTTTATATCTAGAAGTCTTAGACGCGTCTTTTTCCATTGACGGCGTTATCGGCGCTTTTGCCTTTACCATTTCCGTGCCTCTGATTTTAATCGGTAACGGCTTGGGCGCTTTTGTGGTTCGAGAAATTACGATCAAGGGCGTAGACATAATTTCCAAATTAGCTTATTTAAAAAATGGTGCCATGTACTCAATCGGCATTTTGGGCGGCGTCATGGTTTTGGAAAGTTTTGGCCGGGAATTTCCCTTCTGGCTGGCTCCGCTTAATACGCTGATTATTTTGCTGGCTTTTCTTTGGTTATCCTACTATGAATTAAAAAAGACGGAAAATAAAAAAAATATTAAAAAAGCATAAGATAATACTTACGTTTTACTTATCAGTCTCGCCCAGCGGGACTGATTTTTTAATAAAAAAAGGCGCTAACTTCATAGTCGCGCCTGCCTATCTTAACCACTAAAACTGATCGACAGTGAACTGGCCCGTTGGCGTATCCTTGATCAGATAACATCTTAAGAGCAAAGCCGGAAACTTAACGGCCAGTAAACTGCGGATCTTATCAGCATCAGCTCTCTGAGCTGCTTCTTCGGCTGCCAAATCGGCAATACCATAAGCACCGCAGTCGTCATGAAAAAGAATAATGATTTCATTGATACCGTGTTTATCGCGGGCAATCCCAATTTGTTTTAACAAAAAGTCTGATTCACCTGGCTGGGATGAAACTAGATCCTTGCCGGCACCGGCGACCGAAATGGTGTCATGTCGGTCAATACCGAGCTGGGCACAAAGCTTGGCGTAATCATCGTCGCTGATGCGCCAATCCATACAACGAAAAACTTGGGTTTGGCAATGATGCATATATTTGTCTACTCCTGGTTAAGAATAAAATAATTATTGCTCGGTTTCAATCTTTGGCATTTCGCCATGCTTTCTTTTTCTCACTACTTTGAGTCGAGCTAACTCTTTTTCTAATTTTGAGGCTAGGCTGGTATAATCCACGTCTTCACGATTCTTCATTTCTTCCATTAACTTCTCCGCGCGCAATCTAGCCGCTTGAGCGCGTTCTTCGTCAATCTCTTCAGCTCGTTCGGCTGAATCAGTCAAAACAATCACTTCATTGGCTCTGATCTCAACAAAACCACCGGAAACAGCCAAGGCAATTTCTTTGCCCTCTTCTTTAATCACTAACTCCCCGGCTTTCAAAGCCGAAAGCAAAGGCACGTGATTAGGCAAAACCGTAATCTCGCCCGATTGAGTCGGCAAAGTTACTTGATCAATCTCCTTTTGATAAACTACCTTTTCCGGAGTAACAATCTTGAACTTAAGCTTATTCATAAAGATTTATTATGCACTTATTTTCTTAAATCGTCAACCCCGCCCTTCATATAGAAATCCTGCTCCGGCACATCATCAAAATTACCGGCCAAAATTTCCTTAAACGCCCTAACGGTTTCTTTGAGCGGGACGTATTTACCTGAACGACCAGTAAAGGTTTCAGCCACAAAGAATGGCTGGGATAAAAATCTTTGAATCTTTCTGGCGCGAGAAACGGTTTGCTTGTCTTCGTCGGACAATTCTTCCATACCCAAAATGGCGATAATATCTTGCAAGTCTTTATAGCGCTGTAATACTTTCTGCACCCCGCGAGCCACATTATAGTGCTCTTCCCCGACAATTCTTGGATCCAAAATCGTGGAAGAAGAATCTAAGGGATCAACAGCCGGATAAATACCTAATTCGGATAAGGGCCGAGACAAAACCACGGTTGAGTCTAAATGGGCAAAAGTGGTGGCCGGCGCCGGATCGGTTAAATCGTCCGCCGGAACATAAACGGCTTGCACGGAAGTAATGGAACCGTTTTTCGTGGTGGTGATTCTTTCTTGCATCTCCCCCATTTCCGTGGCCAGAGTCGGCTGATAACCGACGGCAGAAGGAATGCGTCCGAGCAAAGCCGAAACTTCCGAACCGGCCTGGGTGAAACGAAAAATATTATCTACGAAAAGCAAAACGTCTTTTTTCTCCGCGTCACGGAAATATTCAGCCATAGTCAAAGCGGTTAAACCTACTCTCATTCTGGATCCAGGCGGTTCATTCATCTGACCAAAAACCATGGTAGTATTTTTTAAAACTCCAGAATCCGTCATTTCCCGATACAAATCATTACCTTCGCGAGTACGTTCGCCGACTCCGGCAAAAACCGAGAAACCGCCGTGTTCCGCCGCGATGTTTCTAATTAATTCTTGAATGACCACGGTCTTGCCGACGCCGGCGCCACCGAATAAACCGACTTTACCGCCTTTAACAAAGGGGCAAATTAAATCAATTACTTTAATGCCGGTTTCAAAAATTTCTACCTGAGTTGATTGCTCCACAAAAGCCGGGGCGCTGCGGTGAATCGGCCAAGTTTCTTTAGATTTAACCTGTTCTTTGTCATCAATCGGCTCACCTAAAACATTAAACATGCGACCCAAAGTTTCCGGACCAACTGGCACCGAAATCGGCCGGCCGGTATCCAAGGCATCCATGCCCCGGCGCAAACCGTCAGTGGAACCCATGGCCACGGCGCGTACGACATTGCCACCGGAATGCTGTTGAGTTTCCAGAACCAAAGTTTCTTTGCCGTTTTTAACTTCCAAAGCGTTATAAATTTCCGGCATTTTCTTTTCAAAGTAAACGTCAACGACCGGGCCGATGACTTTTCGAATTTTTCCAAGATTAGACATATAATTTTATAATTATTAATTTAATAATTGATAATAAATAACAGATAAAGCAATTCAGCCAAAACCGCGACGGCCATCAGTATTAAAATATAAAATAAAACTTTTTTCTTTTTCGGTTTTTTGTTTTCTATCTGATAAGCTTGAGTCAGAATCTCTTTGGGATTAATCTTCAAATTTTGGTTTAAATCCGACATCTTATTCCAAAGCCGCTTTAGATCCGCAAATTTCGGCAATCTCTCGGGTGATACCAGCTTGGCGGGCTTGATTAAACATTAAAGTTAAATCGGCAATCATATCCGAGGCCGAGCTGGAAGCATTCTTCATGGCCATCATTCGGGCGGAATGTTCCGAAGCCAGTGATTCAAGCATGGCTTGATAAAGCTGAGTCTCAATCAACCGCGGTAAAAATAAATTTAAAATTTCATCTTTGTTCGGCTCAAAAACATATTCTAAACTGTCAATTCCCTGATTAGTTTCTTCATTTTCTTTTTGACTGGTTTTATTAACACTGCCTAAATCCTTGTCTTCGGCAATGCTAAAAGGCAATAAAGTTAAGACTCTGGGCTTTTGCACCAAAGCCGAAATATAGTCGGTATAGGCGACTGAAACTTTATCATATTTGCCGTCAATAAAATCTTTAATTACCATTTTAACAATCGGCGCAATATCTTCGGCGCTGACTAGCATATCAGGCTTATCAAATTCCGCCACCACATCTTTTTTCAGTCGAGCCAAAAACTCCGCTCCCTTTTTGCCCATGACGATGAATTCCTGACTTTCGGATTTTTCATTAGCGGCATAATTCAAAGCTTTGTTAATGATCTGACTATTAAACCCGCCGCAAAGTGCCCGATTAGAACTAATCAATATTACCGCCGTCTTTTTTAGGCTCTCTCGTCTGTTTAATAGCGGATGATCCTGGGCATTAATGCGTTTGGCCAAATTCAAAACCACTGACCAGGCCGTCTGGGCATAGGCGCGAGAATTTAAAACCGCGTTGACTGATTTGCGCATTTTAACCGCCGAGACCATTTCCATGGCTTTGGTAATTTTTTTAGTATTACCAATCGAGCGAATGCGATTTTTAATTACTTTGGTAGATAAGGCCATTTTAAATAATCAATCTTTAGGCTAAGGTCTGCTTGAATTCAGTAATGACTTTTTTAATTTCTTCTTCAATTTCCGGAGTTAACTGTTTTTCTTTGGCAATTTTTTCCAACAAACTCTTTTGATGAGTCAAAGTATATTTAATCAAACCATTCTCAAATTCTTTGATTTTTTCTACCGCCACGTCATCGGTTAAACCATTAATAGCTGCGTAAATGATCATTACTTGCTGCTCAACTTTCATCGGCTCATACTGACCTTGTTTTAGAATTTCCGTAAATCGAGCGCCGCGATTAATTTGGTTACGAGTCGCTTCATCCAAATCTGAACCGAATTGAGCAAAAGCGGCCAACTCGCGATATTGAGCCATTTCTAATTTTAATTTACCGGCCACCTGCTTCATGGCTTTTATCTGAGCGTCAGAACCGACACGAGAAACTGACAAACCGGTATTAATCGCCGGCCGAATACCCTGATAGAATAAATCGCCTTCCAAAAAGATCTGACCATCGGTGATAGAAATCACGTTGGTCGGAATATAAGCGGAAATATCACCAGCCTGAGTTTCAATAATCGGCAAAGCCGTCAAAGAACCGCCACCATAGTCTTCATTTAAACGCGCGGCGCGTTCCAATAAACGTGAATGAAGATAAAAGACATCGCCCGGATAAGCTTCGCGTCCAGGTGGGCGTTTTAATAACAAAGAAATCTGGCGGTAAGCCACGGCTTGTTTGGATAAATCATCATAAATTACCAAAACATCTTTGCCCTGGTCCATAAAATATTCGCCCATAGCGCAACCGGCAAACGGAGCAATGTAGAGCAATGAAGCCGGATCAGACGCCCCGGCCAAAACCACGGTAGTATATTCCATCGCGCCGTGTTCTTTTAGTTCGGTAATAATTCTGGAAATCTTAGCTTCTTTTTGGCCAATGGCGACATAAATACAAATAACATCCTGGCCTTTTTGATTAATAATAGTATCAATGGCAATGGCGGTTTTACCGGTCTGACGATCACCGATAATCAATTCACGCTGGCCGCGGCCAATTGGAATCATGCCATCAATGGCTTTAATCCCGGTCTGCAACGGTGAATTGACCCGATGACGGGTAATAACGCGAGGCGCGATTTTTTCCACCGGATAAAAAGTATTGGTTTTAATTTCGCCCTGGCCGTCAACTGGCTGACCCAAAGGATTTACCACACGTCCAATCACGCTTTCACCCACCGGCACTTCCAAAATACGGCCGGTGCTTTTAACCATATCGCCTTCTTTAATCTTTTGATAATCACCTAAAATAATAGCTCCGACAAAATCTTCTTCCAAATTTAAGGCCACGCCAAAAACGTCATGACCAAAATCAAGCATTTCCGAAGCCATGGCTTCGCCTAAGCCGGAAATTTTGGCAATGCCGTCGCCGATTTCTACGACAGTGCCGACTTTCTCGGTTTTAACCTGGGTTTTAAAATCTTTAATTTGATCTTTAATTTGTTCAATAATTTGATCCTTATTCATAGTATAAAATATTTTAATTAATTATTTGATAAAATTTGTTTACGCAAAGCCATCACTTGAGTTTGCAGCGAACCGTCAATCAAATCATCACCTAATTTTAATCTGAGGCCACCAATTAAATCCGGATTAATCTGACTTTTTAAATCAATTTCCTGACCAATAATTTTTTTCAGCTGAACTTTTATTTTTTCCTGCTCCGAGCCTGATAATTCTTTAGCCGTTTGGATTTCTATTTCTGTGATTTCCTCGGCTGAATTATAATAACGGGAAAAATCATCTAAAATCTTTGGGGCTAAAGAAAGAATATTTTTTTGAGCTAGTAAAACAATAAAATTACGCAAAGCTGCCTTTTGCTGCTCGCCTTTGGTTTCTTTAATTACTTCATACAAAGCAATGGCGTAATTTTTTGTGTTAATCTTCATGCTAAAAGTTATTTTTTAATTTCTTTTAAAGCTGCCTGCACTAAGTCGGCATCAACTTTTTTATCAACCATCTTGCCTAAAACTTTGGTCGTAGCCAAAACAATTAAATCCGCCATTTCATTACGCACCTCGGAAATCATCTTTTGTTTTTCCGCGGTAATTTGCTGGCGACTTTCTTCGACGATTTTTTTTACTTCCATTTTAGCTTTTTCGACGGAATTCTTGCCTTCTTGGTCAGCAATTTTTTTGGATTCAGCGATGATTTTTACCGATTCAACTCTGGCTTCTTTGATAATCTTGGATTTTTCCGCATCAGAATCTTTCAAATTATCCTGAATTTTTTTGGCATCCGCTAAACTTTTTTCAATCGTCTCAGTTCGTTCAGACATTTTTTTAGCCAAAGGCTTTAAAGCAAAATACCAGAGGACAAAAACCACTACCCCGAAGTTTACCAGCTGGGCAATGATTAATTTTAAGTCTAAATGGAAGGTGGAAATAATTTCACCCATAAAATATATAATTTGCTAATAAGTAAGGCCTGGCCAAAAGGCCAGGTATAAATTTTTCCAATCTTTAGGAAATGGAAAAAGCGATAACCAAGGCATAAATCGCCACTGCTTCCGCGAAAGCTGAGGCCAAAAGCATTGGCACCAAAATTTTACCAGCTGATTCCGGATTGCGGCCGATTGATTCCATGGCTTTAGCGCCAATCATACCAATAGCTAAGGCTGGTCCAATTGAACCGATGCCAATAGCTAAAGCTTTGGCTAACATGGTTAAATCCATAATATTTCCTTTCTGCGCCAGCTTTCAGCCCGAGAGCCAAAAACCAGCTTAATTAATATATAAATTAATGACTCTCTTCGTGATCGTGTTCAGTCGTCATCACCGTTAAAAACACCAAAGTCAGTAAGGAAAAAATCAAAGCCTGAATTACTCCGACTAAAACTTCCAAAAACATAAATGGAATGGGCAGGGCGAAAGCAAAAATTGCCGCCATCGCTCCCAATAGCACCTCGCCGGCAAAGACATTACCGAATAACCGAAAAGACAATGAAGCCACCTTGGCCAATTCACCCACGATTTCAATAATCCCCACAAAAAATTTAATCGGATTAACTAATAAAACCGTAAAATCTTTTTCTTTAATAATTTTTCTCGGAATCTCAACCAGCAAATTCAGACCGATAAAGCGATTTAAGTGTTTCCAGGAACTGGTCATGACCACGCCGAAAATGTGGGTTAAAACTATGGCCATAATCGCCAAAGCCAAAGTGGTATTCAAATCGGCCGTGCCGCCTCGCAAAAATGGCACAAAAACATTTTCCCCATGTGAACGCTCTACCATGCCAACCGTACCCACGCCCGGCAAAAGTCCCAACCAATTACTGATGAGAATAAAAAAGAAAAGTGGTAAAACAATCGGTAAAAATTTCATGGATTTTTTGCGCGAACCGGTAACCGAATCCGCCAAATTTAGCGCCCCATCCAAAATCATTTCCGCATAATTCTGCAAACCCTTAGGCACGGTGGCCAGATTTTTTCTAATCATAGCCGACAAGACTATAATAATTACCACCACAATCCAAGAAGTAATCAAAGAATTGGTAACCGTGAAATTGCCGACAGAAAAAATCGGTTCGGCAAAAAGAGTAGTCTCGTGTTTAATTTCTGTTGAGACTTCTTGAGCCGCTTGGTGTTCGGCCACCGGTAACGTTACTTCAGCACCGGATTCTTGATTGTTAATTGGTTGTTCTGTCATGATTATCTTTTTCTTTTTTTTCTAAACTTTCTTTTTCAATCGCTTTTATAAATTTTATCGCTTCCAAAACCAAACCGAAGCAGGTTAAGCAGAAAGCCAAGCCGACGGAAAATAAAAATAACCAGGGTTTGGTCTGATATTTTTCATCAAGCCATTGGCCGATGTAAAGCGATAGTACCAAGGGACCGACCAGCCAACCGGAAAGCACAAAAGAAAACTTCAAACCGTTGTCCCACCAAAAATCAAATCCTTTTTTTTCTCGCTTTATGTCTGTAATTTTGTCTTCAGACATATTTTAATGCCCCAATTATACTAGTTTTTACCAAATAGTCAAGGGTCAAAACTTTCCAAAAATTTATTAAATAATTTTTGCTAAAATTAGACAATTTAATTATAACAAAAACCATAATTCCCAGCCAATTTACCAATAAACTAAAAACACCCGTTCGGGGTGTTTTTAATAATCTCTATCTGACAATTTTTAAACCCATATAATAACCCTGCGGTTTTTGACAAAGCGGACACTTTTTTGGCGCGCTTTTACCCTTGTGGATATAACCACAGTTCAAACATTTCCATTCAATCTCTTCTTCGCTTTCAAACAACTTGCCCTTTTCCAGACGATCAGCCAAAATATTATATCTTTCTTCGTGCTTTTCTTCCACTTCACTGATTTCTTTAAATAACTTGGCTACATCTTCTTCCCCTTCTTCATAAGCCACTTTTTCAAATTCCGGATACATAGTGCCGAATTCATACTTTTCCCCTTCAGCCGCATGGCGCAAATTCTCCAAAGTTTTAGCCAAAGGATGAATGTCATAGGTATTAGTCATACTCACTTTTTCATCCAATTTTTCTAATTCTTCCTGAGCGTGGGCTCGTTCATTGTCCGCGGTTTCTTCAAAGACCTTAGCAATCCACATCAGGCCCTCTTTGACGGCCAGTTCGGCGTAAAAAGTATATTTATTGCGGGCCATGGACTCGCCGGCAATCGCTTTGAGCAAATTCTCTTTAGTTTTTTGTCCCTTAACCATAAATTTTATTTAATTATTATTTATTAAATTATACACTAAAAATCGATTTTCGTCGACTGGATAACAAAAAATGTCGCTTTAAAACATTATTTTTCTTTCAAAATGTGATAAAATGACTATATGAATTATTATAATCAAATCTTTACCATACCGCCAAAACCAACCCTATTAGCTCGACTCAAAAAACTGGCTTTGGCCGGCTGGTTACCGCTGGCGCTGGCGCTTCTGTTTGTGGTTCAAAACCAAGCTTTTAACAGCTGGCTTGATATCAAACCCGATGAGTATTTAATCAGACGCAGTCTAGTAACTTTTGCCTTGGGTTTGATTTTATACGGCCCAGCCATATTTTTTAAAAAACGCGGACGCTATATCTATCTTTTTACTATTTCTTTGCTAGTTTCTTTAATTTTTATTGCTCAATATCTTTATTTTGAATATGCCGGCGCGTTCTTGCAAGCTTCGTCGATCAAATACGCGAAATTAGCGGCGGCTCAGACCGGAACCATCGTTACCCTGCTGACTAATCGTTTATTTCTCTTTATCATCAACATTATATTTTGTCTGAACGGTATATTGGTTGAGACTTTAGACAAAAATAAAGAAATTCATCTTTCAGTTGGGGAAAAATTTGCCTCTTTGGTAATGATTGCGGTCGTGGTTTTTACCGGCTACGGTCATTTACTCAGAGTGGAAGCTAAAGAATGGGGCAACACGGCTTTGCTTTCCAGTAATACTTATGATTTAGATGCGTTCGTCAGCAAAGTCGGCATTGTTAATTTTTTTCTGGAAGACGTCAGCCGCCGAGTTTTTAAAGCCAATAAAGCCACTGAGGCCGATAAAGAATTTGTCAAAAACTGGCAAGCCAAATCAGTTGAATCCAAAAAAGAAAAAAAATATTTCGGCTTAGCTAAAAATCGCAATCTGATTTTAATTCAAGTTGAATCACTGGAAAATTCCGTGATTAATAAAAATCTCGGCGATCAAGCCATTACCCCGGAATTAAATCAGCTAATTAAAGAGGGTTTTTATTTTGACAATTATTACGCCCACGTCAGCGCCGGTAACACGGCCGACGCCGAATTTGCCGTTTTGAATTCTTTATATCCCCTGCCTAATAACGTGGCGTTTATTGACTATGCCAAAAATCAATATTTTGCTTTGCCAAAATTGCTGACACAAAACGGCTACGGCACTTATGTTTTTCACGGCGATGTCTCTACCTTTTGGAATCGCGCCAATATTTATCCGCAACTAGGTTATCAAAAATGGTTTGGCCGGCAAGATTACACGGCCGATCGCAAAGTTGGTTCTGGTTTTGATTTAGGTGACGAAGAATTTTTTGATCAAACTATACCAAAGTTGAAAGTTCTGCCCCAGCCGTTTATGGCCATGCTAATGACTTTAAGCTCGCACACGCCCTTTGCATTACCGGCTGATCTGCAAACTTTAAAAATTCCCGAGCAGACAAAACTTGATCAAACCCAAAAGCAATATTTGCAAAGCATTCACTACGTTGATTATGCTTTAGGCAAATTCATTAAGCAGCTTAAAGAATCCGGTTTATACGACAATTCACTGATACTAATTTACGGCGACCATGGCAGCTATACCCACATCAGCGACAAAATTAATGCCGACAACCAAGCCGTCTATGGTTTGATTAACAGCCAAGTGCCTTTAATTATTTTGGCCCCCAAAACTGATTTATTAGGCACCAGCCAAATACCATCCAGCCACATTGATTTATATCCAACCCTGGCGAATTTGGCCGGCCTGAAAGCACCAAGCAGCACTCTGGGTCTGGATTTGTTTAATACCGATGCCCCGGTAATTACCCACCGCAAAAATATTTCCGGTTTAATTGATGTAATTGCCACCAATAATTTAGCTTATGTGGCGGCCGAAGACGGAATTTTTGAACACGGGAGTTGCCAAAGCTTACCCCACAAGATTACCTTAGATATTACCGACTGCCAAGAAATTTTTAATCAGCAATCCGATATTATCCGCGTTTCCGATACGGCCATAAAAGCCAATCTTTTGTCGTCTTTAAACGACTAAAAAATTCATGAAGAAAAAAAATTTTATTTATTTAATTCTGGCGACAATGATTTGGTCGCTGCTAACACCGACCGCCCCGACTTTGGCCGAGGTTTCGGATATTGCTAGTACACGCCAGCAGTTAGAACAACAGCTCAAAGATATTGAACAACAAATTGCTCAATATCAAAAAGAGTTAGGCACCATTAAAGGCCAAAAAAATACTTTAAATAATAAAATCAAAGAATTACAAAGCCAGCAGGCCGGTTTGAAATTACAAATTCAAGCCACCAGTTTACAGATTGATGATTTAAACGGCCAAATCAAACAGACCCAAAGTTTAATCGCCGACAATACTCTCAAAACTCGCTTTTTACAAAGCCAGCTAAAAGATTTAATTCAAAAAATTTATTTATTGGATCAAAGAACACCAATTTTTATTTTTTTAATGAAGAATAATTTAGCTGAAGTTTTTAATGAAATCCAAAATTACCAACAGCTAAGTAATGAACTGCGCGTAATTATTCAGCAAGTTAAAGAAACCGGCAGTAAATTAAATCAAGCTTCTGAAACTTTAAACAGCCAATGGGAAAAATCAAATAATTTGTTATCCATTAAAGTTTTACAGCAACAGCAGCTGCAAAATTCTGTCAGTGAACAAAAAACGATTTTGCAGCAAACCAAAGGTAAAGAAAGCGCTTACCAAGGCATGGTGGCTGAAAGTAAAAAACAAATTGCCGCTATTAAGAGCCGAATCTATCAATTATTCAATGTCGGCAAACAAATTACTTTTGGCCAGGCGGTAGAAATTGCCGCCTGGACGTCGCAGCAAACCGGCGTACCCACCGCATTTTTGCTGGCGATTTTAAGCCAAGAATCAAACTTAGGCCAAAACGTCGGCACTTGCAACCGCGCCGGTGATCCGCCAGAGAAAGGCTGGAAAGTGATTATGAAACCAACGCGCGACCAGGAACCGTTTTTAGCCATTACCAAAGAATTGGGTTTGGATGTTAACACCACGCCGGTTTCTTGTCCCATGCGCGACAAGGCCGGCAACCAAGTCGGTTGGGGCGGCGCCATGGGCCCCGCGCAATTTATCCCTTCAACTTGGCTGGGCTATAAAAACAAAGTCAGTGCTTTAACCGGCAAATCGCCGGCCAGTCCGTGGGACATTCGCGACGCGTTTGTGGCTTCAGCTTTACTGCTCAAAGCTAATGGCGCCGGCACCTCGCGACAAAGTCAATGGAACGCAGCCATGAAATATTTTAGCGGCTCCACCAATTCGGCTTACAGTTTTTATGGTGATAACGTTTTAGCCCTAGCCGATAAATATCAAGCTGATATTGATAAATTAAATACTAAATAAATTCGCGGTTAACCGGAGGGCTAGTTATACTTTGAATTAAAAACTATGAACTCATCAAATCAATCAAGACCTTTAATCGCACTGTCCCTCGGCGGCGGCGGAGCCAAAACTTTCGCGCACTTGGGCGTGATTGACGCTTTAAAACAGAATAATATTCCCATAGATTTTTTAATCACTTGCTCCGCCGCCTCAATCGTCGGCGCGTTGCATGGCATGAGAGTATCAAGCGAAGAAATAAAAAATGAATTCAAAAGAAAAAGAAAGTGGCTTTGGCTAGTTAAAAGATCAATTTTTAAAACTATCCTGAAAAAATACATTAAAGAAAAAAATATTACCGATATCAAAGATATAAGTTTGCCTATATCAATGATAACGGTTGACTTAAAAACCGGAGAAGAAATTGTTTTTGAACAGGGTGATTTATTTTCCATCTCGCTGGCTTCCAGCGCCTTTCCCGGCATTTGGCAACCAATCAAATACCAGGGCTTTGAATTAATCGACGGTGGTGTTTTAAATCCCGATCCGGCCGATGTCGCCCGAAAAAAAGTCGGGACAAATGGCATTGTCATCAGTGTTACTTTAAAAATGGAATTTACCGAAGAGAGCCATAAAAACCGCTTGAACACTATTTTGAAATCTTTATACTTACTATCTCTCAAATCAAGAAGTAAAATTATTAAAGACAACTCTGATATTATTATTTCACCGGCCAACGATTTAAAAATTAATTTTCATGACTGGAAGGAAACTTTTTTTGGATATTTCAGTAATGACAAAATTGAAAAATATTATCAGAAAGGTTTTGAGGAAGCCAGTCGGGAAATTACAAAAATTAAAAAATTACTAGAGAACTACCAGACTAAATAACTATTTTATTTATTACTTATCATTAATACTAAAAAGACTAAACATCAAGTTTAGTTTTTTTAATTTTTTAAGTCTAAAAATTATTTTTTCGGCACTTTCTTTTCCCGATCCAATCTTATAACCTCGGCGATTGCCTCCATGACTTCTCGGGGCGAGCAATCACGCTTAAAAATATACCCCGCCGCTCCCATCTCCTGACTTTTAACCCGGTCGCGATGGGTATCCAAGTTGGTAAAAACCATCACCGGGATATCTTTAGTCTTGGGATTTTTTTTAACCGCGGTCAAATATTCCCAGCCCTGTTCGGCCATGGTGTTTTCCGGCTTGGGAATAATAATATCCAACAAAACCAAATCGGGATGCTCAAATTCCGTAATTTGCAAAGCTTCAGCGACATCTTTAGTGGTTAAAAAATCATAGCCATTCTCTTCCAAAAAATCATGGTAGATGCTGATTAAGGCGTTCTCGTCTTCCACCAAAAGAATTCTGCCTTTATCCGATTTCATGATGTTAGTCGATTTCATATGATTTTTTATTAATTTTGCTTAGCAAATATGACAATTTTCTTCTCTCGCGTCATCAGCTTTTCTTCCCCGGGTTCTTCTTTTTGATTTTTATAAATTGGCAAAGTGAAGCTAAACATGGAACCTAAATTCACGCCGGCGCTAGTGCACGCCATTTTTCCGCCATTATCTTCCACGATTTTTTTAGCAATAAATAAACCCAAACCCGAACCATCCGGCCGCAAATTGGTGGCGTTTTGACCCCGAGAAAATTTTTGAAACAATTTTTTCTTATCCTCGTCGGAAATCCCCGCGCCAGTATCCTTAACAATTATTTTTAAATAGTCCTTTCCCACCAACTCATAAATAACGGTAACTTCACCCTGACGAGTATAATAAACCGCGTTATCCAAAAGATTTGATATGACGTGAGTAATTTTTTGGCGATCACACCAAACCAGAGGAATCTTTTTGTTTGCCTCAGACGCGCCTTTGGCTAAAAAGTCGGGTTTTTGTACAGAAATTTTTAATTTTCTTTCTACGGCTAGCTGCAGCTTTTTCTTTTCAGGAATTAAATTGTCAATAATTCCGGCAATATCAGTTGCCTGAGCTTGCATCGGCATTTTTTCTCCCTCTAATTCATAGGCGTCCCAAAAGTCGGAAACAGTTGAACTGATTCTTTCTAATCCGCCCTTAATAGCCGCCCGGGCTTTATCCGGCGGGCACGAACCTTCTTCCATCATGGAAAAATAACCTTTCATGACCGCCAAGGGCGTGTTGAGCTGATGATTAACTACTCGCAAAAAATCGGTCTTCATTTCCAATAACTCTTTAAGATACTTGGTTTGCTCATCCACTTTTTCCTCTAGGGTTTTAGTTAAGGCCTCCAAAGCTTCTTTGGCTTTTTTTTGCGCAAAATTAGATTGAATAATTTTTTCCGTGCTCTGATTAAAAAAATAACCATAAACAATGACTAAAACAAAAATTGAGATAACCACTAACGACGAGACCCGGCCTTCAACTATAAAGAAAAGGGCTAAAAAAGAAATAATCAGAACTAAACTGATTATTTGATAATGCAAAAACAAACAATGGCGGAATTTAAAACCACAATATTGACAACGCCGATATGGGGCATAATTAAGGTTTTTTACCAGCCAACAATTTTTGTTTAAAAACCCCTGATCCCCGGCCGTGGTGTTTACTTGGGAAATTGCTTCACCTTTTTCCATTTGCTATTTTAGCACTAGTTAAATTATTTTTTAACAAAAATCTTTTTCAACAGCACATACATTAACGTGGCCACGCAAAAACCGACAAAGCAAGCTAAAAATATCAACAAGTCGACGATCAAAATATAAATCCAGGCCATGTCGACGAATTTATCAAAATACAAAAATAAAAAACCAATCAGCAAAAGCGCGCCGGTCATACCCGCGACAAAATTTAATTCTCCCTGCTCTCTTTGAATGGGAATAGAATTATCCTTTAATAACTTTTTAATAACTAAAGCGTGAAACTGGTAAGGAATATTTAGTTTAATCGAAAATGTGCCTAATATCGTCAAAATACTGACCGCCAAAACTAGCCACTGACTATGAATTAGAAAAGCGATTAAAACCAAAACCCCGTAAGTCGCCCGAGAAAATCTCAAAGACTTGTCATAAATTGCGCATTGTTGCATAGAAATATTTTTAGTAATTATTTTATTAAAAAAATGGAGCGCTATTTAGACTCCAAAGATTGAATACATTTTTTAACCGCCAAACAGGCTCGTCTGACATCATTAATATCATTGTAAACATAAAAACTTAATCGACAACTCGCGGGCGGATTCAGTTCATAATAATGATGGGCTAAAGTAGCGCAATGACAGCCGGCTCTGGATTCCACGCCAAACTTATTTAATGCTTCAGCGATAGCAAATGGGCTGATGCCGGGATAAGAAAAAGCCACGAGACAAGTTCGACGCTCAGGATCTTTCGGTCCGTAAATTTTTAGTGACGGTATTTCGCCCAGTATTTTCAACGCTTCTTTGATTAAATATTTTTCATGGGACTCAACGTTGGCCATCGCTTTTTTGACATCGGCCAAATCCAATTTTTTGTTAGTTCTAAAATAAACATATTTTCCCGGGTTCAAAGAAAAATCCAAAAGTAATCTAATGGCCTGGGCGGATAAGATTGTCCCCAAAATATTGGGGGTGCCGGCCGTGAATTTCCAAGGCAACACATTATAACCCACGGCTTTTGGACTAACCATGCCGTCGGCAATCATATCGCCGCCATACAAAAAAGGCTTCATCTTTTCCAGTAGCTCTTCTTTAGCGTATAAAGCGCCAACACCAAATGGCGCCATCATTTTATGAAAAGACCAAGCTAAAAAATCAACATCCAAATCCTTGACATCAATAAAAATATTGGGAACGGTTTGCGCGCCATCAATTAATAAATAGGATTTCTTTTGGCCATCAGGCTGAAGGTACCCGCTGGCGTCAGCGATAGCTCTAACTTTTTTAATCGGATTCTTCGTGCCTAAAAAATTAGACGCGCCGCTGCAACAAATTAATTTGGTTTTTTTATCAACCAAAGATTCTAAATGGTTCAAATCAAGCTCTCCGGTTTCTTTGTCGAATTTCGCGATTCGATATTCTACTTTAATACCAAATTTTGATAATATTTCTTTGCATAACCCATACCACGGAACGTAATTTGAGTTGTGCTCCATAAACGTCGTAACGATATTATCGCCGTCTTTAAATTCAGTCATCAAAGAATACATCACCGAGTTAATTGCTTCAGTGGTATTGCGGTATAAAATAATATTTCTTCGCGACGGGGCGCCAATAAACTGCGCGATCGTATCATAAGAAGATTCAAAACTTTCCGTGGTTAAAACTGAAGATTGCGATTGACCCCGGTGAACATTGTCATATTCAACGATAAGCTTAGCCAATAAATCCAAGAGTTGACTGGGACATTGGGTGCTGGCGGCATTATTAGAAACAATCCTGCCTGCTTTTATGGCCGGAAAAAATTTTCTGATTTTGGCGGCATTAAAAGCCGAGCCTTGATTTTGATTTTCACTTGTCTTGGTAAAAAAACTCATAAATTAGTCGGCATGGTTATTATCACCTTAAACCGAATTTTTTAAATTAAGCCTTTTAAATTATACAATTTTATGGCCTAATAGACAAGGCTTGAAACTGGTGATTAACCAACTTCAAAATTCTATAGACAGACCACGACACCTTGGCGGCCAAAAAATAGCAGGGATTAGTCTGCTATTTTTGGTCGAATTAGTATCACTAATATTTATTAATTACCAGCCGGACTTGCAAGCGCTATCGACTACTTTCTGCAAACCCTTGTCGTTGCCAAAAGTTTGATCCAGAGTGTCCGTATTAAACGTCCCCTTAGGGAAAAAACAATTCAAATTTAGGACATCATTAATCTTTCGCTGAAAATGACAGGTTTCATTCTCGACGCCCAAAATTATCAAATCAATGCTGGTTTTTCCATCGTTACCAGTCATTCTAACTTTTGCCGGCAAACATTCATTCATGCGGTTAACAAAACAAAACTGGTCTTGCCCCTGACCACAATCAACCATTGTTTGATCAGCTACGGCTGGCGCTTTTTCTTGCGTCACCTCATTGGTTTTTGGGTTGTTCGCGTTGTCCGTGGCGGCTTCTTGTTTGGCGCAGCCCGCGCCGGCAAAAATCATAACGCCAATTAAAAAAAATTCTAAACCTAAAATTTTTTTTGACATACGGTTTTTAATTATAATTATTTAAAATAAGACTTCCAATTTACCGGTCATGGAACTTTGAATGGAAAAAGTCAGATGCAATGTGCGACCAATTTTGGAAACCCAAAGGTTACCGCCGTTTGATTCATCAATTTTATAACCCAAGGCCGCGTATTCTTTTTGCACCGCCTCTACATCCGCCCTGGTGACTAGGCGCGGGAAATAATAAGTCAGCCACATGCCGGACATACTGTCAGTCATTTTAACTTGAGAATTAAAAATTTGGTTAAGAATCGGTAATAATTCGTCATGAATTTGTTGATTTTTTTCCGATTCAATCTTTCCCGCCTTGGCATTATCATAACTTATTTGCGCCCAAGTTTTGGCCGCCGGCGAATTTTGTCCCGAAGCCGAAGAATCGGCCGCATTGGAAGCTAAATATGAACAAACCGGCGCGACCGTGGCTTTTTTATACTGACAAATATTACGCGCAATATTTTTTATGGCACTGACTTTTTCTTTAACTTTCTGGTTAACATTTAATTTCATACTCGCGGCCTGGCCGACCTCCATACTGTTGGACACCAAATACTGACTTTGATCTTGGACGGTGACGGCTGGCTGGTCAGAAACATTGACGCTGCTATTGATGCTGCCATTGGCATCAACCTTAATTAAAGCTGCCTCTTTGTATGGCTCGAGACTGCCCAAGACCAGGTGCTGTTTAGTGGTTAAAAGACTGGCCGCGACAACCACACCTTTGTCGGCCGTGGGCGCGACAGCATAACCAGACAAGTCTCTTTCGATATTAATTTTTTTTGCCCAACGGGGATTAAAATCCGCGTCTGTTTTAATTAACTCAATATTATTGGCCAAGGCTTCTTTTTGTAGCTTAAAATCAGGCGCCTGTACCGTCGCACTGTCAAAAACTACATCTTGCAAAATAACAAATTGGTTGTCGGTAGTTTTAGTTACTAAAAAATCATTACTGCTAATACCAAAGGTTAAATTGGTGGCTAATTTCTTAACCCATTGATAAGCACCGGCGGCATTAAATTTAACAGCCAGCAGCGCTCTGGGTGAAAAACTGGTAATCGAATTAGCGACACCGGTCATTAATCCACTACTTAAAGTCAAATCACCAAAACCAAAAGCTAAAAATCCACCGTCGGGCGTTGACTGAACCGCCCGAAAGTCCCCGCCCGGCATACGAATAACAGTTTTACCAATAACTAAATTTCCCCCGGCGTAACTAGTCGGAGCGCTAATGGCCGATGGAATCATTTCCAAACTTTTGGCCCAAACCGTTTTTAAATTGCTATCTAATTTTATCATCGTCGGCAAAGCCTGCGGCACCACTTCAGGTCCTAAAACATTTTCCTCTGGTTTGGCCTCGACCACAGCGATATTAGCTAAAGCAATATAGCTACCATCAGCCAAACGCTGCGCATCTTCCGCCGCCCAAGCCATTTTTGTTACCAGCTGAACTTTTCCATTTTTATCTATTTTAATAAATGCACTGTATTTTGGTACGGTATCAGAATCAGCAATATCACTGCCATAACCAATTTTGGAGAATTTGCCTAAAATCATAATGCCCCCACCAGGCAAGGCCCAAATTCTTTGCGGCCGATCTAAACCATAATCACCCAGCATCACCGACCATAGCATACTGCCTTTGGTATTTAATTTGGTAACAAAAATATCGCCATAATCCTCTTTTAATTCCGCATACTGGCCGTCAACAAAATCCATCATATCAGCTGCCATCACAATGTTACCGTCAGTAGTTTCCACGGCTAAGCGCGCAATGCGCCGCGATGACATAGCGCCCAAAGCCGCGCTGGGGCTGGCAAACCAACGACTCCATAAAAGATTACCAGCAGCATCAGTTTTAATAATAAATGGTTTAGCCGCACCCATGCCAGAAGCGGGCAAAGTATCACCAGTAAATAAATACCCGCCATTTTTGGCGGGAATGACATTGAAACCATCCGTTAAATCAAGCAAATGATAAGTTTTAATAAAAGTCGCCGAGTTAATTGGAGACGTTGAACACAAGCCGGCGGTTTGCGCCTGATCAATAAAAAATAAACCGCAAGCAACTATAATCACTATCCCTGAAACTACCAGGCTAAAAATTATAATCGGCCGGCTTAAATAATCACCAATCTTTTTCATATTTATATTTTACCATAAATAAAGAATTCGGCTTACTTGCCAAACCTATGAAATTTTATTCTAAAAAACGCGTCCGCCAGTTCCATGGTTTCTTTGGCCAGTAGCCAAAACCCATTTTTATTTTTATAAGGTTTCATCGTCTGCTCCACGCCCTTCAAAATTTCTTTCTGAATATAAATCTTATTCTTAACGCAATATTCGTTCATGACTATCTCCATTTTGTAGCCTTGCATCAATTCATTTAAAAAATTGTTACGTAAAATTTCCTGGAAAACTTTATACGAAATTGCTCTTTCGCCGGTAATCAAAGGACCAAATTTTTTAACCAATGTATTATGAAAAAATCCCCGATCCATAATACCCACCGCCATCACCTCTTCCTTCGCTTCTAAACGCTTCAAAAGCTGATTAATGTGTTCCTGTTTAAAACCGTGCAGATCGCCATCACAAAAAAACAAGACATCAGTCTTGGTTTGATCAACGGCATATTTTACCGCCCCGCTTTTTCCTAAATTTTTATCCAAATGGATAACCTTTAATTTTTCCGAAGAAAATTGTTTTACTATTTTCAAACTATTATCCTCGGACGCATCGTCAATTACTATTATTTCATCAAGCCAGGGAGATGCAATTAAAACCGCCAGAACTTGAGCTACAGTTTTTTCTTCGTTAAAAATTGGCAAAATGGCGGTGGTTTTCATATATTTAGAGTCAGGTCGCAAAAAATTAAGCGCAGACGAATTATTGTTTATATTTCATATTATACCAAAAAATCGCCTTAAAGGCGATGTCTCACATTAATTCGTCTGCCTAATTAAATATTGCCAATAAATCACCTAATGACATAATTGTATAATCAACAACGCCAGCCGACACCTCCCTATCTTCTTGTTTAAACCAAACAGTGGTCATGCCTAAGTTCTTGGCTGGGATTAATCCCCTTTCAATATTGTCATCAATCATAGATGACTTTTTCGGATCAGCACCAGTAGCGTTAAATATTGCTTTATAAAATTCAGGATCAGGCTTTCTTAATTTAATATCTTCGGAGACATCTTGAAACTTGAAATATTTTAAGACCCCGGCTTTTTCTAATCTTTCTTTTGTTTCAATCGGTTGATTAGCTAAAAGACCGAGGTTAAATTTTTCCGCTAATTTTTCTACCACATTCTTCGCGTCTGGCCTGACAAATGAACTTTGATTTTTATCCCAATGATCGTTAATAAATTGCAGGGCTTGTTTGATATTTTTACTATCCGACAAAAACATTTTGATAATATTTTCTGTCAAACCGCCTAAAGCAGCACTGGCCTTAAAACGAACAGCCAAAACATCATCTTTGGTTATTTCGGGTTTAAAAATTTTAACTGCTTTTAAAATCAAATTTATTCTCTGCCCTTCGTGCTTGGTTTCATCCAGTAAAACACCGCCGGCGTCAAAGAATAACCAATTAATTTGTTTATTTATTTTCATTTTCATTTATAATCGCCGATTCAATAACTTCGCCAATCACCCTGTTAAAATAATTTTTTAGATTTGAATGGGATATTTTGTTTATCACTTCATCCAGCAAAATCCACTCGACTTTATCGCCTTCATTTTCCGGTTTAATTTCAAACGTTTCTGGTTTTAATAAGTACATGTAACAAATAATTTCTTCATTACTTTTAGGATTAAAATATTTATTAGGCATAAGCTCTTTAATAATTTCCGTTTCGATGCCACATTCTTCCTTAACTTCTCGAATGACAGTTTGCTGAATTGATTCTCCATGTTCCGTGTGTCCTTTGGGAAAAGACCAATCATCGTGCTTAGTGCGATATACCATTAACACATATTTATTCCCGTTTTCTTGCTTAATAACTATACCACCACCCTTCATTAATAAACCATCACCGTTAATTACTTTGTTTTGTTCATCCATAATTTTTTATTATTTACTTCTCTCAACAAAATTTCTGCCGTCTGGCGTTTGGCACTGGGGCGGATTTGATTTCATAATAGAAAAACCGGCTTTCGCACAGGATTCAAAATCGATTATTTGTTTTAAGAGCTCATTGCAAATCTCATGGCTGGCCATATCGCTTTTAGGCAGACATTCGGCCAGCTTTTCAGCCAAACTATTTAATGAGTTTGAATTTATATTTTGCGTTGTTGTAGCTTGCTGACTAATCTGCTCGCCGTAATGATATACAAACTTACTAAAAGTTTCATCGTTGGGTGGATCACTCGGCAGATACAGTGATAATTCATACACTCGGTCATTGTCAAAAAGATACCAAGTTATCTGTCCGCCGCTGGCTCCGCCCGGGTCATGTCGAACCCGAAGCGCAGTCATACCGCTGACATTTGTCCAAGATTTTTCCTTAACTAAAACCTGGTCTTCTGTCCAGGCAAGTTGTGGCCAGTCTTCAGGACGTTTTGGATCTTTATCAAATTTGAGCACACTAATATTAATCTGATCGCCATAGGCATAGCCTTCGGTATTACCAATATTTGGCAGAATTTTTTGCTTGGTTAAAATTATTCGTGAATCGCTTAATTGATGAGCATACCAGCCAAGCGGCACCTCATCAGGTATTGGAATAAACAATTTCGGAGAAAAACCGATTACATCCGAATTAACCTTGGCTGACCAATCACCGGCCAGATTAAAAAATATGCTGAGTCTCATATCGGGAATCCCGCGGAAAAAACCCAAGGGAATGCGAAACAAAGTAAACGATTCGACTTCCGCACTTAATGGCATGGCGGAAACTATACGACTTTTGCCCAGCCATAAAGCCAGTCGCTCTAAAGGATTATCATAATGGACATTAAGTGCCTGCATCACATTTTTTCTGAAACTTTTATCGACTGGAATCTTATCGTAAACGGTCAATTTAGGAATCGCAATTCCTATGGCTAAAACAACAATCGCAGTCACTGTAACAGATAAAAGTATTGATTTTTTCCTCATATATTAAAATTATTCGGTAGCCATTCTAATTGAGCCGCATTTCTCGGTTGTCGGGCTAACAATGTCAAAAATATCATCAATTTCCGGTTCTATCGCCATTATCATTTTGCCGTTTTTTAAAATTATCTTAACTTCCAGACTATGGGTCTGACTAACGGAAGCTACCTCGCAGTTTTCAACCGCCTGCCTGATTTTTTCCCAGTTTGTTTCATTAGACGAATTGTCATAAGATAAAACCCGGCATTTATTATCTACGCATATCGCCTTTTCCTCGCCTAAACATTGTAGTTCACCGGCTGAAGGATAAGAGTTGACCAGTTTCAAAATTCTGTCGGCATTATCTCTATTACTGACAATCGCGCAACTGAAAGGTGATTGATTGGCCACAATGACGCAATCAGAATTTTGCTGGCAATACCCGGCGTTGGCGATTTGATAAGAGATGTATGATTCCTTAGCTGACATAGCGGAGGTACACTTTAGTATCAGCAAAACCATAAAGCCGAATAAAAATATGGTACGGTTGATCTTTTTTGTTTTCAATTTTTTATTAACCAATTTGATGGCAAAGTAGACTGTCAAAAATAATATCAAATACAACAGATAATCAAAAATAACATAATGGTAAAAGCTACCGGGTGAAAAACTCCACTTGTCAATGGAAAAACCATCTAAAACATCTTTGATTTGGTGAGTTAAAAAAGGATAAGGCCAACCATAAAGACGGCTCATAATTGTGCCGCCAATTTTAGCTTTAAAAATCGCTAGCGAAGATATGGCTACCAAAAGCGGGCCAAGCAAAACAATTACCCAATCCAATTTGTTTTTGTATAGAAAATAAAAACCTTTTAAGACTACCCCAATAAGGCCACCTACAAAACTAATAATGAAAAAAACCAAAGCCATCATCCGGGTATCCTGATCCCATAATTTGGAAATAGGCATTGGGTTATCATAGACAAAATTAGACATCACATACATTCTAAAAAAAACCAAAACTGCAGACAGAAAACCAAAAATTAATGCCCCGAGCAACAACTTGGTTAAAAACTTATAAGTAACAGTTTCTTTTTGCACCCAAACTAAAAAACAGCCGGCCAGAATTAGATAAGGCAGAATTGACCAGCCGTAGTTAAAAACCCAAGAGCTAATTACCAAAAAAATCAACGCACAAGCAACTGACATTAGAATTATTGGTTTAAGCTTTTCCATAGCCATTATTTTTATTGAGTAACAAATAAGCACCTTTAAGGGCAATGCCAATTAAGCCGCCAAAAATAAAAATGCCTGACAGAAATAAGACAAAAGGCGTAATACTGGCAAGATTGGGAATCGGGCAATGCGAACCGTAATTGTAATCAAAGCACTCAATTACTTGAATGACGCAGGCAAAAACAAAAGCAGTAATTAATGAACCAAAAATAAGTTTGGGTAAAAATCTATAACTTCGATCTTCTCGCTGAACCAATACCATTAATATACCGGATATTATTGGCAATAATAAAAGCTGGGCGCCCCACAAAAATTTTAACTGAACGGCATTCAAATAAAATATTATGCCAATTATTATGGTGACGGCGGAAATTAAATAAATTTTTTTCATAAATACTAAAATTATCTCAAAGTCCAGCCGCCATCAACAATAATCGTCTGACCAGTAATATAACTGGATTTTTCGGAAGCTAAAAAGACAACAGTATTGGCAATGTCTTCAGGCAAACCCATGCGCGCCAAAGGAATCATGGCAATAGTCTGTTTTTTGGTTTCTTCTGCGCCACCGCTAGCCCCCGGAGTATCAATCGCGCCGGGTGCTACGGCGTTAACCGTGATTTTTTTAGATGCTAACTCCAAGGCTAAAGCTCGAATCATGCTATTTATGCCGCCCTTAGAAGCGCAATAATGGACTAAGCCCTCAAAACCAATAACTGAGGCCACTGAAGAAGTGTTGATTATTCGTCCGCCGTCTGACATAATTTTTGCCGCTTGTTGAGAACATAAAAATACGCTTTTCAAATTAACGTTGATCACTTTGTCCCAATCAGATTCTTGCATCTGGGCAAAAGGGACAAACGGAAAGATACCGGCATTATTGACCAAAATATCAAGCTGGCCAAATTCCTTGACGGTTTGTTTGAATAAATTTTCAACGTCTGATTTATTGGAAACGTCGCATTTAACCGCCAAAGTCTTAACGCCGAGTTTTCCCAGCTCTTCGGCAACTTTTTCGCAGTCATTTTGATTGATATCCGAAACCACGATATTACATTTTTCGGCAGCTAAAGCCAGAGCAATGCCTTGACCAATTCCCCTACCAGCGCCAGTGACAATGGCAACTTTGTTTTCTAATAACATAGTTTTGGTAGTTAATACTTATATCTCATATTATACCAAAAAATCGCCTTTAGGGCGATTTTTTAGACGCAGAGGTAGTAGAAATTGATCGCAAAAAATTAATTAAATTTTCGGGGGTAAACAAGGCTAAATAAATTATGAAAAAATATTATCAATCAAGGAGATACAAAAAAACCGGGACCACCAAATCTTTGCTCGCAATTCTAGAGATAAAATCTTTTTTAACCTCAGCGCCGAAAAACTTCATAGATTTATTTCCAATAATCCGCTTGATCAATATATTCGGTTAATAAACCCAGATTTTGAAAATAGTCCTGCATCTCATTTTCTAAAACCACTTTCTCTGTGGCGTAATGGGAACACTCAATTAAATTAATTTTCAGCTCATCTTTAATGGCTTCATATTCCGCCCGATGATGTTTTGAATTAATCGTTTGGACTTTATTCAAATAATCTCCCGATAGATACGTATCACAACCCAAGCTGATTGTTTCTTTCATATACTCCACCTCTGCCCCACCTCCGGCAATAATTCCAATTTTTTGAACAAACGGCAATTCCTGCTTGTAGGTAATTTTTGATAAGTTAAAAATTATCTTTAATAAGGCAATAAATTCATCAAAGGGCATTTTATCTTCTAGCTGACCAAAGATACCGGCAAAACCAGTTGAGCATCGACTATATTCTTGAGGGGACTGCAATTCTAATAGCTTGGCAATACTTCGACTAGTCGAAATCCTGCCGTGAATATCAAGCGGCGTATGAATTGAATATACAGAAATTTTTCGTTTTTGCATCTCAATGAAATATTTTTCAGGCAATGGTAGAAAACCCCGGCCACTTGATTCAAACTCCATTGGGTGATGGATAAAAATTAACGCCTCGCCCGTCTGTCGTAAAAAAATTTTGTCTAATATTTCCGGGCTAAGAAATACCGACAAATAAATTTTATTGACCTGATCGGAATTTTTTAGCATCAAGCCATGGAAGTTAATAAGATATTCAGCAGTAAAATATTGGTTAAATAAAATACCTGCCTCACCATACTTCTTAGGCAAAAGAGTACTGAATGGTTCGTCGGGGGGTAAATCTTTGATTGCGAATTCTATATCAAGTTTATTGACGACTGATTTTAGATCCATATTAGACAAATAAATTTTTTAGTTCATTCGGGACGGAAATTAAGCAAATCTTTTTCATGGCTTGGTCAAATCTATTGAAGAGATATCCAGCTCGCTCAAATTATCAGGCGCCGAAGTTGATGCCTTATACTCATCATAATTTAATACTTCACCGGCACTACTGACAAAAGGCAGATAAACCAAACTGCCATCGGCGTTGCGGCCGAAATGAAGATGATATTTCACCGGTAAGCCGCGCTTTTCCAGCTCGGCAGCATGATCTTGTTCATGCTTGACAATTTTTGCCGCTTCATTGGCATCAATCTTTAAAAATTTAAGCGCGACGACAAATTCCTCGTGGCTGCCAAAAACCGCTTGCCCGGCCTGAGCCGCGAGATGAATCTGCTTAAGCAATTCTAAATATCGTTCTTTGTCTAGATTACCCCGATAAAATATTCTGGCTAGGTGAGAAATATCTTCATGAATTTTCTGCATTTCTTCAGTTGGCAAAGCAGATGTCATAGCTTGCACCAGATTCATTCTTATTATCTCTTT